>NZ_JBHTBZ010000010.1:0-155860 GCF_042665235.1 Hydrogenophaga defluvii | reverse complement strand
GTGCCCGATGACTGTGTGATCGTCAACCCCAACCAGCCCGGCTGCACGTTTGAGAGCAAATCCATCGCGGGCGTGGGTGTGATGTTCTACGTGCTGCTGGCCTTGCGGGCCGAGTTGCGGGAACGCGGCGTTTTCACCGCAGCGACACAGCCCAAGGTAGACGCCCTGCTGCCTCTGGTGGCACTTGGCACCGTGGCCGACGTGGTCAAACTCGATCCCCACAACCGCCGCCTCGTGGCCCAGGGTCTCAAGCGCGTGCGCGCCGGCGCCCTGCCCGCCGGCATGGCGGCGCTGTTCAACGTGGCCGCGCGCCGCCCCCAAGCGGCCACCGCCTTCGACTTCGGTTTTGCCCTGGGTCCGCGCCTGAACGCCGCCGGCCGCCTGGCCGACATGACCCTCGGCATTGAATGCCTGATCACCGACGACGCGGCTCGCGCCGACGAACTGGCCCGCACGCTGGACGGCATCAACCGCGAACGCAAGGCCATCGAAGGCGACATGCGCGAACAGGCGCAACAACTGGCCGAACAACTGTTCGACGAAGACGAGGCACCGCCACCTGCCATCACCGTGTTCGACCCGGACTTCCACGAAGGCGTGGTGGGCATCGTGGCCTCGCGCCTCAAAGACAAGCTGCACCGCCCGACCTTTGTGTTCGCGGCCAGCGCGGCCGAGGGCAAAGGGCACGAACTCAAAGGCTCAGGTCGCTCCATCCCAGGCTTCCACCTGCGCGACGCACTTGACCTGGTGGCCAAACGCCACCCCGGCGTGCTGCTGCGCTTTGGCGGTCACGCCATGGCGGCCGGCTGCACCATCCACGAAGACGGCCTGGACGCCTTCGAACAAGGCCTGGCCCAGGTGGCCAGCGAATGGCTGGACGCCGAAACCCTGCAGCGCCGCCTGGAAACCGACGGCCCGCTGGACCCGCAATACCGCCGCCCCGACGTGGTGGACACCTTGCACGCCGCGGTCTGGGGCCAGGGTTTTGCGCCGCCCGTGTTCTGCGAAGAAGTAGAGGTGGTCTCGCAACGTATCGTGGGCGAAAAACACCTGCAGCTCAAACTCAAACACCAGGGCGCGGCGGTGGACGGCATCTGGTTCAGCCACACCGAGCCCCTGCCCGCCCGTGCCAAGCTGGCCTTCCGGCTCGACGCCGATGAGTGGCAAGGCCAGAAACGGGTGCGCTTTCTGGTGGAGGCGGTGGAGCTGTGACGGGCAGCATCGGGAGGCCATTTCGGGAGACCATTTCTTGGCAAAGATTGCCAAAACCGTTAAGCTGCTGACCATGCCAACCACCATGAACATCTCGCTGTCCGACGAACTGAAATCGTTCGTGGATGAACGCGTCAAAAGCCGTGGCTACAGCACCCACAGCGAGTACGTGCGCGATCTGGTGCGCCGCGACGAGCAGGAAGCAGGGCGTGAGCGTTTGCGCGCCCTGCTGGCCGAAGGTTTGGCGTCTGGCCCCGGGCCGGACTGGACGACCCAGCGCGATCACCTGCGCCAGCGTGCGTTGGGTTCATCCGGCAGCAAGGTTTGAAGCCCTGCCGACCGACGGCCGCTGCAGCAGCGGACATTGACCGTGCCTTCGACCACTACCTCACGCAGGCAAACGCCGACGTGGCGCTCGGGTTCATCGATTCGCTTGACGCCGCTTTCCTGCACCTGGCCGAACACCCCGGCACCGGCTCACCTCGCTACGCACGGCCACTCCACGTGCCCGGCCTGCGCTGCTGGCTCACCACCGGCTATCCCTACGCGGTCTTCTACCTGGAACGCGACACCCACCTGGATGTGATCCGCGTGCTGCATCAGCATGCGGATCTGCCTGCACACTTGGTTTGAGCATGACACGACTCAACGTGGTGCACGCCGACGAGCACTTGCTGGTGCTGGACAAGCCCGCCGGCCTTTTGTGTGTGCCAGGACGCGGCCCCGACAAGGCTGACTGCCTGAGTGCGCGCGCCCAAGCGGTCTACCCCGACGCCCTCATCGTGCACCGGCTGGACATGGCCACCTCGGGTCTCGTGGTGATGGGGCGCGGTGCGGCCGCCCAGCGCACGCTCAGCCTGGCGTTTGCCGATCGCCGGGTGCTCAAGCGCTACGAGGCGGTGGTGGCCGGTGTGCCCGATGCCTCGGCCGCCGATGCCGAGGGCTGGAGCGACATCCACCTGCCCCTGATCGTGGACTGGCCCAACCGGCCCAAAAGCAAGGTGGACTTTGACCTCGGCAGACCCAGCCACACCCGTTGGCGCACGCTGCAAGTGAGTGAAGTGCCTGGGCTTGGCCCCTGCGCAAGGTTGGCGTTGGTGCCGGTGACCGGCCGCTCGCACCAACTGCGCGTGCATTTGCTGGCGCTGGGCCACCCCATGTTGGGCGATGACCTGTATGCCGACGGCGCTGCGCTCGCGGCCTCACCTCGGTTGCTGTTGCACGCCTGCGCCATCACCTTGCCCCACCCCCACACCGGCCAACCGATGGGCTGGACCAGCCCTGCGCCTTTCAGCGCATGAAGCTGCTCTCCACCCGGTTGCGGCCGTTCTGTTTGGCGCGGTAGAGCTGGTGATCGGCCGCGCGCACGGCCGCGTCGCTGCTGTTGTGCTCCGGTTGCGCCTCGCTCAGGCCGATGCTGAGCGTCACATGGTCGGCGGCAGGCGGGCGTGAGATGTCGACCGCATGACGCAGCTTTTGCGCCACACGCAAGGCCTCGTCGGGCGGCGTCTGGGGCAGCAACACCAGAAACTCCTCGCCACCGCTGCGGCCCACAAAGTCGGTGGACCGCAACTGGCGCCGCAGCACATCGGCCACGTGCCGCAGCACGGCGTCACCCGCCGCATGGCCATGGCTGTCGTTGACCAGCTTGAAGTGGTCCACGTCCAGCACCAACACCACATACGCCACGCCGGTGCGGCGCATGCGTTCGAACTCCAGGGCCAGGCGCTCGTCACAGGCGCGCCGGTTGGGCAAGCCGGTCAGCGGGTCGTGACGGGCCAGGCGCTCCAACTCGGCGTTGCTGCGGGCGAGTTCGGCCGTGCGCTCGGCCACTTTGTCCTCCAGCTCGTGGTTGCTGCGCTCGAGCGCCTGGCGCCGGGCAATCAGGGTGGCCGCCATGCCTTTCAAGGCGGTCGACAGGGCACGCACCTCGGCACTGCGTGCACCGGCGTCCAGCACCACATCTTCTTCGCCCCGCTCCACACGCAAGGCCAGGCCGGTCAACACCTCCAACGGGCGGCTGATGATGCGCGCGCCCCACCACGCCAGCAGCAAAAACACCAAGCTGGCCAACAAGGTCACGCCCAGCACCGCGCGCTGCAGATCGACCAGATCGCCCAGCGCTGCGGTCAGCGGCTGTCGCACCACCACACGCCACCCCAGCGGGCTGGCAGGCCCGGCCTCGGGCACGGGCATGGCCACACTGAGGTACTCACCCCCTTCCGGCCAGCTGTCGAGCACTTGCGGCACCTCGGACACAAGTCCGTCGGGCACGCGATCGGCGCCCAGAGCACGGTCGGGGTAGCTGATGTGCCCCGTCTGGTCGACCAGGAACACATCGATTTGTTGCCGCGCACTTTTGCGGGGGACGATGGCACCCACCACGTTGGCGGCCCAGCGCCAATGCAGGTGGGCGGACAGCACACCACTCACGCTGCCGTCGGGTGCCCGCAGCGGCACCGCCACGTCGATGAAATACAGCGGTTCGGACGCGCCCGGCGCCAGCAGCGACTGCAGCAGATCCGCGCGGTGGCGGTCGCCCAGGTACGGGCCGTTCAGACCGGCGGCAAACCAGGGGCGCTGCGCCACCGAACGCCCCACCAGCAGGCCACCCGTGGCCACCTTGACCACGCCCTGCGCGTCCGTGGCGCCGATCCACGCGTACACGGGGTAGGCAGCCTGCAAGGCGTCCAACGTGGCCGCACCGGCCTCCTCCGCCCGCACGCCCGCCAATTCGGGCGACAAGCGAGCCACCTGACCGATCTCGCGCAAGCGCTCTTCCAGGTTGAGCGACACCACCGACGCCACCGCCTCGGCCAACTCGTGCAAGGCCTGTTCGCGTTCGCGCACCAGCTGCTGCCCATAGACGTGGGTGACGTAAAGGTAAAACGGCAAGCCCACGCCCAGGGCCAAGACACCAATCGCCAAGGCCAAACGTGAACGGAAGGTTTCAGGGAGCCATTTCATTGTCAAACATTTGCAAAAACCGACCCACCCTATCGTATGCTTGGCCGCAATGGCAAACACGTCGAAACAGTGTACGGGTGGTGATGCGGTCGCGCTCCGATTATTCGTGCGCAGCCTGACCCTGGGTCTGGCCTGTCTTCTCACCCTGCCGACCGTGGTCAGTGCGCGCGAGGTGCGCGTGGGCGTTTACGACAACCCGCCCAAGGTCACCGCCGATGCCAGCGGCCGGCCCAGCGGCATCATGGGCGACTTGCTGCAAGAAGTGGCGCGCCGCGAAAACTGGACCTTGGTGCCCGTGCCCTGCCGTTGGGACGCCTGTCTGGCGAGCCTGGAGGCCGGCTCTCTGGACCTGATGCCCGATGTGGCGCGCACCGACTCGCGGGTGCGCCTGTACGACTTCCACCGCGTGCCAGCCCTGCACAGCTGGTCACAGCTCTACCGCAAACCGGAGCAACACATCGAGTCGATGCTGGACCTGCAGGGCAAACGTGTGGCCGTGCTCGATGGCTCCAGCCAGCAAGAGTACCTGGCCACCTTGCTGGCCGGTTTTGGCCTGCGCACGGAACTGGTGCCACACACCACGTTTGACGAGGCGTTTGCCCGTGTGGCCGCTGGTGAGGCCGACGCCGTCGCCGTCAACCACCACTTTGGCGACTTGGCGGCGAGGCGCTACAAGCTGGTGGAAACCAGCCTGATGTTCCAGCCTTCGCGCCTGTTTTTTGTGGCGGCCAAAGGCCGCAACGCTGATGTGCTGGCCGCGCTCGACCGCCACCTCGAGCCCTGGCAGGCACAGCCCGATTCGCCCTACTACCAGGTGCTCAAACGCTGGGCCGTGCCACGCGAATCACCGCCCATTCCGGCCGCGTTCTGGTGGGGGCTGGGGGGCGTGGTGACCGCGCTGTTGCTCGCGCTGGCTTTTGTGGCGTTGCTCAAGCGCGAGGTGGCGCGTCGCACCGCCGAGCTGCGCGCCAGCGAGGACAAGCTGTCCACCATCCTCAACAGCGTGGACGCCTTCATCTTCATCAAAGACACCGAGCTGCGCTACCTCTATGCCAACCGACAGGTCTGCGAGCTGTTCGGCAAACCCCTGTCCGAGATCGTCGGCCAAGGCGACAGCGCTTTTTTTGACCAGACCACAGCCCGGCACCTCCGGGTCACCGACCAGCGGGTGTTCGACCGGGGCGAACGTCTGGTGCAGGAGGAAGTGAACCGGCTGCCCGACGGCAGCCAGCGCACCTACCTCTCCGTCAAGTTGCCGCTGCGCCGGGCCGACAACAGCATTTACGCGCTGTGTGGCATTTCCACGGACATCACAGAACAGCGCCAGTTTTTGCAGGAAATCCATCAGCTCGCGTACCACGACCCACTCACCCACCTGGCCAATCGGCGCCAGATGATCGAGCGCCTGCAGCAGTTGTTGGCCGATCCGGCCGCCGGCCTGCACCAGCACGCCCTGCTGCTGCTCAACCTCGACAACTTCAAGGGCCTCAACGACACCCACGGCCACAACGTGGGCGACCTGCTGCTGCAACAGGTCGCACAACGCCTGAGCGGCTGCGCCCGTGCCGACGACCTGGTGGCGCGGCTGGGCGGCGACGAGTTCGGCCTGCTCATGACCTCGCTCAACGCCCAGCCCGGCCTGGCCATGCGGCAGATCGAAACCGCCGCCACCCAATTGGTGCGCGCCATCACCGACATGCCCTTCCAGCTTGAAACACTGACCCACCCGGCGTCGGTCAGCGTCGGCATCGCGCTGCTGAACCAGCAAGACCACTCGGTGGAGGCGGTGCTCAAACAGGCCGACATCGCGCTGGCCCAGGCCAAGGCCGCCGGGCGCGGCACGGTGCGCTTTTTCCGCTCCGACATGGAGGCGGTGATCGCGGCGCGTGCGGCGCTGGAAGCCGACCTGCGGGAAGGCCTGGCGCAGCGTCAGTTTCTGCTCCACTACCAGCCACAGATCGACGAACACGGCGCGGTGTTCGGGGTCGAGGCCCTGGTGCGCTGGCAGCACCCGCAACGTGGCATGGTGCCGCCGGGCAGCTTCATCGGACTGGCCGAGGTGTCGGGGCTGATCGAGCCGCTGGGCCTGTGGATTCTGCGCAGCGCGTGCGAACAGATCGCAGCCTGGCGCGACGACCCACAGCGCGCACACCTGCTGGTGGCGGTCAACATCAGCGCACGCCAGCTGCACCACCCCGAATTTGTGCAACTGGTGGCCACGGTGTTGGCCGAAACCGGGGCCGACCCACAACGCCTGGAACTGGAGCTGACCGAAAGCCACCTGGTGGAAGACGTGGACGGCGCCACCGCCAAAATGCACTCGCTCAAATCGCGTGGGGTGCGGCTGTCGCTCGACGATTTTGGTACCGGGTATTCGTCGCTCAACTACCTCAAGCGCCTGCCGCTGGACCAGCTCAAGATCGACCAGAGTTTTGTGCGCGACCTGCTGCTCGACGCCAACGACCTGTCCATCGTCAAAGCCATTGTGGACATGGGCCGCAACCTGAAACTGAACGTACTGGCCGAAGGGGTAGAGACCCAGGCACAGTTCGACATGCTGCGGCAAGCCGGTTGCAAGCGCTACCAGGGTTACCTCTTTTGCCACCCGGTGCCCGTGGACCAGCTGCCCACAACCTACACCCTCCACCCGCCTCACTCGGAGCTGACCGCATGACCCCCCCCGTTTTGTTTGGCCTCATCGTTCTGGTGCTGGCGGTTGTGGCCTACCTCGTGCTGCGCCGTGCGGCGCCGCGCCGTGACAACACACCCACCACCATGCGCCCCGCCGAGCCGCGGGCCGCTCCGCCCTCACACCAGCCCGTTGCGGTCCCACACAGGGCTCCATCTGAGGGCACACCTGTGGCGGTGTCCTCACGCCCATTGCCCCCCGAACTGGCGACTTTCCGCATCACACCGGTGCAAGACATGCCCCCCGCCCAGCGCGATGCCCTCACCGAGTCCTTGCGCAACATTCCCCGACCACCCCGTGCGCTGCACCGCCTGATCTCGCCCGAGTTCCTCGCCACGGCCACCTCGACGGAAATGAGCGAGCTGGTCATGAGCGAGCCGCTGATTGCCGCCAAGGTGCTGTCCACCGTCAACTCTCCGCTGTATGGACTACAGCGCTCCGTCACCAGCATTGGTCAGGCCATCACCTTTCTGGGCATGAACACCGTGCGCAGCATCTGCGTGCGTTACCTGCTCGACGAATCCTTCCAGGCCAGCGACCCCGCCAGCCGCCGCGTGTTCGAGCAGTTGTGGACCGCCAGCGCCATTGCCAGCGAGTTGTGCTCACGGCTGAGCAAACAGCTGCACATGGCCGACGCCGGCACCCTGGTCACCCAGGTGGTGCTCTCGTTTGTGGGCCACATGGCCGTGGCCACCCTGCCCCAGAGCCGCGCCCAACCGGCGTTGACCGACATGTCGCTTGATTTGGTGCAGCGCTACAGCGCACAACAGCAGGCGCTGGGACTGTGTGCGCCCGAAATCGGTCGCCTGTTGATGACCAGCTGGGAACTGCCCGCCAGCATCGTGCACGGGGTGGGTGACATCGACCTGGTGCTGACCCAGCCCGCCAGCGGCCTGGACACCCCCGCCGCAACACGCCGTGCCCTGCTCTACCTGTGCGCCCGTCTGGCCGAGCGCCTGACCGCAGGCGCGCTCGACACACTGGCCCAGTGGCACTTGGCCACCGACACCGCCCTTTGCACCCACCACCTGGCGGGTCATTTGCAGCCCGCCCAGGAGGCCGCGCTGCAAACGCTGCTCGGCGCGCCCGAGCTGCAAACCAGCGTGGATCAGCTGTTGGGCAAAGGCGCCGACACGGCGGCGTGAGCAATGGGCAACAAGGACGAGGCCGCATCGGCCAGCAGCACCGCCCCATAACCACGCGAACGCGGCACCGCACCGGCCACACCCATGCGCAGCGGACCCAACGCGGCAATGGCTGCGGCCACCCGCTGGCCCGCCAGTTGCGCGCCGTCCAGCGGCGTGTCGGGCAACAACACCGCCACCCGCTGAGGGCCCAGACAGGCCACGAGGTCGGTGGTGCGCTTCATCTCGGCGGCCACCGCGCGTGTCACATCGCGCAACAACACCGAGGGCTCGTTGGCCGATTCGACCCCCCAGTCAAGCAGGATCATCGACAGCGGTGACTCGCTGCGAAAACCGCGCGCCGCTTCTTCTTCCAGCCGGGTTTCAAACAGGCGCGCATCGGCGGCCTGGAGTTCGTCGTCAAAATGGCCCTGGCGCGCCAGGCGCTCGTGCAGCACCTGGGCGCTGGCGGCCACCGCGTCGGCCGCAGCCAATGCGGCGTCGCGCGCGCGGGCGTGCGCGGACAGCTCCAGGTACAGGTGTCCCACCAGATTGAGCAGCGCGCGCTGGCCGGCCTCAGATACACCCGGATCGTCCTCGTAGGCATCCACGGCCGCCCGCCCCGCTTTCACCTGGCGCATCTGCCGCACCATCGATGGGTCCACCCCCAGGATGTGCAGACCGATCCACGACACCAGAAATCCCATCAGCCGGCCATGCAGGTCGGGCTGGGTCGCGCGGCCATTCCACATCTCGCGCAGGTTGATGATGAACTGCTCGTGCTGGCGGCGGTGTTTCTGCTGGTGGCGCTCGTCGATGCCGGCCTCACGCATGAGTTGCTCTTCGCCGGTGAACTGGGCTCGGGCGTAGTTCATGAGGCGGTCGAAGGCGCGGCGCAGCGCGGCTTCGCGTTCGTCGGACGACACACCGGCGTGGAACAGGGTGTCGTGCAAGCGGTTGAAGACGTCGATCAGCGCCTTGTGCTGCTCGTCCAGCTCGGGCAGGCCGGTGCTGAAGTGGTGGTCCCAGACAAACAATTGCATGGTGCGCGGTCTCCTCGTGTCGCGGCCTGACCGCAGCACGGGCTGTGGTCGAACGCCTCAGATAATACGCGCACCTGGCGCTGAGTCGGCTGACCCGGCCTCAGGCCAGCGCGGCAATCCACTGTGTGGCGCCACGCAGCTTCACCGCCAGGTCGCGGGCCAGGTTTTCCAGCAGCCGTATCTTGATCTCTGGCATCTGTTGGGCCAGTGCCTCCAGGTCGTTCACATGCAGCACGCGGCAGCGCACGTCGCTGTCGGCCACCACCGAGGCGGTGCGCTGGGTCTGGCCCAGCAGCGTCATTTCGCCAAACGCCATGCCCGGCCCCAGCGACGCGATGCGTTGGTGCCCCCCTTCGTCCAGCGGCACCAACACGCTGACCCGCCCGCTCTCGATGAAGAAGACCCGGCCATCGCCGGCCTCGCCGGCCTTGAGGATGGTGTCGCCAGCCCCAAACAGCTCGGTGCTCATGTGGCTGTCCATGAGCTTGAGCATCTCCGGCGAGTAGCCGGCCAGCAAGGGCGAGTCGGCCAGGGGCACGGCCACCTCCTCGGTCGACCCCATGCCTTGCAGCAAGCGGTTTTCGCACCACTCCACCGCCAGGTCGTTGTCTTCAAAAACCAGAAAGCCCCGGTCCTGCGCCCCCGCCGCCCGCGCCAGCGGTTGCAGGATGGCGGCGCGCCGGTGCACCCGCGAGCACACCACCGGTTTGCCCTCGATCTGCAGCGTGCGCCGCACCTGGTGCAACATCAAGGCGGCGCTGTCGGCCACGCCGGTGACCTGGTTCATGTCGAGAATGAAGCAGTCGGTGTCAGCGGCCATGCCCAGCATGCGGCGCACGATGTACTCCACCCCGTCCACCGCCAGCATGCCGTGCAGCGAGAGGTATTTGATGCGGTGCGCGTGCGCCTGCAGGTGCGCCCGGGCCGGCCCCACCGGTTTGCGGCGCGATGCCGCGTCGGCCCCGGTGTAGACCCGGCCTAGGGCCTGGCGCGGGTCGCGCACCTGCTGGAACATGTGCAGGCCAAAATCGCGCGAGATGCGGCGACAGGCCTCGATGCCACGCACGCTGTTGCCCTTGGCGTCCAGCCTGGGCGAAAAGATGGCGATGCCAAAACGCCCGGGGATGACCGCGATGACACCACCGCCGACGCCGCTTTTGGCCGGCATGCCCACCTCGTAGAGCCAGCTGCCAGCAAAGTCGTACATGCCGCAGGTGGCCATGACGCTGAGCACCTGGCCCACGTGTTCGGCGGGCAAGGCGCGCTGCCCGGTCAACGGGTTGACCCCGCCATTGGCGAGCGTCGCGGCCATGTAGGCCAGGTCGCGGCAGCTCACCTCGATGGCGCATTGCCGGAAGTAGTTCTCCAGCGACGCCATGGGCTCGCCTTCGATGATGCCGAAGTTCTTGAGCATCCAGGCGATGGCCCGGTTGCGGTGGCCGGTGCTGCTCTCGGACTGGTAAACCGACCCGTCCACCGTGACCGGGTGCCCCACGAAGGTGGCGATGGACGACTCGATGCGCTGCCACTGCGCCTCGGTGGTGCGCCCGGCCACCAAACTGGTGGTGGCGATCGCACCAGCGTTGATCATGGGGTTGAGCGGCGCACCAGTCTGGGGATGCAGACTGATGGAGTTGAAAGCGTCGCCGCTGGGCTCCACGCCCACCTTGTCGGACATGGCCTGCTGTCCCCGGTCGGCCAGGGCCATGCCGTACACGAATGGCTTGGAGATGGACTGGATGGTGAACAGCTGCTCGGCATCCCCCACGCTGTAGGCCACGCCGTCCATGGTGACGATGCTGATGCCCAGCCAATCGGGGTTGGCCTTGGTGAGTTCGGGGATGTAGCTGGCCAGTTCACCAGCGTTGGCGCCGGCCAATTGTGCGTGCAGCGCCTCGAGGTAGGCGGCGATGGGTGCCTGCATGGAAATGTGCTCTTGGGTGGCCTGAGGTGCAGGCACTGAGCAATTCGCGTACCCGGCGCAGGCGAGCCGGGTACGCACCCCTACCCTAGGGGGTTCAGATCAGCGGCACGCCGGTCTTGCTCTGGATGAACTCACGCGTCACGCCATCGGCCAGCTCCACCAGCTTGAGGCCTTCGGGCGTCACGTCCATCACGCCCAGGTCGGTGATGATGCGGTCCACCACGCCCACGCCGGTCAGCGGCAAGGTGCACTCGGGCAGGATCTTGAGGTCCTCGGTGCCGTCTTTTTTCTTGGCCACGTGTTCCATCAGCACGATCACGCGCTTGACGCCGGCCACCAGGTCCATGGCGCCGCCCATGCCCTTGATCATCTTGCCGGGGATCATCCAGTTGGCCAGGTCGCCGCGCGCGTTGACCTGCATGGCGCCCAGGATGGACAGGTTGATCTTGCCGCCACGGATCATGGCAAAGGACTGGTCGGAGCCGAAGATGGACGAGCCCTTGATGGTGGTCACGGTCTGCTTGCCGGCGTTGATCAGGTCGGCATCGACCTCGTCTTCGTACGGGAAGGGGCCAATGCCCAGCATGCCGTTTTCGCTTTGCAGCCAAACCTCGATGTGGTCGGGCACATGGTTGGCCACCAGCGTCGGGATGCCGATGCCGAGGTTGACGTAAAAGCCGTCTTGCAGTTCAGATGCCGCGCGCGCGGCCATTTGGTCTTGGGTCCAGGGCATGTCGGTCTCCTCAAACTTTGCGGTCGCGGGTGGTGCGCTTTTCGATGCGCTTTTCGGGCGTGGCGTTGAGCACGATGCGGTGCACGTAGATGCCAGGCAGGTGAATGTCGTCGGGCGCGAGCTCGCCGGTGGCGACGATGCGCTCGACCTCGACGATGCAGATCTTGCCGGCGGTGGCGGCGGCGGGGTTGAAATTGCGCGCCGTCATGTTGAAGCGCAGGTTGCCGCTGCGGTCGGCGACGTCGGCCTTGATCAGCGACACGTCGGGCACCAGCGAGCGCTCCATCACGTAGGTTTCGCCGTCGAACTCGCGCAGCTCCTTGCCCTCGGCCACCAGGGTGCCCACACCGGTTTTGGTGAAAAAGGCGGGGATGCCGGCGCCACCGGCGCGCAGCTTCTCGGCCAGCGTGCCTTGTGGCGTGAATTCCAGCTCCAGCTCGCCCGACAGGTACTGGCGCTCGAACTCCTTGTTCTCGCCCACGTAGCTGCTGATCATCTTCTTGATCTGGCGTGTCTGCAGCAGCTTGCCCAGTCCAAAGTCGTCCACACCGGCGTTGTTGGAAATGGCGGTCAGGTTCTGCACGCCGCTGTCGCGCAGCGCGTCGATCAGCGCCTCGGGAATGCCACACAGGCCAAAGCCGCCCACGGCCAGCAGTTGGCCATCGGCCACCACGCCTTTGAGCGCCTCGGCAGCGCTGGGGTAAATCTTGTTCATGCCACCGGTCTCCAGTCAGAAAGTGAAGGGGTCTACGAGAAACGCTACGATACTACGTATTCAGATACGTAGTATTTCGTAATGTCCAACCCGGTCCCCGCACACGCCGCCATCGACTACCGCCTGGCCTTTGACCTGGCGCCGGTGGGCCTGGTGCTCTCGCGCCACCGCACCATGGTGGACTGCAACCGCGCCGTGTGCGACATGTTCGGCGCCAGCCGCGAACAGCTGGTGGGTCAGAGCTTTCAAATCCTCTACCCCAGCGCCGACGAGTACCAGCGCACCGGCGAGCGCATCGCACCCATCATGAACACGCGCGGCCACTATGCCGATGACCGCTTGATGAAACGGGTGGACGGCGCTCAAAAGGGCGAGACATTCTGGTGCCATGTGACCGGGCGTTCGCTGGACAGGAACGACCCCCACGCGGCCGGCATCTGGAGCTTTGAAGACCTGAGCGCACGCCGCACGGTGAAAGCCGACCTCACCGCCCGCGAGCGCGAGGTGGCCGCGCTGGTGATGCAGGGCCTGACGGCCAAGGAGATCGGCAAAACCCTGGCCATCAGCCACCGCACGGTGGAGATCTACCGCGCGCGCCTGATGCGCAAGTACCAGGCCAACGGCATCACCGACCTGGTGCAGCGCTTGTTGGTGGGCTGAACGGCCGCAGCGTCAGGCCCGAACGCCGGACAAGCGGAACACCGACACCGTCTGCAACAGGTCGGCGGCCTTGCGGCGCAGCGCCTCGGCCACCGCCGCCGACTCTTCCACCAAGGCCGCGTTTTGTTGGGTGGCCTGGTCCATGTGGCCCACCGAGTCGCCCACCTGGATCACACCCGCGCTTTGTTCGTCGCTGGCGGTGCTGATCTGGCTGACGATGGTGTTGACCTGCCCGATGCTGTGCACAATTTCTTCCATGGTCTGGCCCGCGCGGTGGACCAGACCGCTGCCTTCGCTCACCCGCCGCACGCTGTCGTCGATGAGGTCCTTGATTTCCTTGGCCGCCGCCGCGCTGCGCTGGGCCAGGTTGCGCACCTCGCCGGCCACCACGGCAAAACCTCGGCCCTGTTCGCCCGCACGCGCGGCCTCCACCGCGGCATTGAGCGCCAGGATGTTGGTCTGAAACGCAATGCCGTCGATGACACCAATGATGTCGGCAATGCGACGCGAGCTGTGGTTGATGCCCTCCATGGTGGACACCACCTGGGTCACCACCTCGCCACCCCGCAGTGCCACCGCGCTGGCGCCTTGAGCCAGCTGGTTGGCCTGGCGCGCGTTGCCCGCGTTCTGCTGCACGTTCACACCGAGCTGCTGCATGGTCGATGCGGTGTGGCTCAGGGTGCCGGCCTGCTCCTCGGTGCGCTGCGCCAGATCGTTGTTGCCCTGCGCAATCTGCGAGCTGGTGCTGGCCACGTCTTCGGCGTTGCTGCGCACACTGGAGACAATGCGGGCCAACGCCTGTTGCATGTCGCGCATGGCCGCCAGCAGTGGGCTGAACTCGTCGTTCGCGCCGTCTCTCACCTCGGTACTCAGGTCGCCATCGCGCACACGTTGCGCCACGGCACGGGTCTGCTCCACCCGCTGGTGCAAACGGCGGCCAATGTAAGCAAACAAGCCCAACAGCACCACCGTGATGGCCACCGCCATGCCCACGAGCAACACCAAGGTGCGCCTGGCGTCGCTGACCAGGCGCCGGGTGTCGGCCTGCAGGCCGGCCTGCTGGGCGCGCCGCGTGTCGTCCAGCACCGCCAGCACGGCGTTGCGGGCCGGTATGGTGCGCCGGACCAGGAAATCGAACGCCTCATCGGTGCGGCTGTCGGCGATCAGTTGGAGGTTGGCCTCGCCTTCCTGCCAGAAGGCTTTGTACAGCCGGGGCAGGTCTGCCAGGCGGCTGCGGGCCTGGTCATCGTCGGCCGCCGCTGTCAGCTGGCCCAACAAGGCATCCAGCGCCTGGCGCTTGGCAACAATGTCGTCGAGGGCGGCGCGGCGCTCGGCCGGGTCACGCGCCAGCATCATGTGGCGCAACTGCAGCGAAACACGGGTGACATTGAGTTCCATCGCCGAGGCCGCCTCCAGCTGCGACACGCGTGAGGTCTCGATGTAGGTGGCGCGGCGTTGCACGTCCCCCAGGTTGTGGTACGCGAACGCGGCCAGCATGGCCAGCCCCAGCGTGAGCACAGCGGCGACCAGATACATGCTGGCGCGCAGACCCAGCGAACGGATGATTGGCATTATTTCCTCCCTGACCCGCCCCGGTGGGGCCCACATCAGCCTGGGCACCGGCCCCTTCCCAAGGGCGGTGCCACACGGCCTATATTACTTTTTTTGTCATTTTCGTTCCCACAGAAACAATTGCCTCACTATTGTTGACTGTTTTAGGCGGGATTGCCCCCGCCCATCAGAAGGTTTCCCAGTCTTTGTCGTCACCACCAGCGGCCGGGCGCGCCGCCGCTGGCGCGGCAATCGCACGGGGGGTTGCGCCCACCTTGGGCGGGGCCGCCGCCGGGCGCGAGGTGGGCCGGGGCTGGGTCAAGGCGGTGGGTGCGGGTTTGCGAGGCGCAGCAGGCGGGGGGGCGGGCCGGCGTGGCGCGACCGGCGCACTGGGTGGCGGCGCCACCGACTCGTTGCCCAAGCGGAACACCGACACCACCTGCGCCAAGCGCTGCGCCTGTTCGCGCATGCTGTCGGCAGCCGCCGCGCTCTCCTCCACCAGGGCGGAGTTCTGCTGCGTCATCTGGTCCAGCTGCGACACCGCCTGGTTCACCTCGGCAATGCCCTGACTCTGTTCGGCCGAGGCGCTGTGGATGTCGGCAATGATGTCGCTCACGCGTTTGACCGAGCTGACGATCTCGTCCATCGTCTGGCCGGCTTGTGCCACCAACTGGGTGCCGCTGTCCACCTTGGCCACCGAGGCGCCGATCAGCTCCTTGATCTCCTTGGCCGCCGCCGCCGAACGCCCGGCCAAGCTGCGCACCTCGGACGCCACCACCGCAAAACCACGGCCCTGCTCGCCAGCGCGCGCAGCTTCCACGGCGGCGTTGAGCGCGAGGATGTTGGTCTGGAATGCGATGCCGTCGATGACGCCGATGATGTCGCTGATCTTGCGGCTGCTGTCGTTGATTTCCCCCATGGTGCTGACCACCTGCGCCACCACCTGACCACCGCGCTGGGCCACCTCGGCGGCAGACGACGCCAACTGGTTGGCGGTCTGGGCACTGCCGGAAGTCTGCTGCAGGGTGCCGGTCAGCTCCTCCATCGACGAGGCGGTTTCCTCCAGGTTGCTGGCGGTCTGTTCGGTGCGCTGAGACAGGTCGGCATTGCCCTGGGCGATTTCGCTGGAGGCGTTGGCGATGCTGTCGGTGGAGCTGCGCACCTCGGCCACAAGCTGGCGCAAGGAATCCACCATCTGGTGCAGGCCATCGAGGATGCTGCCCGTCTGGGTGGGCGGCAGGCGCACGCCCAGGTTGCCCTTGGCCACTTCCGACATGGCGGCATAGGCCACATCAGGCTCGCCGCCAATCTGGCGGATGACCGAACGCGCAATCACCCAGCCAATGCCACCGATGATCAGCAGCGCGACCAGCAACAACACGGCATCCTGCACAAAACGCTGGCGAATCTGCTGGTCCAGGTCATCGGTGTACAGGCCCGATCCCACCATCCAGTTCCACCCATCGACCTTGATGATGTATTGCAGCTTGGGCACCGCCACGGTGGAGCCGGGGCGGGGGAAATTGGTGGGCACAAACGCACGGCCATCGCGGCTGTTTTTCATGCCATCCATCAGCGCCACGATGATGTCCACCCCGGCGCCGTCCTTGACCTTGCCAATCATGTTCTGGCCGTTCCACTCGGTGCGTATGGGGTGCATCACGCCCACACCGTCCAAGGTCCAGATGTAGAAGTACTCGGTCTTGCCCTCAGGGCCGCCGTAACGCGACAGCCCCACCGCCTCGGCGGCGGCCTTCTTGGCGTCGGCTTCGCTCATTTCGCCCTTGGCGGCTTTGGCCTGGTACCCCAGTACGGTACCGTGGGCCGCCTGCACAGCCGTCACCAGTTGCTGCTGGCGCGCTTCGGTGATCTGGGTGCGCGACTGCAGGGCTGCCGTCACCGCCATCAGCATCACCGCGACCACGGAGGCCGCCACCAGCAGGCCAATCTTGGCCTTGAAACTCAAACGGTTGAGCATGTTGTCTCCTCTTGACACCCCAAAAAGGGATGCAATCGTAAGGCAGAAGTCAGCTCAAATTAACATTTCTTACCGCTTGAAACCAGTTGTTTTAGGGCCTCGCACCGAGTGCTGTCAGCGTCCGTCCACCACCTCGGCGGCCGTGCGCATGGCCTCTACTGCGGTGGGTACCCCGCAATAAATGCTGGCGTGCAGCAGCACTTCTCGCACTTCTTCAGGCGTGGCACCGTTGTTGAGGGCACCCCGCACGTGGCCTTTGAGCTCGTGCTGTTTGCCCAGCGCGGTGAGCATGGCCACAGTGATCAAGCTGCGGGTTTTCAGGTCCAGGCCCGGACGCTGCCAGACATCACCCCAGGCGTTGTGGGTGATGTAGTCCTGCATGGGGCGGGTGAACTCGGTGGCGTTGCCAAAGGCCTTGGCCACAAAGTCTTCGCCCATCACGCGTTTGCGCATGGCCAGGCCTTTGTCGTACTGATCGGGGTTCATGGGTGTGTCCTTCGGTTGGAAAACCCAAGGATAAACTTGGCCGAACAACCACGGAGACACGCATGAGCCATACCCCCCGCTACCCCATCCCCGATCTCAACAGCCTGCCCGAGGACATCAAGGCCAAGGTACTGGAGGTGCAGGAAAAAGCCGGCTTTGTGCCCAACGTGTTCCTGGCGCTGGCGCGGCGCCCAGCCGAGTGGCGGGCGTTTTTTGCCTACCACGACGCGCTGATGCTCAAGGAGGACTCGGGCCTGAGCAAGGGCGACCGCGAGATGATCGTGACCACCACGAGCGCGGCCAACAACTGCCTGTACTGCGTGGTGGCCCACGGCGCGATTTTGCGCATTTACGAGAAGAAGCCGCTGGTGGCCGACCAGGTGGCGGTGAACTACCGCAAGGCGGACATCACGCCACGGCAGCGCGCCATGCTGGACTTTGCAATGAAGGTGTGCCAGCGCTCGGATGAGATCGAGGACGCGGACTTTGCGACCCTCCATGCCCATGGTTTTACCGACGAAGACGCATGGGACATCGCGGCCATCACGGCCTTCTTTGGGCTGAGCAACCGCATCGCCAGCTTCAGCGGGATGATGCCGAACCCAGAGTTCTATCTGATGGGGCGGGTACCCAAGGCCAAGTGAAGGGCCTGCTTCGTTGCGCCCGAGGACATGGGGCGCTTGGCTCCGCGGCTGTCCCCCGCCGGCTGCGCCGGCTCCTCCTTTATGCCGCTGCGCCAAGCACCCCATGCCCTCGGGCATCCACCATGTCGGCAAACCAACGGTTGCGCGCCAACATCACTTCAGATCGGGGTGGTGGGGCGTTCTGCAGAGCGAGGTAAAGGAGGAGCCGGCGCAGCCGGCGGGGGACACGAGCGGCGCAGAGCGCCCCGCCACCCCGATCCCGCCCACCCAGTGGCAAAAACCCTCAGGACACCAATGAACGCAACCACTCCGGCATAGGCGCCGACCGCTTGGCCTGGTAATCCACCCACACCGTGGTAGCACCACCCGACGCATACACCGTGTCCGGATCGTCCGCCCGCGACAACACACACCAGGTCTCGAACGAACTGCGCCCCGGGTCGCTCACATACGTGCGCACACGCACATCGCCCGGGTATTCCAGCTGTTGGTGAAAATTGCAGAACGCATTCACCACCAGTGGGCCATGACCAGATGGCGCAGGCGGGCAGCCGATGGCCGTCATCCAGTCGATGCGCGCCACCTCCATGTAGCGAAAGTAGACCGTGTTGTTCACATGGCCCATCGCGTCCATGTCGCCCCAGCGGATGGGCAGGGTCATGTCATGAACCAGCTTTTTCTGGCTCGGCAGTTCCAATTTCACAGGTGCACCTCATCGATGGCGGGCTCGCGGTGCGCGCGCACCGAAGCCACAATGCCCAACACAAACAGGACCGCCGCCACCCACTGCACTGGCAATGGCCAGGTGGCGTCCCACACAAACGAATAGACCAGCGCGAACAGCGTCTCGCTGACGATCAACTGGCCACACAGGCTGGCACTCAAACGGCGGCTGGCCATGGTCCACAACAAGGACGCCAACCAGGCCGAGCCCACGCCGGTCAACACACACACCATCAGGCCTTGCACCAACCCGGGCAAGGCCACCAGTTCGGCCCAGGGGGTGCCCAGCGCCAACCACAACAGCAAGGCGCCCAGCCCGGTGGCCACGCCCAGCCAATTGGTCCACTGGGCCGAATCGACCTCCGGGTGGGCTTTGACCCAGCGCTCGTTGAGCAGCGCAAAAGCCGTCCAGCTGACCATGGACAGCACCGCCAACGCCATGCCCCAGCCGTATTGACCCGACGCCGCATCGCCCAGCGTCACGTGCGCCAGATCGGCCCACACCATCAGCGCCAGCCCTGCGGCCGTGCACACCAGGCCTGGCCAGAGCGCACGCCAGCTGAGGTGCTCAGGTTTGCCCAGCACCATCAGCCACAGGGGGATGGTGCCGATGATGAGCGCTGGCACCGCCGTGCCGGCCCAACCGATCGCCAGCGCCAGCAGCGTGTAGTAGCCGGTGAAACCCAACACACTCAAACCCAGGGCCGCACGCATCTGGGCGCCGGTGGGTGGCACCTCACCGCGCCGCAGGCGCCAGGCCAGAAGCACGGCAGACATCAGCCCAAAACTCATGAAACGGAACGAGGCCACGTCCACACCCGTGAAACCGGGCGCCATGCGCGGCGCCACAAACACCAGACCCCACAGCGCGCCCGCACCCAGCCCCGCCAACAAGCCCACCGTGACACGGCGCTGGGCCAGGGCTGCGTTCGGGTCGGCACCCACCGCCACGTTGGTGGCGCTCACACCGGGCATCCCATGTGGGCGGCCATCGCGCCCCGCAGCCGCAGCGTCGTCGCGCCAGCGTGCCGGGTAGCCCAGGCGACATGGTCCGTCCAATCGATGTGATGCGACATGAGCGTGCTCTCTAGAAAATGGCTTACTTGGAAATGACAGGATCGAGATTGTCTGTGAAGCCCCACTAAAATCCGTCGCGAGCTAGACAAGACCGCCCTGCCCTCGCCTGGGGGCGTGGTGCCACACAACTTCTACCGAGACCCCTCATGACCCACGACGAGATACTGGCGCAGTTCGGCCCCCGCGAATCCATGGAATACGACGTGGTGATCGTGGGCGGTGGCCCGGCTGGCCTGGCCACCGCCATCCGCTTGAAGCAGATCGCTGCCGACAAGGGCCAGGAAATTTCGGTCGTGGTGCTGGAAAAAGGGTCTGAGCCCGGCGCCCACATCCTGAGTGGCGCCGTGATGGACCCGCGCGCCATCACCGAACTCTTCCCCAACTGGAAGGAATTGGGCGCCCCGCTGGCGCAGGAAGTGACCGGCGACGACGTGCTGTTCCTGTCCGAGACCGGCAGCACCCGCACCCCCGACTGGCTGGTGCCCCGCAACTTCCACAACCACGGCTGCTACGTCATTTCCCTGTCCAACGTGGTGAAGTGGATGGCACAGCAGGCCGAGAACCTGGGCGTGGAAATTTTCCCCGGCTTCGCCGCTGCCGAAGTGCTGTACGACGAGCAGGGCCGCGTCAAGGGTGTGGCCACCGGCAACATGGGCGTGGGCAAGGACGGCGAGCCTATGGACAGCTTCCAGCTGGGCATGGAGCTGCTGGGCAAGTACACCATCTTCGCCGAAGGCGCGCGTGGCCACCTGGGCAAGCAGCTGCTGGCCAAGTACGACCTGACCGCCGGCAAAGACGCACAGACGTTTGCCATCGGCATCAAGGAACTGTGGGAAGTGCCTGCCGACAAGGCCCAGCCCGGCCGCGTGGTGCACACCGCCGGCTGGCCCATGGTGGACGACAGCTTTGGCGGTGGCTTCCTCTACCACCTGGAGGGCAACAAGGTCACGCTGGGCTTCGTCATCGGGCTCGACTACAAAAACCCCTGGATGTCGCCCTTCGAGGAAATGCAGCGCTGGAAGACCCACCCGGCCATCAAGGCGCACATCGAAGGCGGCAAACGCATCGGCTACGGCGCGCGCGCCATCAACAACGGCACGCCCCAAGCCCTGCCCAAGACAGTGTTCCCGGGCGGCGCGCTCATCGGCTGCGACGCCGGCTACCTGAACGCCGCGCGCATCAAGGGTAGCCACGCCGCCATCAAGAGCGGCATGCTGTGCGCCGAGGCCCTGGCCGAAGCCGTGGCGGCTGGCCGCGCGCAGGACGAACTGAGCGCCTACCCCGCCGCCTTCGAGAAAAGCTGGCTCAACGAAGAACTGCAGCAGACCCGCAACTTCAAGAACTGGTTCAAGAAGGGCAAGCTGGTCGGCCAAGCCATGACCGGCATCGAGCAATGGCTGCTGCCCAAGGTGGGCGTGGCCAACCCGCCCTGGACGCTCCACAACACCACGCCCGACCATGTGAAGCTGCGCCCAGCCGCCGAGATGCCGCAGATCAGCTACCCCAAGCCCGACGGCAAGATCAGCTTCGACCGCCTCTCCAGCGTGTTCATCAGCAACACCAACCACGAAGAACAGCAGCCGGCCCACCTCACACTCAAGAACGCTGGCGTGCCGGTGAGTGTGAACCTGTCCAAGTTCGCCGGCCCCGAAAGCCGCTACTGCCCGGCCGGTGTGTACGAGTTCGTCAACAAGGACGGCGCCGACCAGCTGGTGATCAACGCACAGAACTGCGTGCACTGCAAGACCTGCGACATCAAGGACCCGACGCAGAACATCGTGTGGGTCACACCGGAAGGCGGCGGCGGGCCGAACTACGTGGGCATGTGAATCGCCCCAAGCTCAACACCAAAGCGGCCTCGGCCGCTTTTTTCGTTCAAGCGGGCGACAGATGCCCCGCCAGCGAGCGCCCTAAATCCCCCTTGACCTGCGCCCAATCGGTACGAACGCCCTGGGTCAGCAAGGCCTGAAAAACCGCGCCATAGGTCAGCACATGCACCGCGCGCGCCAGGGGTTGCAAGGCATCAGCCTCGGGCGCATCACACGCGCAAGCCAAGGCCATGGTCCAGGCGTCCACATAACGCCGGTAGTTTTTGCGGTAAGCCTCTGGCGGTGAGATTTCGCGCTCCAGCTGATAAAGCGCCGCCCAGGCCCGCACGTCACCGCGCATGCTCTCGATCTGCTGCTCCACCAGCAGCGGCACCAAGCGCGCCAACGGCAGGCCCGCATGGGCCTGCGCCGTGCTCACCAGTTGCTGGCCCACCGCGCGCACCCGGCGGTGGATGGTCAAGGCGGCCAGGGCCTGCTTGTCGCTCACGTAGTCGTAGAACGTGCCAATGCCCACACCGGCCACGCCGGCCAGTTCGCGCACGGTCATGGCGGCATAACCCCGGTCCAACAAAACCCGAACAAAGGCATCTTGCAGGGCCTCGGAGCTGGCGCGGGCGCGCGACTGCTGGGGGCGCCGCCGCAGCGCCACCGAGGTGGCGGGAATCCGAACACGTTCGCGGGGCATGGCTCCTAAACTTCTCCGAGGCAAACACACACGCGGAGACATTAGCATGGGCTGGCCCACACACGACGTCACCAACCAGTTCGACGAACTGCAGGACTACAACCTCTACGCCACCGACCACGCCCTGCAGGAGGCCGTGACCCGCCACGGCGGCGCCTCGGCCCACGGCCGACTCGGCGACTACGGCGCGCTGATGGGCACGGCCGACAGCTACGCCAAGGCCGACCTGGCCAACCGCTTCCTGCCCGAACTCAAAACCTTTGACGCCCGGGGCCGCCGTGTGGACCAGGTGAACTTCCACCCCGCGTGGCACGAGCTGCTGGCGCGCTACCGGCAGGCCGGCCTCATCTCCAGCCCCTTCCGCGACAACGCCCCTGGCCGTTGGGCCGCCTGGGCGGCAGGCTTCTACATGCACGCCCAGATCGAGGCCGGCACCTTGTGCCCCTCCACCATGACGTTGGGCGCCATCCCGCTGCTGCAGCGCGAGCCGGCGCTGTGGGCGCAGGTGGGCGACAAGCTCTTCAGCGATGGCTACGACCCGCGCGACCTGCCCGTCGCGCAGAAAACCGCCATTTACATCGGCATGGGCATGACCGAGAAACAGGGCGGCTCCGATGTGCGCGCCAACCAGACCACGGCCACGCCCGTCGGCGCGGGCGGGCGCGGCGGCGAATACCTGCTGCGCGGCCACAAGTGGTTTTTCTCAGCCCCCATGTGCGATGCCCACCTGGTGGTGGCGCGCACGCCCGAGGACGGCCTGGCCTGCTTCTTTGTGCCGCGCTGGCGGCCGGACGGCAGCAAGAACGCCATCCACATCCAGCGCCTGAAGAACAAAGTGGGCAACAAGAGCAACTCCAGCAGCGAGGTGGAGTTCCACGACGCCTGGGGCGTGCTGATGGGCGAGGCCGGGCGCGGCATCCCCACCATCATCGAGATGGCCACCTACACCCGTCTGACCTGTGTGCTGGGCAGCGCCGCGATGATGCGCCAGGCCCTGGTGCAAGGCATCGCCTACGCCCGCCAGCGCAAGGCCTTTGGCTACACCCTGGCCCAGCAGCCGCTGATGCGCGCGGTGCTGTCCGACATGGCGCTGGAAAGCGAGGCCGCGCTGGTGCTGGGCATGCACCTGGCCGAGGCCTACGAACACGACACGCCCGAGGCCCAGGCCTGGCACCGCCTGATGACGCCGGCAGCCAAGTTCTGGGTCTGCAAGCGCGCAGTGGAACTCACCGGCGAGGCGATGGAAGTGTTTGGCGGCAACGGCTACGTGGAAGACGGCATCATGGGCCGCCTGTTCCGCGAGGCGCCGGTGAACTCCATTTGGGAAGGCTCGGGCAACGTGATGTGCCTGGACGTGATGCGCGGCATCGGCCGCCAGCCCGCGCACGCGGAGGTGCTGCTGGCCGACCTGATGCGCCGTGCGGGCGACGATAGAACCCTCACGCAAGAAGCTTTGGCCCTGAGCCAGATGCTGCAGCGCAAGCCGGAGGAACTGGAAGGCATAGGGCGCCAGTTCACCACCCGCCTGTGTGTGCTGGCCCAGGCCTGCCTGCTGCGCCAGTACGCGCCCGAGCACGTGGCCCAGGCCTTCGTGGCCACCCGTTTCAGCGGCCACTGGGGCGCCGTCACCGGCCTGGTGGACCCCAGCGCGCTGGACGTGGACCGCCTGCTGGAGCGTGCCCTGCCCAGATAACCGCACTGAAGGTGATGAACAAATGGAGAAACATGCTGCAAGCTTCGTGTAGTGGCGGGCGTCTACGGAGGACGCCCCATGGCTGATACCGGTTGCCCACCCGGTTTCAAACCCCTGTTTCGCACGAGTCCTTTTCTCGACGCCACAGGCCCCTATTTCTACAAGCCAGAAGAACGTGGTTTTGTGGTTGGGCTGCGGGTAGAAACCAGGCACACCAACAACACCGGGACCGTGCATGGTGGCCTGTTGGCCACCATGGCAGACGTATCGCTTGGGTATGTGACGGCGATGTCGCAGCAACCACCCGTTCGCATGCTGACCACCAGCCTGGGACTGGACTACGTGGGCACCGCCAACGTGGGCGACTGGCTGGAAGCCCACGTGTCGGTGGTCAAAGTAGGGAGCCGCCTGGCATTTGCCAACCTGTTGATCGTCGCCAATGCCGCACCCATCGTCACCGCACGGGCCACTTTTTTGGTGACGGAGCCTACCGCCACACGGTAGGGCATGGCAACTGCAGCGCCCGCTTGCGCGGTCAACATTCATGTAGTAATGTAACTACATTTGAAGCCGTAGGAGGTGCAACATGACCGTGACCACCCTGTCCAGCCGTGAGCTGAACCAAGACGTGACCCGCGCCAAGCGCGCGGCCCAGAACGGGCCCGTGTTCATCACCGACCGAGGCAAGCCTGCGCATGTGCTGTTGAGCTTCGAGGCATACCAGCGGCTGACCCGGCAACGGCGCCACATCGCCGACGCCCTGGCCTTGCCGGGTACCGCGGACATTGCGTTTGAGCCGCCGCGTGTGACCATCGCTACCCGGCCGGCTGATTTGTCGTGATGTACCTGCTCGACACCAACGTGGTGTCCGAACTGCGCAAGGTGCGATTGGGCAAGGCCGACGCGCATGTGGCCGCCTGGGCCGACAGCGTCGATGCCGCCGATCTGTTTGTGTCGGCCATCACCGTCATGGAACTGGAGCTGGGCGTATTGGCCATTGAGCGCAAGGACGCCATCCAGGGCGCCTTGCTGCGCACGTGGTTGGACCAACAGGTCTTGCCGGAGTTTGTGGCGCGCACGCTGCCGATCGACACCGCTGTGGCACAACGCTGCGCCCGGCTCCACGTGCCCGACAAGCGTGGCGAGCGAGACGCGCTGATCGCCGCGACGGCGTTGGTGCACGGCATGACCGTGGTCACCCGCAACGTGGCCGATTTCGAACCCACTGGCGTGACGCTCATCAATCCGTGGTTGCGCCAGACCTGATCAAACGCACCGCCCCGTTTTTTTTGATATCAGTTGCCCAACACGGCCATGCGCCGCCTTGGCACGGCGCTACAATCGCGCCCACGTCAGGAGAGTGTCGCCCCGAGCGACCGCCGAAGGCGCAGGCGGTTTGCACATGCAAACCCTGAACGCTCAGGCAAAAGGACTGGCAGACGCCCGGCAACGGGCGATTCCCCCCTGGAGAGAGGCCATAGAACATGGCCCACCGAAGGAGCAAACGCGGCATCGCCCGCGTGAATCTCTCAGGTAAAGCGGACAGTGGGGCTGGTGCACGGCATGGCCGTGTGTGGCCCCTGCATTTCAAGTCCGCTCCATGTCCTCCGACACCCTGTTGACCACCCCGTTGAACGCCTTGCACCTCGAACTGGGTGCGCGCATGGTGCCTTTTGCAGGCTACAGCATGCCGGTGCAGTACAAGCCCGGCCTGATGGCCGAACACCTCCACACCCGCCAGGCCGCTGGCCTGTTCGATGTGTCGCACATGGGCCAGTTGCGCCTGGTCGGGCCCGACGCGGCAGCGGCTTTCGAAACCCTGATGCCAGTGGACGTGATAGGCCTGGGCGAACACAAACAACGCTACGGCCTGCTGCTCAACGACGAGGGCGGCATCATCGACGACCTGATGTTCGTCAACCGGGGCCGGGACATCTTCGTCATCGTCAACGGCGCGTGCAAACATGGCGACCTTGCCCACATGTTGGCCCGCATCGGCGGTCGCTGCCAAATCGATGTGTTATTTGACCGGGGCCTGCTCGCCCTGCAAGGACCCCAGGCCGTGACCGCCCTCGCCCGCCTGCTGCCCGGCGTCGAGAAACTGGTCTTCATGACCGGTGGCGACTTCAGCTGGAACGGCGCCGACCTCTACGTCACACGCAGCGGCTACACCGGCGAAGACGGCTTTGAGATCTCGGTGCCCGCTGCACAGGCCGAGGCCCTGGCCCGCGCCCTGCTGGCCCAACCCGAAGTGAATCCTGTGGGCCTGGGCGCACGCAACTCGCTGCGGCTGGAAGCCGGCCTGTGCCTCTACGGCAACGACATTGACACCACCACAACGCCAGTGGAAGCCGGCTTGAACTGGGCCATGCAGAAAGTACGGCGCACGGGCGGCGAACGTGCTGGTGGTTTCCCCGGCGCGGACAAGGTGCTGGCGCAGCTGGACGGCGCCGAAGCGCTGACCCGCAAGCGCGTGGGTCTGGTGGCCCTGGAGCGGGTGCCGGTGCGCGAACACACCGAACTGCAGAACACCCATGGCGCAACCATAGGCGAAGTCACCAGCGGCCTGCTGGGCCCCAGCGTGGACAAGCCCGTGGCCATGGGCTATGTGGGCGCAGAATACGCCGCCGTGGGCACCCGCGTGAACGCCATCGTGCGTGGCAAGGTGGTGCCCATGGAAGTGGCCGCGATGCCTTTCCTGCCGCCGCGTTATCACCGCGGCTGAACCCTTTTTTCATCTTCTCAACGGAGCCCTTCATGACCAAACAATTCACCGAAGACCACGAATGGGTCGAAGTCAGTGGCGATGTCGCCACCGTCGGCATCACCCACCACGCGCAGGACGCGCTGGGCGACGTGGTGTTTGTCGATCTGCCCGAAGTGGGCAAGGCCATCGCACAGAAAGAAGTGGCCGGCGTGGTCGAGTCGGTCAAGGCCGCTGCCGATGTCTACATGCCATTGAGCGGTGAGGTTGTGGAAGTCAACGAAGGCCTGCGCGCTGACCCTTCGCTGGCCAACAGCGACCCGCTGGGTGCGGGCTGGTTCTTCAAGGTCAAGCTGTCCGACGCGGGCCAACTCGCCGGCCTGCTGAGCGAAACCGCCTACGCCGATTTCGCGGCCCAGGGCTGACCAGAACCGTGCGTGAGCGGCGTTGCCCCGGCAGCGCCGCTTGCAGACTGTTCTGGAGCCCCCCATGCTGAAGCCCGCCACGCCCCCGCTCGAAGCCCTCGAAAACCCCAGCGAATTCATCGCCCGCCACATCGGCATCAGTGCCGAGGACGAGGCCATGATGTTGTCCGTGATCGGCGAGGCCTCGCGCCGTGCGCTCATCGAAAGCATCGTGCCACGCAGCATCGCACGGTCCACCGGCATGAAGCTGCCCGAGGCCGTGACCGAAGCCGTCGCACTGGCCGAACTGAAAGCCATCGCGCAGCAAAACCAGGTGTTCAAGAGCTTCATCGGCCAGGGCTACTACGGCACCCACACGCCCGGCGTGATCCTGCGCAACATCCTGGAAAACCCCGCCTGGTACACCGCCTACACGCCCTACCAGGCCGAGATCTCGCAAGGCCGCATGGAGGCGCTGGTCAACTTCCAGACCATGGTGACCGACCTCACCGGCATGGCGATTGCCAACGCGTCCATGCTGGACGAAGCCACCGCCGCCGCCGAGGCGATGACGCTGGCCATGCGGGTGGGCAAGTCGAAGTCCAACGTGTTTTATGTGGACGACCAAGTGCTCCCCCAAACACTTGAGGTGGTGCGCACCCGCGCCAAACCCTTGGGGATCGACGTCCGCATTTGCACTGGCCCCGAAGCCTTGGAGAACGACAGTTTTGGGGTGCTGCTGCAATACCCCGCGCTGAATGGCGAAGTGCGCGACCTGCGTGACTGGACCACCCAGTACAAGACAAAAGGCGGCAGCGTGATCGTCGCTGCCGACCTGCTGGCTCTCACCCTGCTGGCGCCCCCAGGCGAATGGGGAGCGGACATCGTGGTCGGCACCACCCAGCGCTTTGGCATGCCCATGGGTGCCGGCGGCCCCCACGCCGCCTACATGGCCTGCCGCGACGAGTTCAAGCGCTCCCTGCCCGGCCGCTTGGTGGGCGTGAGCGTGGACGTGCACGGCAACCCGGCCTACCGCCTGGCGCTGCAAACGCGCGAGCAACACATCCGCCGCGAAAAGGCCACCAGCAACATCTGCACCGCGCAGGTACTGCCTGCCGTCATCGCCAGCATGTACGCCGTTTACCACGGTCCAGAAGGATTGAAACGCATCGCCCAGCGCGTGGCCGCTTACACCGCCATCCTGGCCCAAGGCCTCAAAACGCTGGGCCACACGCTCACCAGCGACAGCGCTTTCGACACCCTGACCGTGAAACTGCCCGATGCCGCCACCGCCCAGGCCGTGGCCGCCAAGGCCCGCGCCAAGCAGGCCAACCTGCGCGTGAGCTGGGGCCAGTTCGTGTCCATGTCGCTCGACGAAACCACGGCCCGCGCCGACATCGAGCTGTTGTGGGGCGTGTTCGCCGCCGAAGGCCAAAGCCTGCCGCGTGTGGCCGACTTTGACGCCGGCGTGGAGCCGCTGATCCCAGCCAGCCTGCGCCGCGCCAGCAGCTTCCTCACGCACCCGGTGTTCAACAGCCACCACAGTGAGACGGGCATGCTGCGCTACATCCGCGCGCTGAGCGACAAGGACCTGGCACTGGACCGCAGCATGATCCCGCTGGGCTCGTGCACCATGAAGCTCAACGCCACCAGCGAGATGATTCCCATCACCTGGCCGGAGTTCGCCAACGTCCACCCGTTCGCCCCCGCCGACCAGCTCAAGGGCTACCAGCAGCTCGACGAGCAACTGCGCACCTGGCTGTGCGAAGCCACCGGCTACAAGGGCATCAGCCTGCAACCCAACGCGGGCAGCCAGGGCGAATACGCCGGCCTACTGGCCATCCAGGCCTACCACGCCTCGCGCGGTGAAAGCCACCGCAACATCTGCCTGATTCCCAGCAGCGCCCACGGCACCAACCCGGCCAGCGCGCAAATGGTGGGCCTGCAGGTGGTGGTCACCAAGTGCGACGACAACGGCAACGTGGACATGGCGGACCTGCAAGCCAAGTGTGAGCAGCACAGCGACAAGCTGGCCGCAGTGATGATCACCTACCCGTCCACCCACGGCGTGTTCGAGACCACCGTCAAAGAGCTGTGCGCCCTGGTGCACCGCCACGGTGGCCGCGTGTACGTGGATGGCGCCAACATGAACGCCCTGGTGGGCGTGGCCGCACCCGGCGAGTTCGGCGGGGACGTGAGCCACCTCAACCTGCACAAGACCTTCTGCATACCACACGGCGGCGGCGGCCCCGGCGTGGGCCCGGTGTGTGTGGTCGACGACCTCGTGCCCTTCCTGCCCGGTCACGAAACGGGTGGCGTGAAAAGTGGCGTGGGCGCCGTGAGTGCTGCCCCCTTAGGCAACGCGGCCGTGCTGCCGATTTCGTGGATGTACATCCGCATGATGGGCGCCGACGGCCTGAAGCACGCCACCGAAGCCGCCATCCTGAGTGCCAACTACATCAGCAAGCGCCTGGCGGACCACTACCCCACGCTGTACGCCAGCGAAAACGGCCATGTGGCGCACGAGTGCATCCTGGACCTGCGCGGCCTCAAGGAAACCAGCGGCGTGATGGCCGAGGACGTGGCCAAGCGCCTGATGGACTACGGTTTTCACGCGCCCACGTTGAGCTTCCCGGTGGCCAACACCTTGATGGTGGAGCCGACCGAAAGCGAAACGCGGGAGGAGTTGGACCGCTTCATCGACGCGATGATCGCCATCCGCGAGGAAATCCGCCGTGTGGAAAAAGGCGAGTGGCCGCAGGACAACAACCCGCTCAAACACGCACCGCACACCGCGGCCACCGTGCTGCAAAGCGATTGGAACCGTCCTTACGCGCGCGAGCTGGCCGCTGCCGCCAAAGGCCACGCGGTCAACACCAAGTACTGGCCCTCGGTCGGCCGGGTGGACAACGTCTACGGCGACCGCAACCTGTTCTGCAGCTGCGTGCCGGTGGGGGAACTCGCCACCGATTGATTTTTTCGGGTCTGTAAGGCCCCACGCAGGATCGGGAGAGACCGCGCGCCTGAGAAGGCAGCGCGGCGCCGAAGGAGCAACCGCCCCGGAAACTCTCAGGCCAAAGGACCGGTCTTGCGAACAAAACTCTGAAGAGCGGTCGGGATTCGTCACCCGGCCCACCGCAGGAGCAAACCCGCCGCCTAAAAGGCACACAGTGGGTGAATCTCTCAGGTCACAAACAGAGGGGGCGTGCCATGCACACGGTGTGTGTGGCACTCCCATCCTCGACGTTTGGAGCCTGAAACCATGCAGCAATCAATCGCCGTCATCGGCGGTGGCATCACCGGTGTCACCACAGCCTACGCGCTCGTCAAGCGCGGTTTTTCCGTCACCCTGTTCGAGCGGCACCGCTACGCCGCCATGGAAACCTCCTTCGCCAACGGTGGCCAGCTCTCGGCCTCCAACGCCGAGGTATGGAACCACACATCCACCGTGCTCAAAGGCCTCAAATGGATGCTCAAGAGCGACGCGCCGCTGTTGGTCAACCCCAAGCCCAGCTGGCACAAGCTCTCGTGGTTTGCCGAGTTCATCGCCCACATCCCGCGTTACCGCGACAACACCGTGGAAACCGCCCGCTTGGCCATTGCGGCGCGCGAGCACCTGTTTGGCTGGGCGCAGGCCGAAGGCATTGACTTCGACCTGAAGAAGCAGGGCATCCTGCACATCTACCGCGACAAAAAGGGCTTTGACCACGCGGCCGAAGTCTCCAAGCTGCTGGCCGAGGGCGGCCTGCCGCGCCGCGCCGTCACGCCCGACGAGATGCGCGCCATCGAGCCCACCCTGGCCGGCACCTACTTTGGTGGCTTCTACACCGAGAGCGATTCGACCGGCGACATCCACAAGTTCACCGTGGGCCTGGCCGCCGCCGCCGAGCGCCTGGGCGTGCGCACGCTGTACGGCCAACAGGTACAGCGCCTGGTGAGCGACGGCCAGCGCGCCAGCGTCACCGCCACCGATGAACATGGCACGCAGACGCACCAGTTCGACGCCCTGGTGGTTTGTGCCGGCGTGGGCAGCCGCGAGCTGGGCGCCCAACTGGGCGACCGCCTGAACGTCTATCCCGTCAAGGGCTACTCCATCACCGTCAACCTGCTGGATGAACAAAGCCAGCGTGCCGCGCCCAACGTGAGCCTGTTGGACGACGAAACCAAACTGGTGACCAGCCGCCTGGGTGTGGACCGCTTCCGCGTGGCCGGCACGGCCGAGTTCAACGGCGTCAACCGCGACATCCGCGCCGACCGCATCCGCCCGCTGATCGACTGGGTGAACCAGTGTTTCCCTGGCGTCAACACCCGCCAGGTGGTGCCCTGGGCCGGCCTGCGGCCCATGATGCCCAACATGCTGCCGCGCGTGGGCGCCGGCAAGCGCGCCAATGTGTTCTACAACACCGGCCACGGCCACCTGGGCTGGACCTTGTCGGCCGTGACGGCAGACATGGTGGCGGGGCATGTGGCACAGTGGCAGCAACAGCAGCGCCCCACCCAGCTCGGCGTACCCGCCCACGCTGTCTGACCCACACACCACCGCCGGAGCACCCCATGGCCATCTCCGCCTTCGATCTCTTCAAAATCGGCATCGGCCCCAGCAGCTCGCACACGGTGGGCCCGATGCGGGCGGCGCGGCTGTTTGTGGCGGGCTTGCAGAACCAGGGGGTGCTGGCGCAGGTGGCGCGAGTGCACTGCGGGTTACACGGCTCGCTGGGCGCCACCGGCAAAGGCCACGGCAGCGACACGGCGGTGCTGCTGGGCCTGGCCGGCCACGAGCCCGAGACCGTGCCCATCGAATCGGTGGCGGCGACCGTGGCCGAGATCCGTGGCACGGCGCACATCCGGCTGTTGGGCCAACACGAGATCGGTTGGAACGAGCGCGAAGACCTGTCCTTCTACCGCCAGCCCCTGCCCTTACACGCCAACGGCATGCGGCTGCAAGCCTGGGACGCGGCGGGTGGCTTGCTGGTAGAACGCGTGTACTACTCGGTGGGCGGGGGTTTTGTGGTCACCGACGAACTGGCCGCCGATGGCAGCCGCCAGAAAGCAATAGCCCCCGACACCACCGCCCTGCCCATCCCCTTCCGCTCGGGCGACGAGTTGTTGCAACGCTGCCGCGAACACGGCTTGTCGGTTGCCGGCGTGATGCGGGCCAACGAAGCCCATTGGCGCAGCGAAGGCGAGGTGCGCGACGGCCTGCTGCACATCTGGGCGGTGATGCAAGCCTGCGTGGTGCGCGGTTGCCAAACGGAAGGTGTGCTGCCCGGTGGCTTCAAGGTCAAGCGCCGCGCGCCCGGCCTCTACAAAGACCTGACCGGCCACCCCGAAAAAGCCCTGACCGACCCGCTGGCCGTGCTCGACTGGGTCAACCTCTACGCCCTGGCCGTCAACGAAGAAAACGCCGCTGGCGGCCGGGTGGTGACGGCGCCCACCAACGGCGCGGCGGGCATTGTGCCGGCGGTGCTGCACTACTACCGCCGCTTCGTGCCCGGCGCCACCGACGAAGGTGTGGTGGACTTCCTGCTCACGGCGGCGGCCATCGGCATCCTCTACAAAGAAAACGCCAGCATCAGCGGCGCCGAGGTGGGCTGTCAGGGCGAGGTGGGCGTGGCCTGTTCCATGGCCGCCGGCGCCTTGTGCGCGGTGCTGGGCGGCACACCCGAACAGGTGGAAAACGCCGCCGAAATCGGCATGGAACACCACCTTGGCCTGACCTGCGACCCCGTGGGCGGCCTGGTGCAAATCCCCTGCATCGAGCGCAACGCCATCGCCTCCGTCAAGGCCATCAACGCCGCGCGCATGGCGCTGCGTGGGGACGGCTCGCACTTCGTCAGCCTCGACAAAGTCATCAAGACCATGCGCGAAACCGGCGCCGACATGAAAACCAAATACAAGGAAACCGCGCGCGGCGGGCTGGCCGTGAACATCGTGGAATGCTGATTGGCTCCCCCCGCGCCGCCTGCGGCGTCACCCCCCACGGGGCGATGCCAGCGGACCGGCAGAGCCGGCTCCACGGCATCCCAGGATAAGGCACGCGTGCCGACTGTGCGGCCGGTTCGCTAGTGGGCTAAGCTCGCTGCTTCGCTTTCTCTCCCTGCCCGCATGATTTCCGATTTCCGCGTGTTGAGCCTCATCCCCCCGATGACGCAGCTCAACACGCCCTACCCCTCCACCGCCTACCTCACCGGCTTCCTGCGTTCGCGTGGTGTGCCGGCGGTGCAGGAAGACCTGGCGTTGGCACTGGTGCTGCGCCTCTTCACCCCTGCCGGACTCGACGCCGTGCACGAGCGTGCCCAAGCCCTGCCCGACGCCGAACGCTCGGCCAGCGTGCACGCGTTTCTTGATCAGTTCGCGCTTTACCGCAGCACCATCGCCACAGCCATCGCCTTTCTGCAGGGGCGCGACTCGACACTCGCCCACCGCATCGCTGCGCGTGGCCTGCTGCCCGAAGGCCCGCGCTTTGCGGCGCTGGACGCCTACATCGATGACGGCAGCGGCGACCCACTGGCTTGGGCCTTCGGCGCCCTGGGCGTGCAGGACAAGGCCCGCCACCTGTGCACCCTGTTCCTCAACGACCTGGCCGACGTGTTGCGCGACGCGGTGGACGACCGTTTCGAGTTCGTGCGCTACGCCGAATCCCTGGCCGCCAGCCAGCCCCGCTTCGACCCGCTGGCGCAAGCCCTGGCGGCACCGCCCACGCTGGTGGACGAGCTGCTGCGCGAATTGACGTTGGCGGCCATCGCGCGGCACCAACCCCGGCTGGTGCTGCTCTCCGTGCCTTTTCCGGGCTCGGTTTACGCTGCGTTTCGCATCGCGCAGGCCGTCAAGGCACACGATGCGTCCATCGTCATCGCCCTCGGCGGCGGCTTCGTCAACACCGAGCTGCGCGAACTGAGCGACCCGCGCGTGTTCGACTTCGTGGACTTCGTGACGCTGGACGCGGGCGAGCGGCCGGTGTTGTCGCTGGTGGAGCACCTGCAAGGCCAGCGTGGGCGCCAGCGCCTGCAGCGCACCTTTGTGCGCAACGACGGCGGCGCCGTGCAATACGTGAACATCACCGAGCCCGACATCCCGTTTGAAGACGTGGGCACGCCCACCTGGGATGGCCTGCCGCTGGACCGCTACCTGAGCCTGCTCGACATGCTCAACCCCATGCACCGCCTCTGGAGCGACGGGCGCTGGAACAAGCTCACCGTCGCACACGGTTGCTACTGGAAAAAGTGCAGCTTCTGCGATGTGAGCCTGGACTACATCGGCCGCTACGAGACCGCCACCGCCCACAAGCTGGCCGACCGCATCCAGCAGATCGTGGAAGAAACCGGCCAGACCGGCTTCCACTTCGTGGACGAGGCCGCACCACCCAAGGCCCTCAAGGCCCTGGCCGAGGAACTGATCCGCCGCCAGTTGCACATTTCATGGTGGGGCAACATCCGGTTTGAAAAAACCTTCACGCCCGAGCTGGCCGACCTGCTGGCCCAAAGCGGCTGTATTGCCATGAGCGGTGGGCTGGAGGTGGCCAGCGACCGGCTGCTGGGCCTGATGAAAAAAGGCGTGTCGGTGGAGCAGGTGGCGCGTGTGACCAAAGGCTTTTCGGACGCCGGCATCCTCGTGCACGCCTACCTGATGTACGGCTTTCCCACCCAGACGCTGCAAGACACGGTGGATGCCCTGGAGTACGTGCGCCAGCTGTTCGAAAACGGCTGCATCCAAAGCGGCTTTTTCCACCGCTTTACCTGCACCGTTCACTCGCCCGTGGGCAAAAACCCCGAGGCCTACGGCATCGAACTCATTCCCCTGCCGGCGGTGAGTTTCGCCAAGAACGACATCGGCTTCATCGACCCCACCCCCATGCCACCGGGCGTGGACCACGACGCCCTGGGCCAGGGCCTGCGCAAGGCCATCTACAACTTCATGCACGGCCTGTGCCTGGAGGACGACGTGCGCCGCTGGTTCGAACACCTGCCGTGCAAGGTGCCCAAACCCACGGTGAAGCGGCAGCACATTGGCCGGGCGCTGGGCGTGCACTGACCCGCCCGCAAGCGGACACGCGTCGTCTCAGCGAGCCGCCTCCTCACGGCCATCAGGGTGGCGTGCAAAACGGCCCCGCTCGGCGCCATGGTGGGGCGCCTCGTTCTGCCAGGGCCACCCACCAAAGCGGGTGCGCTGGTAGTCGCTGAAAGCCTGGTGGATTTCGGCCTGCGTGTTCATCACGAAGGGGCCGTACTGGGCCACGGGCTCGGCGATGGGCCGGCCTTGCAGCATCAGGCATTCGGCAGCGGTATCGCCATTCACCAGCTCCACCGCTGCGGCTGCGTCCAATTCCAACGCGGCGTGCTGATCGACCAGATGCCCCCCAACGCGCAGGGCGGTGCCAGCAAAAAAGTACAGCATGCGCCGCGTACCCTGGCCTTGCGCTACAGGCAGCGTGAAGCGGGCGCCGGGGGCGAGCTTGAGCGTCCAGATGGCCACGTCGGCATCGGGCTGAGCAGCCCATGATTCGGGCGGTGGTGCCAGGGGAGCCGGTGCGCCATTCAGGGCACCTGCCACCACACTGACCTCCACGCCGCCGGCCTGCAGGGCCGGGATGTCCTGGCCCCAGAACATGGTGAAGTGCGGGGCGGCCATCTTGCGGGCGGCGGGCAGGTTGAGCCAGATTTGGAACAACTCGCAGGGGTTGGGTTGGTCGGCTTGCAGCAGCGGGAACATCTCGGAATGCACGATGCCACGCCCAGCCGTGAGCCACTGCACGTCGCCCTCGCCAAAACGAGCGGCGGCCCCCAGCGAATCCGAATGGTCAATCAGCCCACGGCGCGCGATCGTCACGGTCTCGAAGCCCCGGTGAGGGTGCGCGGGAAAACCGGGCACCTGCTCGCCGTGGTACATGCTCCAGCCGTCCTTCTGCGAGAAGTCCTGCCCGATCTGGCGGCCAGCCAGCGACGCCGCGGGCCCCAACTGGGCGTTGCCCGGCGGGTAGTGGTCGTTGTGGTGCACGCAGAACAGAAACGGGTCCAGCGTGGGCCACTGGAAGCCCAACGCCTGCGCGCTCAGGATGGGGTGGGTGTTGCTCACGTCGTCTCCTTAGAAGTGATGCGCTGCAGCCAGGCGATCCACTGCTGCAGTTCGGCCGGGCGCAATTCGTGCCCGCCGGGGAAATCGGCACCGTCCAGCGCCACCGGCAAGGCGCCAAAGTGCTCGCGGATGCGCTGTGCCTGCGCCAAGGGGATGACCATGTCCTGCAAACCGTGGCTGACCCACAGTTGTTTGCCGGCCAACTCGGCGGCAGGCGCGGCCAGCGTCAGCACCTCGGGCAACAGGCGGCTGTGCAGCGCAAAGGCGCCTTGCATCAGCGAAGGCTGCGTCAACAACAGGCTCAAGCCCATGATGCCACCCTGACTGAAGCCGCCCACCAGCACACGCGCAGGTGGCACACCAAGACGTTGGGCGTGGGCCGCGATCTCACGTGTGAGCGCTTCGCGGCTGGCCAGCTCCTGCTCACCGTCGATGGCGCGCGAGCCATCGGGCCGCACATCGAACTCAAACCAGGCGTAACTGCCCGGCCCCAGCACAAAGGGTGCGCGCAGGCTCAGCACATGGAAGTGCGGCGGCACATACGGCGCAAGGCCGAACAGGTCTTGCTCGTTGCTGCCCACGCCGTGCATGAGCACCAGCAGCCAAGGTGTGGGGGTGCCCGCAGCCGGGCGCTCAAGCGATTGGAGAAGTGTGTCGTTCATTTGGGTCGTTGCGCCGAAGCGCTGTGGGCGACGCGTGAGGCACCCCAGCCGGGGGACACCGCCGGGCCGGCTTTGCCGGACGGCTGGTGTCGCCCCTTGAGGGGGATGCGGCCACGCGCAGCGGGCAAGCAACGGGGTGGTGTGGTCATCCCAGTGCAAAGGCGTCCATGGCCAGGTAGCGGTACATGATTTCGCGCGTCAGGTAGTTGGGTGCCACAGCGGCGTCGCTGCCCCACCCGGCCGCGCCCAGCGCGAAAAAGATGGGCAGAAAATGCTCTTCGGTGGGGTGGGCGCGCACGGCGTGAGGCGCGCGGACGCGGTAGTCCAGCAGCGCATCCACATCGGCACGCGCCACCACATCTTCGATCCAGCGGCTGAACTCGTTGGCGTAGGCGGCGGCGGGGTCGTCCTGCTGCGGCATGCCGCTGAAGAACTCACCCAGGTTGTGCGTCATGCTGCCGGAGCCGACGACCAGCACCCCTTCGCCGCGCAAACCGGACATGGCCTGGCCCATGGCAAACACCTCGCGCGGGCCGGCGCTGGCGGGCAGCGCCACCTGCACCACCGGCACGTTGGCCTGCGGGAACAGGTGCATCAGCGGCACCCAGGCACCGTGGTCCAGCGGGCGCTGGGCATCGGGCACGGCGGGCACACCGGCCGCCTGCAGCAGCCCCAGCACCTGCGCGGCCAGTGCGGGTGCACCGGGCGCGGGGTATTGCAGGCGGTACAAGGGTTCGGGGAAGCCGCCAAAGTCGTGCCAGGTTGCGGGCTGGGCGTTGGTCATCACCGCCGGCTGGCGCGCCATCCAGTGGGGCGACATGAGCACGATGCCGCGCAGGGGCTGGCCCTCGGTGGCCAGCTGTTCACGCAAACCCTCGGCCCAGCGGGTGAGCGCCGGGCCAGACGCCCCGGGCTCCAGCGCCCACATGGGCGAGCCGTGGGAGAGGAACAGGGTGGGCAAGGCGGCGTGTGACATGGCGTTTTCCTTGTGGTGTGGGATGTGTCAAGGATGGCAGCACAACCCACCATCCACAAGCGCCGCCCGCTGAAGTCAACGTTCAAATAATTTGTTGCTTTTCACCCATTTGATTCAGACGATGTTCAAGCTGCCGGCCCCACCAGGTAGTCGCGCTTGCCCAGCGGCACACCGTTGTGGCGCAGGATGGCGTAGGCCGTGGTGACGTGGAAGAAGACGTTGGGCAAGGCCCAGCTCTTGAGGTAGTCCTCGCCCAACATGGTGCGGGTGCCGGCCTTGCCCACCGGGAAGGTGATTTCGCGCGCCTCCTGGCCGTCGATGGCGCTGGCGGGCACGGTGTCCAGCCAGTCCAGCGTCTTCTGGATGCGGCCTTGCAGCTCCTCGAGCGTGTTTTCGGTGTCGTCGAACTTGGGGGCGTCCAGGCCACCGAGGCGGGCCATACACAGCTTGGCGGCGTCGCAGGCGATGAAAACCTGCGACTTGAAAGGCAGCATGTCGGGGGCCAGGCGGTAGCTCACCAGCACCTGCGGGTCGTAGCCCCGGGTGGCGGCGTCGGCACGGGCTTTTTCCAGCAGGTGGTGCAGGTTGGTGAGCGCGTTGCGGAACACGGGCTGGCTGGCGGAAAACAAGGTGATGCTCATGGTGGCCTCGTTGGAAAAAAGGATCAGTAGTGGGGTGGCAGTTCGTCGCGCAGGCTGCGGAACACCGCCCCGCCCGCCTCTGGCTGTTGTTGGCGCAGTTGCGCCAACTCGCGTTCCAGCCGGTCGATCTGTTGCTGCTGGCGGTAGATGATTTGGTTGAGCTGGTCCAGGGTGTCGTCGGCGTAGCTGGCCTTGATCTCCAGCTCGGTCAACCGGCGCTCCACCTCGGCGGGGGCCAGCGTCATGCCTGGGCCCCAGCGGCGATCTGGCGCAAGGCCTGCTCGAACACCTCGGCTGGCTGGCCGCCGGAGATGAGGTGACGGTCGTTGATGACCACGGCGGGCACGGAGCGGATGCCGGCACGCTGGTACATCAGCTCTTGCGCGCGCACTTCGTCGGCCAGTTCGTCGCTGGCCAGCACGGCTTGCACACGGGCTGGGTCCAGGCCCACCTCGGTGGCCAGGCGCAACAGCACCTCATGCGACTCGGGGCTCTCGGCGCGGCCGTGGTAAGCGGTGAGCAGCGCCTTCTTGAGCGCGTGTTGCTGGCCAGGCTGGCCTTCGTTTTCGGCCAGCAACAGCAGGCGGTGGGCGTCGAACGTGTTGTAGATGCGGCCACGGCCTTCGCGCCTGAATTCAAAGCCCACCTCGGCGCCGCGCTGGCGGATCATCTCGCGGATCTCGGCCTGTTTTTCGGGCGTGGAGCCGTACTTTTCCGTCAGGTGTTCGGTGATGTCCTGGCCGCCAGGCGGCATCTGGGGGTTGAGTTCGAAGGGCTGGAAGTGCAGATCGGCCTTCACCGTGCCTTGCAGGCGCTCCAGCGCCTGCTCCAGCGCACCCAGGCCCACGGCACACCAAGGGCAGGAAACGTCGGACACAAAATCGATCTTGAGAGAGGCAGTCATGGCGCAAAGGCCCACGCGGGGGCCGTCAGTGAAACAGGCCAACATGCTAGGCCATTTCGATGCCCGCCACCGACGGGCCCACCATGTCCCTACTGCTGCGCCTTGAGTGTGTCGTAGGCCTCGCCCACGCGTTTGAACGCCGCTTCGGCCAATTGGCGCACCAGGGGCGACACGTGGCCGAGCCGGTCCGGATGGTATTGCTGCAGCAGCGAGCGGCGCGCGCGCTCCACCGCCTCCCACGGGCTGCCTTCGGCCAGCCCCAGCACAACCCAGGGCGATGTGTCGTCCGCGTCGGTGGCCTGTTCTTCAGGCGCGTCATCAGCCTCCGGTGCGGCAATGCGCTCCACCAGGCAGACGCTGTCTTGCCAGTGCACGGCGTATTCGGTCTGGCAGCCGGGGCAGCGGATTTCGCCGGGTTCAGCCAGGTGCGGCACGCGCAGCCGCTTCTGGCAGCAGCCGCAGCGCAGGATGCCGCTGGGCGGCGGCGCAGCCTGGGCGCTCGGCGCCGGATCGGCGGCAGCGACGGGCCCCAGCGCCGCACGCAACAGCTCGGTTTTGGACATCGGCCGGTGGTTCAATTCGGCCCGAAGCACCGCCACCACGGCCGGATTGCTGCCGTGAGCACGGTGCAAGGCGGCCAGCTCGTCCACCGCCAGACCCTGCAAGGGACGCATCCGGTTGGCTGCGGGCAACAGCAGCAAGGCATCGGGCGTGCGCGCCAAGAGCTGCCGCGCATGCAGGATGTCTTCGCCGCTCAGGTCTTCTTCGGCCAGCGCCTGCGCGGGGTCCAGCAGGCCCGCCAGCATGTCAACGGTCAGGCGTGGCAGGTCCAGGTAATCGGCGCAGGCCTGGGCCAGGTCCTCGTCCAACGTTTCGATGGGCCGAAAACCGATGCGCAACTGACTCAGGCTCCAGTAGCTCACGCCCATGTGCGTGGCCAGATCGCTCAGCGACAGCCCCCGCTCTTCTGCGCACTGCAGCAGCGCGGCGATCAAAAGCCCCCCAGGGCGCCCCAGGTCGTACACGCTCACCCGGCCGCTCCAGGGCACAGGCGCCTCGTCTGCAGGCGCGGAACGGAAAAAGGACGGGCGATCTTGGGTGCGGGCTGTGGGCATAAGGGACCGATGGTAACGACCCGCCGCACCCAACACCCGGTGCTTATGCGCGTCTGTCCAGTGCGCGCAACCGCAGCGCGCAGGCCGTGGCCACCAGAGCACACGCGGCCGACAACCAGAACATGCTGGTCAAGCCCCACACGGCACTCAGCGCCCCGCCACCCAACCCACCCAGCACCCCAGGGAAACCGTAGCCCACCACCGAGTACAAGGCTTGGCCGCGACCGCGCAACCGCCCCGGAAAATGCCGCGACAGCAGCGCGATGCACACCGTGTGGTGGGTGGCGAAGGTGATGGCGTGCAGCATCTGCGCCAACAGCAACAGCGGCCACACCAGCGGCAGGCCGGCGGTCAACACCATGCGAACCACCATCAGCGCGGCGGCCAGCACCAGCCAGCCACTGTGCGACAGCAAGGGCAGCCAGCGGCCCTGGGTGAAAAACCAGCCGATCTCGATCAGCACCGACACCGCCCACAGCAAGCCAATCACGGTCTTGCTGTAGCCCAGCCCATCGAGGTAGAGCGAAAAAAAGGCGTAGATGAAGATGTGGGCCAGCACATGGAATAACATGGCCGCAAAAAACCAGCGCACCTGAGGTTGGCGCAGCACCGGCCCGATGTGCCCCTGGTCGTCGGCAGCATGGGGCGCCTCTTTGAGGTTGGGCAACCACCAGGCGCTCAACACCACCGCGATCAGCGTGCCCTGTGCCCAGGCCGGGAAGTGGCCCATGCCAAAACGTTCAAACCAGGCCCCGGCCACCACCACCGTGACCAGAAAACCCAGCGAGCCCCACAGGCGCACCCGGCCATAGCGAGCGGCATCGAACCGCCCGTCCTGGCTCACCAGGTGGGCCATGGCCGCCTCGCTCATGGGCATCATGCCGCTGGTGTTCACGAACATCAGCAGCAGCAAGAACATCAGGCCGTACAACGACCACTCGAACCACAAACCGAGGGACAACAGCAGCGCGGCCAAAGCGCTGTAGCGCAGCAGCTTGACGCGCTCGCCCGTGTGGTCGCTGAACCAGCCCCACGCATAGGGCGCCACCAGCCGGGTGCCCGACTGCACCGAGGTCAACAAGCCGATGGCGAACAGCCCGTAGCCCAGGTCTTTGAGCCACAGCGAGAGATAAGGGTTGAAAAACCCGATGTGCGCAAAGTAGGAGGCCGAGAGCGCCGCAAAGGGCGCGAGCTGTCCACCCCCAGGTTCCACCGCTGTGCGGGTCACTGCCCCCCGAGGGGGCTGATCCGCCTTGGGACGGCCCTGCGCCGGATCACTTTTCAACGCCCCAGCGCCGCGATGTCGGGCGTGCCCACGGTCACGTCGCCACACTGGGCGCGCTGGCGCAGGGCGTGCTCCATCACCACCAGCGCAAGCAGCGCCTCGGCAATGGGCGTGGCGCGTATGCCCACACAGGGGTCGTGCCGGCCCTTGGTGATGACTTCGGTAGGCTGGCCTTGCAGGTCGATGGTGTCGCGAGGAATGAGGATGGAGCTGGTGGGCTTGATGGCCATGGCCACCTCCAGGTCCTGCCCGGTGCTGATGCCGCCCAGCACGCCGCCCGCGTTGTTGTTGGCGAAACCATTGGGCGTGAGCGCGTCGCCATGGGTGCTGCCCTTGTGGGTCACGCTGTCGAAGCCAGCACCAATCTCCACGCCCTTGACGGCGTTCAGCCCCATCATGGCGTAGGCGATGTCGGCGTCGAGCTTGTCGTACAGCGGCTGGCCCAGCCCCACAGGCATGTTGCGGGCCGTGACGCGCAGGCGGGCACCACAGGAATCACCGCTCTTGCGCAGCGCGTTCATGTAGTCCTCCAATGCCGACACATCGGCCACCGGGGCAAAAAACGGGTTGTTGGGCACGTGGTCCCAACTCTCGAAGGGAATGGCCACGTCACCGATCTGCGTCATGCAGCCGTGGAAGGTGGTGCCGTAACGCTCCTTCAGCCACTTGCGCGCCACCGCGCCGGCGGCCACGGTGGGCGCGGTCAGGCGGGCCGAAGACCGGCCGCCGCCGCGCGGATCGCGGATGCCGAATTTGTGCCAATAGGTGTAGTCGGCATGGCCTGGGCGAAAGCTCTGCAGGATGTTGCCGTAGTCCTTGCTGCGCTGGTCGGTGTTGCGGATCAGCAGCGCGATGGGGGTGCCGGTGGTCTTGCCTTCGTACACCCCACTCAGGATTTCCACCGCGTCGGGCTCGTTGCGCTGGGTGACGAACTTGCTGGTGCCGGGGCGGCGGCGGTCCAGCTCGGCCTGGATGTCGGCCTCGCACAGGTCCATGCCGGGTGGGCAGCCGTCGATGACGCAGCCGATGGCCGGGCCGTGGGATTCACCGAAGTTGGTGACTGCGAAAAGATTGCCGAAGGTGTTGCCGCTCATGGGGGGCGATTATCCCAGAGGGCCGACGGGCGGTGACCCCGACTGGAATGCTTCATGCTTGATGTTGCAGTGCAGCACCTTTGGCTGCGCAAGGAGAACCCCATGCTCGACCGCACTGGCACCCAGTTTTCCCATGTCAAGCCCGCCGACACCGACTATGTGTCGGGAGGGCTGCGCGACTTTTTCCTGTACCGCGATCTGGGCATTGCGGAAGCCACACACGGCAAGGTGATCGCGCACCTCGTCAAGGCCAACATGGCACCGGATGAGGGCACGGGCTGGCACCGGCATGAGGCGGACTTCCAGATCGTGATCATGGTCAAGGGCTGGGCGCGCTTCATGTACGAAGACAAGGAAACCTTGGTGGAAGCAGGCGACGTGGTGCACCAGCGCCCGGGCATACGCCATTACCTGTTCGACTACTCGCCCGACATGGAGTACCTGGAGATCGTCTCACCGGCCGATTTCAAGACGGTGGACGTGGAGCCGGTGTGTGCGATTCCGGCGTCTACGCCTTGGAAATAGTGCTGTTTTGATCGGTGTGGGGTGGATCGGGACGCCCGGGTGCGCTGCTCCGCGGCTGTCCTCCGCCCCGCTGCGCGGGGCTCCCCCTTTATGCCGCTGCGCAGCGCACCCGGGCATCCCGATCTGAAACGGTGTGGGCGTGCCACCGTTGGTGTGCCTGCATGGTGGGGGGCCGAGGGCATGGGGTGCCTGGCGCAGCGGCATAAAGGGGGAGCCGGCGCAGCCGGCGGAGGACAGCCGCGGAGCCAGGCACCCCATGTCCTCGGGCGAAGCAAGCCCGGCAAGAACCGAGTCAAAACTCCGCATCCAACTCGTCAATCTCCTCCGGCTCCTCGCGCGCCGCCGTCACCCACTCCACCATGGCCGGCAAGGCCATGATGCGCTGGCAATACGCGGCACACACCGGCTCCAGCGCCACGTCGTAGGTGAGGAAACGCGTCACCACCGGCGCATACATCGCATCGGCCAACCCCGGCGTTTTGCCGAACAGATACGGGCCGCCGTGCGCCACCAGGCATTCCTTCCAGATGGCCACCACACGCTCGATGTCGGCCACCGCACGCGACCACACCTTGAAGCCCGGGAAATGCGCCTTGATGTTCATGGGCAAGGCACTGCGCAGAGCGCTGAAACCCGAATGCATCTCGCCGCAAATCGCACGACAATGCGCGCGCGCCTTCTGGTCGGCCGGCAGCAAGCCCGCGCGTGGCTTCACCTCGTGCAAATACTCGCCAATGGCCAACGTGTCCCACACCTTGATGCCGTTGTGCTGCAGCGAGGGCACCAGCATGCTGGACGAAAGCAGCAGCATCTCGGCCTTCATCGCCGGATCGTCCGGCGGGATCACGTGCTCGGTGAAATCCAGGCCCGCAAACCGGCACATCAACCACCCACGCAAAGCCCACGCGCCGTAGTTCTTGCTGCTGATCGTCAATTGGGCTTTGGCCATGGGGTTGCTCCTGTTGTTCGAGGGGCATCAGCAAGCCCTGTGCCAGATTGAGACGAACCGATGAACGTGGCCGCGAAACACCGTGCTTGGCCCACAAATTGCGTTCACCCACGCACCGGACCACAAGTCCACAGCACGACAGGACCCCCATGCTGTACCAGGCCTACCAGAACCAGTCCGACCTGCTGTCGCCCCTGCGCCTGATGGCGCAACACACCGGCGCCGCCCTCTGGCTGCACAAAACCGAGCGCAGCCTGCTGCGCCGCGTGGCCGCCGCCAGCGAGGTGTTTCACCGCATGAAGCTCACCCACACCCGCCCGCCCTACCGCATAGACAGCGCGCTGGTGGGCAGCGAACCTGTGCCGGTGACCGAGGAAAAAGCCCTCGAATTGCCATTTGGCACCCTGTTGCACTTCAAGAAACCTGGCGTCAGCGACCAGCCGCCCGTGCTGCTGGTGGCGCCGCTGTCAGGCCACTTCGCCACGCTGCTGCGCGAAACCGTGCGCACCCTGCTGCAAGACCACGACGTCTTTATCACCGACTGGCACAACGCGCGCGACGTGTCGCTGCGCCACGGCGCGTTCCGGCTCGACGACTACGTGGACTACATGGTCCGCTTCATCACCCACATCGGCCCAGGCTGCCACGTGGTGGCGGTGTGCCAGCCTTGCGTGGCCGCGCTGGCCGCCACCGCGTTGATGGCCGAAGACGACCACCCGGCCCAGCCGCGCAGCCTCACGCTGATGGCCGGCCCGCTGGACTGCCGCATCAACCCCACCGAGGTGAACCGGCTGGCGGTCAGCAAGCCCATCGATTGGTTTGAGCACAACCTCATCAGCCACGTGCCCCTGCCCCACGCGGGTTTCATGCGCCGTGTGTACCCGGGCTTCGTGCAGGTCAGCGCCTTCATGAGCATGAACCCCGAGCGCCACAAACAGTCCTTCATCGACATGTTCAACCACCTGGTCGAAGGCGATGTGGAGCAGGCCAGCGTGATCCAGAACTTCTACGAGGAGTACCTGGCCGTCAACGACCTGCCGGCCGAGTTCTACCTGGAAACGGTGGAAAAGGTGTTCCAGACCTACGACCTGGCGCGTGGCGAACTGATGGTGAACCGCCGCCGTGTGGACTGCGGGGCCATACGGCGCACCGCCTTGATGACGGTGGAGGGCGAGCGGGACGACATCTGTTCGGTGGGGCAAACCGTGGCGGCCCACGACCTGTGCACCAGCCTGCGGCCCTATCTCAAAACCCACCACATCCAGACCGGCGTGGGCCACTACGGCGTGTTCAGCGGCCGCAAGTGGAACCAGCAGATTTACCCGCGCGTGCGGGCCGTCATCCACGACGCCCTCCGCTGAGCCGCTCGCGCAGGTGTTGCGCAAACCGCTCGGCCGCCTCACTGCGCTGTGGCCCAGGCCGCTGCAGCAAAGCCACGCGCCGCTCGATCGCGGGGCGCACCAAGGGCCGCACCACCAGCGTGGGGTCGGCCAGGTGGGTGGTGTAGAGCCGGGGCATGAGTCCCAGGGCCAGGCCGCTGCGCACGCAGCCGTACAAGGTCTCGGAATGTTGCACCCGCATCGGCTCGCGCTCGATGCGCGCGAATTGGGCACTCGCCGGCCCGGCCAGCTCCGACACACTGCCGCTGGCGAACAGCACCAGGCGCTCGTGGCGCAGCTGGCGCCAGGCCACCTCGGCGCCCTCGCCCAGCGGGTGCGAGCGCGGCAGCACCAGCACCAGCGGGTCTTCGAACAGCTCGGTCACGGCCAGGCCGTCGGGCGGATCGGTGAGCGCCACCACGGCCAGGTCGATGCGACCCTGGCGCAGTTCGTCGAGCAAGGCACTGGAGGGCAGGTCCAGCAGATCGACCTTGAGCTCGCCACTGGCCACCGGCCGATGAGCTTGAAGCGCTTCGGTGACGAGCGCTGCGGCCGAGGGCACCACGCCCAGGCGCAACAGGGCCTGCCCGCTGACCAGGATCTGGGCCATGTCCTCCAGCGTCAGGTCCACCGTGTGCACCAGGTACTGGGCGCGGCGCAGCAACTCGGCACCGGCCGGCGTCAGCTCGAAGCGCGGGTTCTCACGCGCCAGCAGCGGCGTGCCCACCAGGCGCTCCATTTGGCGCATGGCGTTACTCAAGGCCGGCTGTGTGATGGCCAGGCGCTCGGCCGCGCGGCCGAAATGGCGTTCTTCGGCCAGCGTGACCACGCAGCGCAGGTGGCGCAGCGTGATGGCCCGCAGTCCGTGCTCGATGTCATTCATAGATTGAATGAAGTCATTGAAATTTGAAACTTCGATTATCGATGCGCCTGACCTAGACTGGCCCACCTTATGAGCCAACCCGACCCACTCGAAGCCTTTTTGCGGGCCATGCCCAAGGGCGAGCTGCACTGCCACCTGCTGGGCACCGTGCGGCGCGACACCTTCACCCACCTGGTGCGGCGCGAGCGCGCGCCTATCAGCGACGCCGAGATCGAGGCCTTCTACACCCGGGGCGAAAAGCCGGTGGGCGTGCTGCGGGTGCTGCGCGCGCTGGACCAGGACCTGATCCGCTCGGCAGACGACCTGCACCGCCTGACCTACGAGTACCTGCAGGACGCCGCCGCGCATTCGGTGCGCTACGCCGAGTTCTTCTGGAACCCCACCGGCACCGCCGAGGTCTCGGGCCTGCCCTACGCCCGCGCGGTCGAGGGCATCGTGCGCGCCATCCACGACGCCCAGCGCGACCACGGCATCATCGGCCGCCTGGTGCCCGCCATCGACCGCGAGGCCAGCCCCGAGGCCGCGCTGGAGATGGTGCGCTGGGTGCTGGCCCACCCGCACGAGGAAGTGATTGGCATCGGCATCGACTACCGCGAGAACGACCGACCACCCGAGCTGTTCGTGGACGCCTACGCCGCCGCGCGCGCCGGGGGCCTGCGCACCACCGCCCACGCGGGCGAATTCGGCATGCCCTGGCACAACGTGCGCACCGCGCTGGACCTGCTCAAGGTGGACCGCATCGACCACGGCTACACCGTGGTGGACGCGCCCGATTTCGCGCGCGAGTGCGCCGAGCGCGGCGTGCTGTTCACCGTGGTGCCCACCAACTCCTACTACCTGCGCACCCTGGCGCCCGAGCGCTGGGCGTTGGACCACCCGATACGCCACATGCCCGGGCTGGGCCTGCGCGTGCACCCCAACACCGACGACCCCACGCTGCACCACGTCACGCCCACCCGGGCCTGGCTGATGATGGTGCGCGACTTCGGCTTCTCGCTGGACGACCTGCGCGGCTTCATGCTCAACGGCATCGAAGGCGCCTGGACCGACGACAGCACGCGCCGCCAATGGCGCAGCGAATGGACGGCCGAGTTCGACCGCCTGCGCGCCACGCTCCTGCCCGTTTCCCCATCTTCCACCCTTGCCTGAGGACCACCCATGACCACGCCCCTGCCCCGCCGGCTTTTCACCCTGTTGGCCGCCACCGCCCTGGCCACCCCTTTCACGGCCCAGGCCCAAGCTTGGCCGGCCGCCAAGCCCATCACCCTGGTGGTGCCCTTCACCGCCGGCGGCAGCGTGGACTTCAGCGCGCGGCTGGTGGCCACCAAGCTGGGCGAGCGGCTCAAACAGTCGGTGGTGGTGGAGAACGTAGCCGGCGCCGGTGGCGCCATCGGCGTCTCCAAGGTGGTGCAGGCCAACCCCGACGGCTATACCCTGGTGGTGGGGCCCGACAGCCCCATCGTCATCGGTCGCCTGATCAACCCCTCGGCCTTCCGGTACGACCCGCTCACCGACCTGGCCCCGGTGGGCCTGATCAGCACCGCACCCATGGTGCTGGTGGCCCGCCCCGGCCTGCCCGCCAAGGACTTCGGCGAGTTCGTGAAGCTGGCCAAGAAGGAACCTGGCAAGTACAACTACGCCACCTCGGGCATCGGCACCGTGCTGCAGCTGGCCATGGAATTGCTCAAGGACCAGACCGGCACTTTTGTCACCCACATCCCCTACCGGGGCGGCGCGCAGATCGCCTCCGACGTGATCGGCAACCAGGTCGATCTGGCCATGCTGGTGGCCACCACGGCCATGCCGCACATCAGCGCTGGCCGCGTCAAGGCCCTGGGCGTGACCGGCGCCAAGCGCCTGCCCAACCTGCCACAGGTGCCGGCCTTCGCCGAGATGCCCGGCCTCAAGGGCTACGAGATGAACACCTGGATCGGCCTGTTCGCACCGGGCAAGACGCCCCCCGAGGTGGTGGCGCGCATCAACCAGGAGTTGAACGAGGTGCTCAAGTCCGACGAGATCAAGGCCAAGTTCAGCGAACAAGGCGCCACGGCCGGCAACGGCAGCCCGGCGCAGTTCGGCACCTTCGTGCGGGAGGAGTACGCGCGCAACCAGAAAATCGTTCAGCGCGCCAACATCAAAGAATAAAAAAAGCGCCCGGTCGGGCGCTTTGTCCTTTGGTCTTTTTCAGAGCTTGGGGCTGTCCGCCTCGCTCTCGGCGTCTGCAGGCCAGTCGCGGATGTAGGCCTTGAGCATCTTGTTCTCGAAGTTCTGGCTGTCCACCACGGCCTTGGCCACGTCGTAGAAGCTGATGACGCCCATGAGCATGCGTTTGTCCATCACGGGCATGTAGCGCGCGTGGCGGTCCAACATCATGCGGCGGACTTCGTCGAGTTCGGTCTCCATGGTGCAGGTCAGCGGGGCATCGTCCATGGCGGTGCGCACGATGGTGGTGCCCACCGCGCCGCCGTTCTTCACCACCAGCTGAATCACTTCGCGGAAGGTCAGCATGCCCACGAGGTCGCCGTGGTCCATCACCACCAGCGAGCCGATATCCTTCTCAGCCATGAGGTTCAAGGCGCTGGCCAGGGGCTCATCGGGGGTGGCCGTGTAGAGGGTGTTGCCCTTGACACGAAGAATGTCGCTGACTTTCATGGTTTCTCCTCGCGGCCCCGGTATCGGGTGGATGGTTGTGCCTGAAATATAGCCCACAATAATCGCTCACGACACCCACACACCCAGGCCGCGCCTCACTGTGGCGCGGCACACACGGAGACCCTCCCATGCCCGGCTACGCCGACCCCGGCTTCGACACGCTCGCACTGCACGCGGGCGCCGCCCCCGACCCCAGCACAGGCGCGCGCGCCGTGCCCATCCACCTCACCACCTCCTTCGTCTTCGAGTCCAGCGACCACGCGGCCTCGCTGTTCAACCTGGAACGCGCCGGCCACGTCTACAGCCGCATCAGCAACCCCACCAACGCCGTGCTGGAGCAGCGCGTTTCAGCACTGGAAGGTGGCATTGGTGCCATCGCCACCGCCAGCGGCCAGGCCGCGCTGCACTTGAGCATCGCCACGCTCATGGGCGCGGGCTCCCACATCGTGGCCAGCACCGCGCTCTACGGCGGCAGCCAGAACCTGTTGCACTACACGATGCGTCGTTTCGGCATCGACACCACCTTCGTCAAACCCGGCGACATCGATGGCTGGAAGGCGGCCGTGCGGCCCAACACCAAGCTCTTCTTCGGCGAGACCGTGGGCAACCCCGGTCTGGACGTGCTGGACATCCCCACCGTGTCGCAGATCGCACACGAGGCCGGCGTGCCCCTGCTGGTCGATTCGACCCTGACCTCGCCCTACCTCATCAAGCCCTTCGAGCACGGCGCGGACATCGTCTACCACTCGGCCACCAAGTTCCTGAGCGGCCACGGCACCGTGATCGGTGGTGTGGTGGTGGACGGCGGCAGCTTCGACTGGGAGGCCTCGGGCAAATTCCCCGAACTCACCCAGGCCTACGAAGGCTTTCACAACATGGTGTTCAGCGAAGAGTCCACCGTGGGCGCCTTCCTGCTGCGCGCCCGCCGCGAGGGCCTGCGCGACTTTGGCGCCTGCATGAGCCCCCACACCGCCTGGCTGATCCTGCAAGGCATCGAAACCCTGCCCCTGCGCATGGAACGCCACATGAGCAACACCGAAAAGGTGGTGCAGTTCCTGGCCAGCCAGCCCATGGTGGAACGCGTGGGCCACCCTTTGCTTGAATCGCACCCCAGCCACACGCTGGCGCAAAAGCTGCTGCGCTTTGGCCCCCGTGGCGCCGGCTCGGTGTTCAGCTTCGACATCAAGGGCAACCGCGCCCAGGGCCGCAAGTTCATCGAGACGCTCAAGATCTTCAGCCACCTGGCCAACGTGGGCGACTGCCGCAGCCTGGTGATCCACCCGGCCAGCACCACCCACTTCCGCATGAGCGACGAGGCGTTGGCCGGTGCCGGCATCGCCCAGGGCACCATCCGCCTGTCCATCGGCCTGGAAGACCCGGACGACCTGATCGACGATCTCAAACGCGCGCTCAAGGCCGCAGAAAAAGCGGGGGCCTGACCATGTACCTGCAAGTCAATGGCGCCAAAACCTACTGCTACACCGGCGGCAAGCCCTTCAACCCCGCCCAGCCCACGGTGGTGTTCATCCACGGTGTGCTCAACGACCACAGCGTGTGGATTCTGCAAAGCCGCTACCTGGCCCACCACGGTTTCAACGTGCTGGCGGTGGACCTGCCCGGCCACTGCAAGAGCGGCGGCGACGCGCCGGAAACCGTGGAGCAGGCGGCCGATTTCGTCGCTGCCTTGCTGGACGCGGCCGGGGTGCAGACCGCAGCATTGGTGGGCCACAGCTGGGGTTCGCTGATCGCGCTGGAAGCCGCCAGCCGGCTGCGCGAGCGTGTGAGCCATTTGGTGCTGGTGGGCACGGCCTACCCCATGAAGGTGTCGCAGGCGTTGTTGGATGCCTCCGTCAACGACCCCGAACAAGCGCTCAAACTGGTCAACGTGTTCTCGCGCGCCACGCTGGCGCCGCCCCCTTCGGCACTTGGCCCGGGCACCTGGGTGTACGGCGCCGGCATGGCCCTGGGCCGGCGCGTGTTGCGCAGCAACACACAAGTCAACGTGTTTTACCGCGGCTTCAAGGCCTGCGACAGCTATGCCAACGGCGAGGCCGCCGTCCGCGCCGTCACCTGCCCGGTGCTGTTCGTGCTGGGCGCGCAAGACCAGATGACACAGCCAAAAGCCGCGCACAGCCTGATCGCCGCCGCCAAGGACAGCGGCAAAACCATCACCGTGCACACCGTACCGGTGGGGCACCACCAGATGACCGAAGCGCCCGACGACACCTTGTTCGCCCTGGCCAAGTTCCTCAACCGCTGACACACGCCCCGTCATGACCCAGCGCCTCGCCCTCCTCCAACTGGCCCAGGCGCATGGGCTGGACGGCCCCGCACGCACACGCTTGATGGCATTGGCCAGCCTGGCGGGCGAGCCACCCGATGCCTACCGGCAGTTCTGGCGGGCCCTGGCTCTGCTGGCTGCCGCCTTGGTGGGCCTGGGCCTGGTGTTGTGGGTGGCCGCCAACTGGGACGACCTGGGCCGCGCCGGCCGCTTCTGGCTGCTACAGGGTGTGGTGGTGGCCATGGGCCTGGGCGCCTGCCTGCGCCCCGCCTTGCGCGCGCCGCTGGGCTTGCTCACACTGCTTGCCGTGGGCGCGCTGTTCGCCTACTTCGGCCAGACCTACCAAACCGGTGCCGATGCCTGGCAACTCTTCGCCCTGTGGGCCGCCCTCACCCTGCCGATGGCCTTGGGCGCGCGGCACGACGCGGTGTGGGCGCCCTGGGCGCTGGTGGCGGCGGTGGGCATATCGCTGTGGGTGCAGACCCACACCGGCCACCAGTGGCGCGTGTTGCCCGACGACCTGCGCGTGCACGCCACAGGCTGGGCGGCCCTGGGTCTGCTGTGCCTGCTGCTCTCGCCCGCCTGGTTCCGCTGGACTGGCGCCGGCCCCTGGGCGCGCCGTACCGCACTCACGCTTGCTACCGTGGCCATCACCCTCACCGCCATCGGCGGCCTGTTCCCCAAGGACATTGCCCCACACTACCCGCTGGGCCTGGTGCTGCTGGCGCTGGCCGGTGCCTGGCTGAGTCGGCCCGCGCACTTCGAGGTGTTTGGTCTCAGCGCGGCCGCGATGGGCCTCAATGCGCTGGTGGTGGGCGGCCTGGTGCGGGTGCTGTTTGAACACGGTGGGCGGGACCCGATTGGCCGGCTCATGCTCATCGGCCTGGTGTCGGCAGCCTTGTTGGCGCTGTCGGTCAAATGGATTCTCCGGCTCGTGCGCGAACACGGGGTTCAGGAGGACGCCGCATGACACACCCGCTCGATGCCGTGCTGCGCAACGCCCAGGCCGAAGGCCTGTTGCCACCCAACGCCACCCTCCCCCCCATCGAAAGCCGGCCCTGGCCGGTGGTGCTGCTCACCGCACTGGGGGCCTGGCTGGCCGCCGTGCCGCTGATGTCGGTCATCGGCCTGCTGCTGGGCGACCTGGCCGCGCGTGGGCTGGGCACCCACCTGGTGGGCCTGCTGCTGCTGGCCGGTTCGGTCATCGTGCTGCGGCGGCCCGAGGTGCCCATCTTCGTGGAGCAACTGGCTGTGCCTGCCCTGCTCGCGGGGGCCGGCACGCTGGCCTACGGGCTCGCCCGCGACCTGCCCGACCAGGCCGCCTTTGCCGCGCTGGCGCTGTTGGCCCTGGGCATTGCGATGTGGATCGACAGACCCTGGCTGCGCGTGCTGGCGGGCGCCGCGGCGGCCGCATGCGCGGCCCTGGCACTGTGGCCAGGTCGCTTGTGGCGCGCGCCCAACCTGTCTGCCTGGTGGGCGGTGCTGCACGCCCTCACAGGCCTGTGGCTGCTCGCGCTGGTCATCCAGCGGCGCTTGAGCCGGGGCGCAACACTGCTGGAAAGCACGGGCGCCGGCTGGCTGCTGGCCACGCTGGTGGGCCTGGCCGCGCACTCAGGCCTGGCCTTTTTGGTGCCCGGCGCGCTGGGCGGCGGTCTGGTGGGTGCCGTGGCCATGGGCCTGGCCGGCAGCCTGCCCGCCACCGCCATGGCCTGGCTGCAACACAGTGTGTCGGCGACGCTGGCCCTGGCCGGCGCCGCCGTGCTGACGCGCGCCTGGCCCACCCTGGGCACGCGCACCCCGTGGAGCGGCCAACTGGCCGCGCTGTGCCTGGCGGCGCTGGCCTTTTTTATTCCCACGCTGGGCGCGGCCCTGCTGGCCCTGGCCTTGCTGCTGGGCACGCGGCGTTGGACGTTGGCCGGTGCCGCTGGCCTGGCTGCGGTGTGGATGCTCGGCAGCTTCTACTACGCGCTGGCCTGGCCCTTGGCACAGAAGGCCGTGGTGCTGGTGGCCTGCGGCGCCGACCTCGGTGCACTGGCCTGGTGGACGCTGCGGGACGGCACGCCCACCAAAGCCGTTGAACGCACCCCGCGCTCGCTGCCCGCGATAGCCGCCGTCGCCCTCACCGTGCTGGCCACCGTGGTGGTGGCCCAAGGCGCCATCCGCGAAAAGGAAGGCCTGATCGCCCGGGGCCGACCCGTCTACGTGCCGCTGGCGCCAGTGGACCCGCGCTCGCTGATGCAGGGCGACTACATGCGCCTGAACTTCGCCGTGCCCGGCGGCGCCAGCCGCAACGACACCGGACTGCTGAGCGGCCAGCGCCCCCACGTGGTGGCACGCCTGGACGCGCGCGGCGTGGCCACCTTGGTGCGCCTGCACCAGCCCAGCGAGCCGCTGGGCGCCAACGAGCTGCGCATTGAACTCACGCCCAAAAACGGGCAATGGACGCTGGTGACCGACGCGTGGTTCTTCCGCGAAGGCGAGGCGGCGCGCTGGCAAGTGGCGCGGTTCGGGGAATTCCGCGTGGACGCCGATGGCCGGGCGCTGCTGGTGGGCCTGGCCGACGACAAGCTCGGCGCGATCAAGCCCTGAGCAAACGCTGCACCTCGTCCACCAACTGCGGGGTGCGCATTTCAACCGCCAGTTGGGCCAGCTTGGGGTCCGACATGAAATGTGTCTGGGCATGGAAGAACTCGGGCCCCACCAGCCGCTCCGGCACCGCAGCCTCCAGGTCGGCCCAGGTGCCAGCGGCCAGCTTGTCGGCCACCCGCACGCAGTAGTAGGTCAGCGCGTAGCGCGTGGCCTTTTGAGCCGAGAGCTGCTTGGGTGGCGTGGTCACCACCAGGTCGATCTGGCGCACGTCTTCCACGATGGCCACCGGCATGTTCCACGCTTCCAGCAACAGGCAACCCAACTCGCCCGCCGCAATACCGACATCGTCCTGCTCGTGCTGGCTGCGCTCCAGGAAATCCTTCCTGCCATCCTGCAGCGACGCTTCGGGCGCGCGCATGGCCAGCATGGCCATGTGACCCACATAGGACAACACCGCCGCCGTCACCATGGCGCCGCTGTCGGGCACCCCCACGCGCCGCGCCAGAATTTGGCAGAGCTGCGCCGCCAGGCGGCTGGCGCGCGCGTGGTTGTCGTAAAGCGCGCTGAGGCGAGCGTCGGCCGGCGCCAGCGCGGGCTCGATGAGGCAACGCACGGCCACGGAGCGCACCGTGTCGCGACCCAGGTAGGTGATGGCGTCCTGCACGCTGGCCACCGGGCGCGCCAAACCATAAAAAGGCGAGTTGACCGTGGCCAGCACCTGAGCCGCCAGGTGGGGCTCGCTCAGGATTTCCTGTGCCAACGCGTCGGCACTCGCGCTGTCCATGAAATCGCCCGACAGCAGCTTGAACGCGGCCGCCGCAGGGCGAGGCAAGGCCAGCAAACGCTCGCGCAAGGCGGCCACCCGCTCGGGCGGCAGCTCAAAGCCCTCCACCCGCCGGAATTGCACCAGCACGTCAGGAATGACCCACGCCGTGGGCAAAACGATGGGTTTGGGGCCAGGGGGTGGGGCTGTGGCGGCCGATTCGGGCGCAAACATGGACCGCTCGGTGCCGCCCGATCGCAGCCGCCAGACCAGCACAACAACAGCGGCCAAGGCCAGAACGAACAGGAAAGTGGTCATGAAAGTAAAAAAGGTTGATGGACAACCGTCTGGCTCGGTATGGGGCACATGCCGTGGGCAAGAACCTCTGCTCAATAGCGGTGCAACAACTGCTGCAAACCTGTCTCCAGTGCCGGCAGTTCACGCACAACCGTCTCGTGGAGGATTTCGTACGCGACCTGTTCGTAGCCATGGGCCAATATGTTGCGCAGCCCGATCACCCGTCGCCATGGAATCGCGGGCATGTTCACGGCATCCGCACCCACCCTGGCGGCGGCCTCGCCCAGATTGATAAACAGCTTTTCGACCGCTAGGCACAACACCCGGTTGGCAACAAAATCCGACACGGGCATGGTCTCGACCAAGCCTCGCAGTTCCTGTGTGAACCGCAGCATGTCGGCCAAATGCGCGGGAACCCGGTCCACCGTCATTGAAAAACCGTGCGCAGTTGCGGCTCGATGGCCTTGCGCCGGAACGGGTTGTCCAGCACCGAAGGGAAGGCCAGATCCACCGGCCTGCCGCCGAAGGTGACGGACAACTCGTCCTGAAAATCCACCAGTGCAAAACCGCTGGGGTATTGACCCGGCACAAACTCCACCAGCAAGTCCACATCGCTGTCCGGGCCATCGGTGCCTTCGGCCGCCGAACCGAACATCTGTAAACGGCGCACGCCGTACCGCCGACAAATGTCGGCGATGCGTTGTGAGGTATCGGGCGCGATGTGCATACGCAAGATTATGAAGGCCTGCGCTCACCTGGGCCACCCTCCGAAACCACAACCACCGAACATCGCCTGCGACGAGTGCCAAGCATCCACAAACAATCGCTATCCGATACATTTCAAGTCGAGCAAAAGGGCCCACATGCAGGCTCGTTCAGGGAGAAACAAGATGCAGCGATATTGCGCAACCATAGTCTTGGCCGCGTCATTGGCCGCCGCAAGCGCAACGGCTCAAACAGATTGGCCTGCGGTCATGCCTCGACTGCAGGCAGCAGTCTCAGAAAGCCCGGTGATCGCGACTTTGCCGGAGGGCGGCGCACCGACGCCACCTGAGCCGACACTGCCTGCCCACCTGGTCCGCTGGCACGGACTGTGGCAGGGCTGGGCATGTGGTGGTCGCCAGTGCGATGTGCGTCTCGCAGTCGAACGGGTATCTGCCACACAGGTCACGGTTGCGTTTGCCCACGTGAACCCGCTTCAGGGCCTGTTTGCCGAACGCGCAGTGGGTCAGTTTGTCGGCGACGAACTGGTGCTGCCATTGACTGGTGCGCGACTGACGCTTCGGCTACGCAATGACGGCGACATGGAAATGGCCTTCTGGAAGCCAGAGAAGCAGCTGTTGTCCGTTGGCGTCCTGACGCAAAAGCAGATTCAAACCCCGTACACGCGGACCATTGAACGCATTCCTACACCTTGGAACGATGGCGAAAGGCAACAGACGCTCGAAATGGTGGTTTACCGTCCGCTTGGAAATGGTCCTTTTCCGACGCTGGTTTTCAACCACGGCTCAACTGGAGCGGGCAACCGGCCTGAATGGTTCAAACTGACCTGGAGTAGCCCCGAAGTCGCGCATTACTTCACCAACCAGGGCTGGCAGGTGTTGTTTCCACAGCGTCGGGGACGCGGTCAATCCGACGGTTTGTATGACGAAGGTTTTTCGGCAGATCGATCCAAGGGCTACTCGTGCGAGCCTGAGCGCGCCATCGCCGGCTTTGACCGGGCGGTGGCCGATCTCGACGTGGTGATGACGCATATCTTGGCGCGACCCGATGTTGATCGCGCTCAAGTCTTGGTCGGTGGTGTTTCTCGGGGCGGCATTCTGTCTGTTGCCTATGCCGGCCGCCGCCCGGAAATGTTCAAGGGCGTCTTGAACTTCGTCGGCGGTTGGCTCGGTGATGGCTGCCGTCAGGTCGCTGCCGTGAACCCCGTGCTGATGCAACGAGGGGCCAACTTCAAACGACCGACACTGTGGCTCTACGGCGACCGCGACCCCTACTACAAGCTGAGCCACAGCCGGAACAACTTCGAGGCCTTCAAAGCGGCGGGTGGGCAGGGCGAGTTTCTGACCTTCGAGCCTGCCCCGGGACGGGATGGACACTCACTGCACAACGAACCGTTCATTTGGACATCTGCCGTCGATCGGTACTTGGCTGCGGCACTCGGGCGCTGAGGCCAGCCCAGGCTCAGTACGCCTCGCCACCCCATCAGCCCAAGCCCTGACTCGCCTCACCCCAGCGACCGCAACAGGTACTCGGCATGCGCCAACTGCATGGGCGCGTCGGGCATGGCGTCGGCTTCGATCACCACCCAGTCCTGGGTCAGCTCCAGGGCATCACCGGCGGTGAGGAACACGTCCTGGCTGGCGCCGGGCTGCGTCAGCCAGAGACGGCCGCCGAGCACCTGCAGGCGCATGCCCTGGCCTGCATGCAGGGTGCGTGCCTGGCCGGGGAGCAGGCGTGTGGGAGCGATGTCGCTGCGCGTCGTGGTGCGCGCGGCCAGCGCCCGGCGGGGCAGCAAGGCCAGCAGGCTGGAGAGGAACGACGGGGCGGTGGCGGTGGTCATGGTGGGCTCCTGTGATGGGAGTCCACTGTCGCGTGGCCGCCTGTTTTGCAACAGACACAACGGCCGGCTTTCTGTGCCGCCGCACCGGCACACAGCCCCCATCTGTGCTGCACCGGTTGGGGCCTGTCTGTGCCGCTCGACCGTCACAAAACCACCTGGCCCCTTGACCCGCCGCGCTACGATGTTCACACCATGGCCGCCACGCCCTCGCCCGACCTCATCGCCACCGAACAGCCGCTGCCCGACACACCCGTGAAGGGCCTGTCACCACGCCTGTACGCCCAGCTCGCGCAACGCCTGGCCCGGCTGATCGACAGCGGTGCGCTCAAGGCGGGCTCGCGCCTGCCGTCGATACGCGAGCTGGCGGCCAACGAGGGTGTGTCCATCTCCACGGTGAACCAGGCACTGCGCCAGTTGGAAGAACAAGGCTTGGTGTTAGCCAAGCCCAAGGCCGGCTACTTTGTGCGGCGCGGCCGGCGCGCCACCAGCACGCTGGTGACCACCACGCCGCCGTTGCGCAGCTTCACGCTGGAGGCGCAGCGCCGCTCTGAATCCTTCGCCACGCTGGAGCAGCCGGGCGACCGCGCCTGCTTCGGCGGCTACCTGCCGCAGGAGAGCGACCTGTTCGACGAGGAGCGCCTGCGCATTGCCATGGGCCGCGCCTCGCGCCTGCACCGCCAAAGCCTCACCCGCTACAACAACGCCGACATGGGCACCCCCGCCCTGCGCCAGGCCGTGGCCCGGCGCGCCCTGCACATGGGCTGCACGCTGGCGGCCGAGCACATCATCACCACCGCCAGTTGCACCCAGGCGGTGAGCCTGTGCCTTCAGGCCGTGACGCAGCCGGGCGACGTGGTGGCGCTGGAATCGCCCACCTACTTCGGCTACATCGATTTGCTCGAAGCCCTGGGCCTGCGCGCGCTGGAGATCCCCACCCACCCGCGCAACGGCATCTCCTTGCCCGCGCTGGAACTGGCGCTGGACACCCAGCCGGTGAAGGCCGTGCTGCTGGCGCCCACGCTGTCCAACCCGCTGGGCTCTGTCATGCCATTGGCAAACAAGCAGGCCCTGGTGCGGCTGCTGACGGCGCGCGGCCTGCCGCTCATCGAAGACGTGGTCTTCAACGACCTGCTGGCCAGCGACGAACGCCGCAAGGCGGCCAAGGCCTTTGATACCGACGGCTTCGTGATGGTGTGCGGATCGTTCGCCAAGACCCTCTCGCCCGGCCTGCGCCTGGGCTGGGTGGAGGCCGGCCGCTGGCGCGACACCGTGGCCAACCGCAAGCGCCTGCAAGGCGCGGCCACCAACGTCATCCTCGAAGAAGCGTTGGCCGACCTGCTCACCCAGGGCTTTTACGAAGCCAACCTGCGCCGCATCAACCTGGCCACCCGCCACCGCCTGAAAGAGGCGCGGCACATCGTGACCGAGCACTTCCCACGGGGCACCCGCGTGAGCAACCCGCCCGCCGGCTACGCCCTGTGGGTGGAGCTGCCCGAAGGCACCGACTGCATGGCCCTGTTCCGTCTGTGCGCCGCCCAAGGCATCACCTTCGGCCCCGGCCCCTTGTTCACGGCCACCGACCGCTACCGCAACTGCCTGCGCCTGAGTTTTTCGGGAGCGTGGGATGTGCCCACACAGGAGGCGCTGGCCGTGGTGGGGCAGATGGCGTGCCGGGTGGTGGCGAGTGCCGACACATCACACCCCATGGCTGCCTAGGGCAAATTGTTGATATCAAACTGAAATTTTCAGGAAAATCGTTGTCTTAAAAACGAAAACACTTAGAATTTCTGCATGATTCGTCTCGCCTCGCCCCCACCCAGCAAAAAGGCGCGCCCCGTTCCCGTGCTGGTGGGCAGCGCCTTGGAGCGCCTGGGCACACGGGTCACCCTGGCCAGAAAACTGCGCGGCCTGACACAAGAAGAATTGGGGCACCTGGCCGACGTCTCCACGTCCACCGTCCGGTCCCTGGAAGACGGCGCGGACGGCATTGCCCTGGGCAATTTCCTCAAGGTGCTGTTGGCCCTGGGCCTGCTGAGCCAGGCAGAGACACTGCTCAACCCGCGTGACGACCCCGAGACGTTGGCCTACGCCGAACGCAAGCTGGGCCCGCCATGACGGTGGTCACGCCGATCTGGGTCTGGCTCCCCGGCCGGGACGAACCCACCCGGGCCGGCGAACTGGTGAACGGCAACGGTGCCCGCTTCATCTACCGCCCCGACTACGCAAGAACCGACGGTGCGCTGGCACTTGACCCGGTGGAGCTGCGGATCTCGCGCTCGTCCAGGGGCACGGCGGTGTTGGGCGCGGACGGCTTGCCCGGCGTCGTTCGGGACGCGAAGCCAGCGGGTTACGGTGAAGACCGCCTCAAGGCCATCCACGGCGACCACCTGGACGCGCTGCAACTGCTGGAACTGGGCGTGCCCGACGGCGTGGGCGCGATCGAAGCTTGCAACGACATGGAGCGCAAACTGCAATGGCGCCCCAAGGGCTTGGCAGACCTGCAACAGCTCACCCAGTACCTCGAAACGCACGAACCGGCCAGCCGGGCCTTGCGCAGACTCAACGACGACCTGGACACCAGCGCCGGAGGTGAACGCCCCAAGGCCACGCTGGTGCACGAAGGGCGCCTGTGGCTGGTGAAGATGCAGGCCCGAGGCGACCGACAGGCCATGCCCGCACGCGAGTTCGTCACCATGCGCCTGGCCGAGTTGGCGGGGCTGCACGTGGCGCCGGTCAAGCTGCACACCTTCGGCGCCCACCAGGTGCTGATGGTGCAGCGCTTCGACCGGGAGGGCGACCCCTACAAGCCCACCCGAAAGCTGTACGCCAGCGCACACACGGTGCTGCGCCTGCGCCTGGATGCCGCCAAGGGCGACCCCGCGCGTTCCTACCTCGCTTTGGCAGACCGGCTGCGCATCTGGACCCGGGACGGCGCGGACGACCACACCGAGCGCCTGGGCCGGCAACTGGTCGAGCTGTGGAAACGCATGGCCTTCAACGCCTTGGTGGGCAACACCGACGACCATGCGCTGAACACCGGCCTGCTGTTTGACCGGGTGGCCGAAGGCCGCGACCGCATGGCCTGGGGCCTGTCACCGGCCTTTGACATCACACCCAATGTGGTGGGCCTGCCGTCACACATCGAGGACGGCCCCCATTTGTCGCTGGCGACCGGCCCCGATGGCCGCTCGGGCACCAGCGTGGCGCGGCTTGCCGATGCCGCGCAATGGATGGGGCTGGAGCGTGACGACGCCATCCAATGGCTGATGAACACCGCGCGGCAAGTCGCAGAGGAATGGGCGCCGATGTTGCGCGCGGCGGCCAGCCCGGCCATCGAAGACGCCACGCGTTTGGAGCGCCTTGTGGGCGACGTTCGCCCTTCCTTCGCGTATGCGGAGTGGCTGGCGCAGGCAAGCTGAGCCGCTATCAGGCAGACACCAACGCAGGCAGCCGGTAGCCACTCACCCAGGCCAGCAAATCGGCGGCCGGCATGGGGCGGGCGATGCCGTAGCCCTGCACGATGTCGCAGCCCATGGCGCCCAGCACGGCGGCGTGTTCGTGGGTTTCCACGCCCTCGGCCACCGCCTCGCGGCCAAAGGCTTTGGCCAGCCCAACGATAGCCTGCACCAGCGCGCGGTCGGTGTCGCTGCTGAGCATGTCGCGCACAAACGACTGGTCGATCTTGATGAACTGCGCCGGCAACCGCTGCAGGTAGCTCAGCGACGAGTAGCCGGTGCCAAAGTCGTCGATGGACACGCGCACGCCCAGCGCATACAGGCGTTCGATGGTCTGGGCCACCAGCGCCAGGTCGTTCATGGTTTCGTATTCGAGGATTTCGATTTCCAGCGTGTAGATGGGCAACTGGGGAAACTGCAACAACAGCTTTTCCATGAACTCGATGAAGCCGGGCGCGGTGAGCGTGGGCACCGCCATGTTGACGCTGATGGCCACCACCTGCCCCGCCTCGCGCCACTGCGCCACGTGCTGCAGGGCGCGCTCGGCCACCCAGCGGTCCAGCACCTCTGAAAACGGCGTGCCGGTGATCTCGTCGAGAAACGCGCCGGGCGCCAGCAAACCGCGCTCGGGGTGACGCCAGCGCAGCAAGGCCTCGGCGCCAAACAGGCTGCCGTTGGACAAGCGCATCTTGGGCTGGAAGAACAGCTCCAACTCGCCCACCTTCATGGCCTGTTCGATGCGCAGCAACGTGGCGCGGCGCTGCTGCACGCGGGCGTCGCGGCTGGGGTCGAACACCTGCACCTGGTTCTTGCCCAGGTCTTTGGCGGTGTACATGGCCAGGTCGGCGTGGCGCAGCAGGGTGTCGGCGTCGGTGCTGTCCTGCGGGTAAAACGTCACGCCCATGCTGGCGGTGAGCTGCGCCGTGTGGCCCAGGGCCTGCACCGGCTGGCGCAGGCGGTTGGCCAGTTGGTCAATGTCGCGCATCACGTCGGGGACGTCGCCGGGCCGGGGCAGCACAAACACAAACTCGTCGCCGCCCACGCGGCCAAAGGTGTCGTGCGGCTGCAGGCCGGCCTTGAGGTGCTGGCCCAGTTCACAAATGAGCTGGTCGCCCACCGCCTTGCCCCACTGTTCGTTGAGCTGGGAGAAGTCGTCCAGATCGGCGTACACCACCGCCACCACACCGCCGGGCTCGCGCGCCATGGCGACCTGCAGTTCGCGCAGCACCTGGCTGCGGTTGGGCAGCCCGGTAAGGGGGTCGTAATGCGCCACGCGTTTGAGTTCTTCCTCGTAGCGTTTGGCCTCCGACTGGTCGGTGCAGATCACCACACACTGCTTGAAACGCCCGTCAGCGTGCCGCTGTACATTCATCTTGACGGTGCAGGGAAACACCTCGCCGTTCTTGCGCTGGCGCGAGATGTTGCCCTCGAAGTGGCCCTTGGTCTCGATGGCGCGCTGTACCTCGCGCTTGAGCGCCGGGTCGAAATGGGTGGGCCGGGTCACGTCCAGCGAACGGCCCAGCAATTCTTCGCGCGCAAAACCGGTCATGGCACAAAAGGCGGGGTTCGCGTCGAGAAAGGTCTCGTCCTCGTCGAGGATGACGATGCCATCGCGCGCGTGCAAAAACACCTCGGCGGCACGCGCCTGCTCGCGCAACATGGCGTTGATGGCCCGCCCGCGCGCGTGGTAGGCCAGCACGCCCTCAAACATCCAGCCAAAGGCCAGCGTGGCCGGCGGAAAAATCAACATCACCGGCACAACAACGCGTTGCAGCACCTCCAGCCGTATGGCAGCGGGCAGCAGCAAAACCAACACCACCGCCAAGGCGGCACACGCCAAACCCAAGCTGAACAACCACAAGGTGCCGGCATAGACCGAGGCCGGCCCACCCAACGCGCGCAACATGCGCTTGCGCTGCGCGCCCCACACCAGCCCCAACAGCGTGACACCCACCAGAATGGCCACGCCCGGCACCACGCCCGCGCCACCCAAATGCCAGCGGTACGAACCCGCCACCAGCAGCGCCATGCCCGCGCCCAGCGGGTGCAGGTACGCGCCCGCCAGCGAAAGGATGACCGTCTTGCCATCCACGATCACGCCCTGCACCACCGTCACCGGCAGGTTCATGGTGAGGATGGCGCCCAAGCCAAACAACAGCCCACACACCAGGCGCCGCCGGTTGATGCGCCGCGCCCGCTCCTGCCGATCGGCCTCCTCAAACGGCCAGCTCAGCGCCGCGTAAACCAGCACCAAGGCCACCAACACACCCGCGTTGGTGGCCACGTTTTGCAGCAAAGCGGTGACAACCACAGCGCCTCGGCGGGGTCAGGAAAAGGGCAAGGGGTGAACGGAGACGACACGCGGCAGGGTCATGAATTCACCATAGACAAGCCTGAAGGGCGCCACAACGGCACCGAGCGCCCTCAATGTGCCACGGATTTGACAATTTTTTGTTCGGGAAACCGCGTGTTGGGGCCGAGTGTTGCGGCGCCCCACCGCCGAGCCTCGTCACCTGAACACGGGATAGCCTACAGACCGCATCACGTCTATCATTTGCCAAGCCGGTTAACAAACACAGGAGGCAGATCGCACCGATCACCCGTACAGCTCCGACAATAGACGAAGATGCCGAAATACCGCAGACGACGCAAAGCGGGCTGCCATTTATCCGCCGGAAAACGAACAGATCGCCACGATTCAGGCCTCTTGATGGGCGAGGCGCCATAGGGTGGGCGCAGTCGGGTTTGTCGATTCCGTTATACCTTGTCGTCGCCGAAGTAAACTGGCGCAGCATGTTGATTTGAAACTACTTATCAGACGGGAGGTCGACTTTGTTTAACGACTGCCATTGTGGGCATCGGGCGTTTTGCCATTTAAATCAAAGTTGGACATCGTGACGAAGATCGTGCAATTTATTCTTGGCTTGGCGCTAGATATCGCACTCAAGCGTCTGACACGCCCCCATACGGTCTACTCGAAGCTGGCGATAACAGCATTGCTCGTCAGTGCAGGTGCCTTTATCACTCCTTTTTGGCAACAAGCTGTTGAAGGTCTCGTCTCGTCCTTTGTAAATCCCGGATGCTCTGACCCACTTCCATCTATCGCATCAGGTTCAATCTTTCTCTTGTTAGCCATTTTATTTGGATCAATTTCTCAAAGACATTCAACACTACAACGGGAATCACTAGTAGACACAAAGTCGATTAGTGCCCCCATCCCAATTGGGCGCGCGAATGTTCATATCTATTGCGGATCAGTATTGGCAATTTCGAACATTGAGGTAGTCGTTACCTCAGAGAATAGGGATTTACATCTTGGAAGCATTAGCGGCACTTCGGTTTCAGGAAGAATTAGACGACTTGCAGCTTCATATAACAGCGACGGAACATTGAGCACCGACCATCTGTTTCATCACATAACCGAATGGAAATCAAGTCAGCCAAATGCGGGGCCGTACAGATTAGGGCAATGCATAGTCTCTCCTCCATTTGATTCCGCATGTCGTGGCATCAAATCCATAGTGCATGCAATCACACTTGAAAAACGTGACTCAGGAATAAATCTCGTCGAGGAATCTGCAAACCGCGAAGTAATCGATCTTGCAATCACACATTGCAACTCACACCAGTATTCTTCATTTTTCATACCAATATTTGGTCTCGGTAGTGGTGGACTATCTCGAGATGAAGCGATCTCAAGAACATTAAATCCTCTCATTGCCAATCTTCGCACAACGGATTACCCTCTCAATGTTTATGTAGGAACCTACCGCCTCTCTGATGCAGCACTTGCTTCCACATTCTTGCTGAGAGCGCTATGATTTCCCCTCTCTCAGAGGATGTTACATCGATCGCAAGTCGGCTAGATGGTCGCAGGACAGAGGTAATAGGCTATACGAGCGGAGTCTTTGACCTTTTTCATGAGGGGCATCTGAACTATCTAACAGCTTGCAAACGATCTGTGGATGTATTGGTCGTAGGTGTAGACACCGATAGCCTAGTTCGAATAAGAAAAGGCAGCCATCGTCCTTACGAAACATGCACCACAAGACTCATTCATGTACAAGAGACAGGCCTTGCAGATGAGCTATTTATCAAAACGATATCTTCGGACGACGTACTTCCAACCATTCGACCACACATATACTTTATTCCAAGCAACCGCCAAATCAGCGCTCTCCGTTTCCAACTTTTAAGAAACTTGTCAGTGCGACTTGGTGTGCTGCCATATACCAGTGGGGTATCTACGACGGCAAGAGCACGGCAAATTGAAATGCCATCCGATAGCAGTCAATTTGGCAATAATTGAGTTGTGCGATGCCCAACCGATCATTCCACCGGCCTCACGCATAAGGTCACGCAAGGCCGGTGAATTCAAACGTTGACCAACTGCTTTCCCGTTTGATGAACGGTCACTCCTGGCCGTATGTGTCCCCTGCCGCCAAGGGTTGCAGCCGCCCCTTAGGGGTTTAGGGGTTTACTCGACTACACGATATGCTGTCCTGCATGGCTGATCTTCAAGTTTTCGAAGTTGTCGTCTATCGCATTAGGTATCCAAACGGAAAGATATACGTGGACCAGGTTCGGACGAACAGCATCAACTACTTTGGTAGCGCGTCCTCAGCTCTTATTGCCGCCGACTTCTCCCCAGAGCAACGGAAGAGCTTCACGATCACCCGAGACATCTTATGGAGTCGAAGGCGGCGACAAGGCCAGAGATCAACAGCATGGAGGTTCACTTCGTCCTGACGCTGCGGGCCAAAGACCCTAAGGTTGGCGACAACCGCTGGCCTGCATTCAATTCACAAACTGGGCGTGTAGATTGAGTGCCTAGGACCGCGCCATTCACCGGTCAGTCAAAAATGGTAGCTCTTGCAGAAAGCTGCGCCTGTAGAAGACCCAGAGCAGCCGGTCGGAACAAAATCATAAGCTATTCACTGAAGATGCACGAAGCCGATATACAGCACCACCTCGCGCGCAAGCTCTAGTGTTTGAAAAGTATATGCTGGCGACACTTACGCATTCACCAGGTTGCGTGTAGTACAGAGGGACGGCGGGTTTTATAGTTGAATTTGGCACTTCAATCGGATACAGTACATCTACCAATAAACTAGGCCGCGATCCAATCGGAGCGATTTTTCCAATGAACACACAAGAGATAGCTGAATTCTTAGACTGGGTTGCGCGAGGAAGTGGAGTAATTGCCATACTGCTAACGGCACTCGGCTTCATGTTCCGCGAGAAGTGGAAACAGCTACTCCAGCGCTCCCTATCTGCTGATCTTGAACGCTTGAAAGCGGAGTTAGCCCGTGACAACGCCGAACATGCGGCCAAACTTTTGCCCCAGTTCGAACAGGTCAAGCACGATTTTCAACAGAAGCTGGAAGCATACAAGGTCGGTTTGATAGCGCAAGCTGAGGCCGCGAAGGCACAAAGTGAGCTACGCAAGACCATCGCCCTACGCTTTTCGGAGGTTGAGTTTGAGAGGCTGATAGCGCTGGAACTACTGCTCGCCCCTATCGGCACAGACATTGCTGCTATCGGCAGCATTGATATGTCCTTCAAAACACATGAACAAGTATCGGATACGCTCGCCAAGATTCGTGCACTTGGTGCCGCTGTTGAGCAAGCAGAAATGTTTTTATCAACCGAGGATCGTAAAGAAATAAATACGTTTAGGGCCACACTTCTGGAGTTCCTCAACGCATATGCTGGGCCTAACAAACCAGTATGCGCACCCGATGACCCATTACGCGAACAGCTAATTGACCAGGCTGCATCAACTCATGGCAAGCTCAAACGTCAGATCAAAGCATTAGGGACCTTTGCATGAGTTACACAATGAAAACGGAAGAGGTTCGATAACACGGACACAGCACAACGATGCTGCAAAGTGCCGCTTACGTAAAACGTTGAGTATCCGCTTCTACTAATTGCCACTGGCTGCTTCTGGCCGGCTCCAGTCATCCCCGCACCCCAGCACAAACCTCCCCCACTACCCCCCTAAACCACCCATGCCCCCCATCCCCCTGAAACCGGGGATGCCAGAACATGGCGATGCTCAATTCGGGCGTCGCAAACGGCAGGGCGAAGGTGTGCAGGCCGCCGCGCAGGTTTTCGGTGTGCCGCTCGGGCACACAGGCCACCACATCGGTGCCACGCGCCAGGGCCAGGGCGGCAACAAAACCGCCGGCAATGGCGGCCACGTTGCGCTCCAGGCCGAGTGAGGCCAAGGCTTCGTCCACCGGGCCGCCCAGCACGCCCCGGCGCGCGGCGATGACGTGGCGGCTGCTGGCAAACACCTCAGGCGTGAGCGCCGCGCCGGCCGTGGCCAGGGGGTGGCTGGGGCGCGCCACGCCCACCCAGCGGTCGCGGAACAGGGCTTGGGTGCGCAGTTCGGGGCCCATGTGGGCGCCCAGCACACCGGTTTCCAGGTCCACGGTGCCGTCGCGCAGGGCGGTGCTGTCTTTGTCGGTTTTCTGAACGAAGCGCAGGCGCACGCCGGGGGCCTCGGCGGCGGCGCGTTCAACCAGGGCGGCGCCGAAGTTCTCGACAAAACCTTCGCTGCAGCGCAGGGTGAAGGTGCGCTGAAGCTCATCGAGCTTGAGGGCTTGCAGCGGGCGCAGCACGGCTTCGGCCTCGTGCACCAGGGGGCCTATGCGTTCGCGCAGGGCCAGGGCGCGGGGCGTGGGCACCAGGCCGCGCCCGGCGCGCACCAGCAGCGGGTCGCCGGTGGTTTGGCGCAGGCGGGCCAGGGCGCGGCTCATGGCCGATGGGCTCAGGCGCAGGCGTTGGGCAGCGCGGGCCACGTTCTGCTCGGTCAGCAGCACGTCCAGCGTGACGAGGAGGTTGAGGTCGGGCATGGTCATGAGTGCACCATACGCTGGTATGGCGTTTGGTGCACTGATTCATTGCACGCCGTGCGTCTTCCGCCATGGGTGCCTCGTTCCTAGCATCGGCTGATCCCCTCAACGGAGCCTTTCATGGACACGACAACCCCCCTTCCCTCCACCCCGGCGCCGCGTGGCGTGCTGGCCGGCCTGGGCCTGGCCATGCTGCTGCCGGCGCTGGGCACCAGCATCGCCAACGTGGCGCTGCCGGCCCTGGCGCGGCAGTTTGCGCTGCCCAGCACCCACGTGCAGTGGGTGGTGATTGCCTACCTGCTCACGCTCACGGCGGCGGTGGTGGCCGCTGGCCGCCTGGGCGATGTGTGGGGCCGGCGCCGTCTGCTGCTGGCCGGGCTGGCGCTGTTTGCCCTGGCCTCACTGGCGGCGGGCGCGGCGCCCGGCCTGGGTTGGCTGATTGCCGCGCGGGTGGCGCAGGGCCTGGGCGCGGCGGTGATGATGGCGCTGACCCTGGCCCTGGTGGGCGAGGTGGTGCCCAAGGCACAGGCCGGCAGCGCCATGGGCCTGCTGGGCACGCTGTCGGCCGTGGGCACGGCGCTGGGCCCCAGCCTGGGCGGGCTGCTGCTGGCCACATGGGGCTGGCAGGCGGTGTTTTGGGTGAACGTGCCGCTGGGCCTGGCGGCGCTGGCCCTGGCCTGGTGGCAGTTGCCGCTTGACCGCGCCACCCCGCCGCGCACCGTGCGCTTCGACCACCTGGGCACCGCCCTGCTGGCACTGAGCCTCACGGCCTACGCCCTGTCCATGACCTTGCAACCGGGCGCCTGGGGCGCGCTCAACACCGGCCTGCTGTTGACGGCGGCGCTGGGCCTGGCCGCCTTTGCCTGGGTGGAAACACGTGCCCCCGCACCGCTGCTGCGCCTGCAAACCTTGCGCCAGCCGGCCGTGGCCACGGGCGTGGCGGTGAATGCGCTCATCACCACGGTGGTGATGGCCACCCTGGTGGTGAGCCCCTTCTACTTGGCCGGTGGCCTGGGGCTGGACGCGGCGCGCATGGGCCTGGTGATGACCACTGGCCCGGCGGTGGCCGCGCTGGCAGGCGCACCCGCTGGAAAACTGGTGGACCGCCTGGGCGCCAGCCGCGTCACCTGGGCGGGCCTGCTGTTAATGCTGGCAGGCACCGCCGCCCTGCCTTGGGCCTCGGCCACCTGGGGCGCGCTGGGCTACGCCGCCACGCTGGCCTTCATCACCGCCGGCTACGCCAGCACCCAGGCGGCCAACAACACCGCCGTGATGGCCAGCGCCCCGGCGGACCAGCGTGGCCTGGTGTCGGGCCTGGTCAACCTCTCGCGCAACCTGGGGCTGATCACCGGGGCATCGGCCATGGGCGCGGTGTACCAGTGGGGCGCCACCGCCACCACGGCAGCCGGTCGGCTGGACGCCCTGGCCGGGCTGCGGCTGGCGTTTGGGGTGGCAACAGGCCTGTTGGTGTTGGCCATGGTGGTGGGCGCCATGGGCATGCGGGTGACGCACCGTGGATAAACACCGCCAAACGCTGATACTGCTGCTGGCGCAGTGGTGGCCAAGCCGCCACATGGGTGCATGACACACCACCTTCTTGACGCGCGTCATCCTTCTGAATAGGCAGCCTGCCCATAATGGTTTGATGCCAACCCCGACGTCCGCCACATGCGTTTTCACTGCCCGTTCTCTGACCAAAACCTATGGTGAGGGCGACACGGCGGTGCTGGCGCTGCGGGGTGTGGACCTGGACATCGTGCGCGGCGAATTTGTGGTGCTGCTGGGCGCCTCGGGCAGCGGCAAGTCCACGCTGCTCAACATTCTGGGCGGGCTGGACACCGCCACCAGCGGCTCGGCCCGGTGGACCCACAACGGCCAGACCCATGAGCTGATTGGCGCAGACGACGCCGAGCTCACCCGCTACCGGCGCGAACACGTGGGCTTTGTGTTCCAGTTCTACAACCTGATCCCCAGCCTGACCGCTGAGGAAAACGTGGCCCTGGTGACCGACCTGGCCGACGACCCCATGGACCCGGCCGACGCGTTGGCGCTGGTGGGTTTGACGCCCCGCAAACACCACTTTGTGTCGCAGCTTTCGGGCGGCGAACAGCAGCGCGTGGCGATTGCCCGCGCCATTGCCAAGCGCCCAGCGGTGTTGTTGTGCGACGAGCCCACCGGCGCGCTCGACTGCGCCACCGGCATCATGGTGCTGCAGGCCATCGAACGGGTGAACCGCGACATGGGCACCACCACCGTGGTCATCACCCACAACGCGCCCATTGCCGACATGGCCGACCGCGTGCTGCGCCTGGCCGATGGCCGCATCGTCGACAGCCACGCCAACGCGCACAGGCAGCCGGCGTCGGCGCTTTCATGGTAGTGCCGTGACCGCGTTGCAAACCAAACTCTGGCGCGATGTCGCCCGCCTGCGGGCGCAGGTCATGACCATCGCGGTGGTGGTGGCCATTGGCGTGGCGGGGTTTGTGGGCATGTTTGCGGTGCACGATTCACTGCAAAGCTCCCGCGACGCGTTCTACCGCGACAACCGCCTGGCCGACCTGTTTGCCGGCGTCAAGCGCGCGCCGGCATCGCTGGGCGCGCGCATCGAAGCCCTGCCCGGTGTGGCCGAGGTCAAGCTGGGTGTGGTGTTCGACGCCCAGGTTGACCTGCCCGGCGTGCTGCAGCCAGTCACCGGGCGCTTCATCGGGCTGGACCTGCCCAGCGTGCATGCCAACCGCCAGGGCCTCAACCGGCTGACCCTTCGCGCCGGCCGCTGGCCCGAGCGCGACGGCCAGATCGAGGCGCTGGTGAGCGACAGGTTTGCTGCAGCGCGCAACCTCCAGCCCGGCGATGTGGTGCACGCCATCCTCAATGGTCGGCTGCAGCGCATCCACCTGGTGGGCACGGCGGTCACGCCCGAGTACGTGTTTGCCTCGCAAGGTGGCGCCCCTGACGACACCAGCTTTGGCATCTGGTGGATAGACAGCCAGCGCATGACCGAGGCCTTTGACATGCAGGGCGCCTTCAACCAGGTGGCGCTGCGCTTGCACGCGGGTGTGCCAGAGCAGGCGGTGCTGAACGCGCTGGACCACCTGCTGGAACCCTACGGCAGCCTGGGCGCCGTTGGCCGCGACCGCCAACTCTCGACCAAGATCGTCACCGACGAACTGGCCCAGCTCCAGGTCATGGGCACGGTGCTCCCGGCCATCTTCCTGGCCGTGGCCATGTTCATCCTCAATGTGGTGCTCAGCCGACAGGTGGCCACCCAGCGCAGCCAGATTGCAGCGCTCAAAGCCCTGGGCTACGGCGACGTCGCCATCGCCTGGCACTACACGCAGCTTGCGCTGCTGATTGCCGGCCTGGGCGTGGCGGTGGGGCTGGCCTTGAGCCAGTTCATTGGTCGCGGCATGCTCAGCCTGTACGACGAGGTGTTCCGCTTCGACCGACTGGCCTATGCCACCGACACCGGGCTGGTGCTGGTATCGGCGCTGGTGGCCGCACTGGCCGCTGCCGCTGGTACCTGGACAGCCATCCACGCGGTGGTGCGGCTGCGCCCTGCGCAGGCCATGTTGCCGCCGGCGCCACCGGCCTACACCGCCACGCTGCTGGAGCGCCTGGGCCTGGGGCGCTTCATGTCCACCGGCGCGCGCATGGTGGTGCGCAACCTGGAGCGCCGACCGCTGCGCGCGGTGTTCACCGTCACCGGCATCGCGTTGGCGGTGGCGCTGCAGATATCGGGGGCCTTCTGGCTCGACGCGATCGCCCACATCGTGGACGTGCAGTTCCGGCAAGTTCAGCAGGGTGACGTGCTGGTCAACTTCCACCGGCCGGTGCCCCTGGACGCGGTGCGAGACCTGCGGCGCCTGCCCGGCGTCATCGACGCCGAAGGCTACCGCACCGAGGCCGTGAAAATCACGCTGCGTGGCACCACCAAAGACACCGCCGTCATGGCACTGCGTGGCGATGCGCGGCTGATGCGCCTGGTGGACGAAAAACGTGGCGCGCTGGCGCTGCCACCCGAAGGGGTGGTGCTTTCGGGCCTGTTGGCCCAGGCGCTGGGCGCGCGTGTGGGCGACCGGGTGCAAATCCGGTTCCGGCTGTGGAGCCAGCGCACGGTGGAGGTGACGGTGGCAGACATCGCCCACACCATGTTTGGCCAGTTGCTCTACATGAACCTGGACACGCTCAACCGCCTGGCAGGTGACGGCAACGGCGTGGCCGACGCCGCCCTGCAAGTGGACCCGCAGGCGATGGACGCTTTCTGGGCTGCGGTGAAGACGGCACCGCTGATCAACTCGGTGTTCGACAAGGCCAGCACACTGACCGAATTCACCCACCGCACCCAGCGCAACATGGGCGTGTTCAGCGGCATCCTCACACTGTTTGCGGTGGCCATGGCAGTGGGCATCATCTACAACGCGGCGCGCATCTCGCTGTCTGAGCGCGCCTGGGAACTGGCCAGCCTGCGCGTGCTGGGCATGACGCGGGCCGAGGTCTCGGTGCTGCTCTTGGCAGAGCTGCTGGCCGAACTGCTGTTGGCCTTGCCTCTGGGCGCGCTGCTGGGCTGGGGCCTGGCATCGCTGATGATGCGGCTGATGGCCAGTGACGCGATCGATTTTCCCGTGGTCATCGAACCCGCCACCTACGCGTCGGCCGCGCTCATCGTGCTGGCCGCCGGCGTGGTGAGTGCCCTGCTGGTGCGCCGCCAGATCGACCGGCTGGACCTGGTTTCCGTCTTGAAAGTGCGTGAATGAACAACAACTCTCACAACGGCGGCGCCAGACGCCGCTGGCTCATCGGTGGCCTGGCCGTGGTGGCCCTGGCCGCGGTGTTATGGGCTGCCTACCGGCCGCGCCCGCTGGTGGTGGAAACCGCCACCGTGGCCGAGGGCCGGTTTGAACAGGTCATCGAGGAAGACGGCCGCCTGCGCCTGCTGCAACGCTACACCGTCACTGCGCCCACGGCGGCGCAGCTGCAGCGCCCCACGCTCAAGGTGGGCGACGTGGTGCGGGCGGGCGACGTGGTGGCGGTGTTGGCGCCTTCTGCCCCGGCCATGATCGACACGCGCACCCGCAGCGTGTTGCAGGAACGTGTGGGCAGCGCCGACGCGGCGTTGGCAGCCGCAGCAGCCAACGCTCGGCGCCTGCAGGCGGCACTGGCCCAAGCCACACTGGAGGCCGAGCGTGCCAGCCAACTGGCCCGAGACAACTTCATTTCGCCCTCTGCCCGTGACCAGGCCCAACTGGGACGCGAGGCCGCACAGCAAGCACTGCGCGCCGGCCAGGCCCAGCAAGCTGCGGCCGCGCATGCCCTGGGCGAGGCCCGGGCTGCCCTGCAGCGCGCGCAGCCCAGCGCCCCCACAGGCCTCGGCCTGTGGTCACTCACCAGCCCTGTCGCCGGCCGAGTGCTCAAACTGCACAAGGAAAACGCCGAACCGGTGACCGTGGGCCAGCCCCTGCTGGACATTGGTGACACGGCCGCGATGGAGGCGGTGGTGGACGTGCTCTCGGGCGACGCGCCGCGCGTCGCACCTGGCGCCGCAGTGCAATTGGCCACCGGCCGCAACCAGCCGCCTCTGGTCGGCCGGGTGGCCCGCATCGAACCACAGGCCTTCACCAAAGTGTCGGCGCTGGGCATTGAGGAGCAGCGCGTCAACGTGGTGGTGGCGCTCGATGCCAACCCGGATGCTTTGCAGCGTCTGGGTGACGGCTTTCGCGTGGACGCGCGAATCACTGTGTCGGCCCAGGACGGGGCGCTGCTGGTGCCCTCGGCCGCGCTGGTGCGCCAGGGCGAAGGCTGGCGCGTTTTTGTGGTGGAAGGCGGCACGGCACGCGCCCGTGTGGTGCGCTTCAAAGACCGCCACGCCGACAGCGCCTGGGTGCAAGACGGCATCCAGTCGGGAGACACGGTCGTCTTGTACCCCGGCAACACCCTGACCGACGGGCAGCGCGTGCGCGTGCGAGGCCAAACACCATGACCCACTTTGCCCCCGTTGCCCTGCCCCACGCCAACCGCCTCATCAACCACGGCCCCACGGTGCTGATCACCAGCATCTACGGGGGCCGGCGCAATGTGATGGCGGCGGCCTGGTCCATGCCGGTGGAGTTTTCGCCGCCGCGTGTGGCCGTGGTGATCGACAAAAGCACCTTCACCCGCGAACTGATGACCGCCCACGGCGGCTTTGGCCTGTGTGTGCCGGCCACGGCAGCCATTGACCTGACTTACGGGGTGGGCAGTTGCTCAGGCCGCGAGGTGGACAAGTTCGCGCAGTGGGGGATTGAGGCCACGCCCGGCCCGGTGCTGGGCGTGCCGCTGATCGAGGCCAACTGCCTGGCCTGGATGGAGTGCCGGCTGATCCGCGAGCCCCACACCGAGGACGCCTACGACACCTGTTTTGCCGAGGTGGTGAGCGCCGCCGCCGACCGCCGCGTGTTTGTCAACGGGCACTGGATGCTGAACGACAACAACGCCGCGCTGCGCAGCATCCACCACCTGGGGGGCGGGCTGTTTGCGCGCGCGGGCGAAGGCATTCAGGCGCAGCCTCTCAAGCCAGCTTGAAAGGCAGCTCGCGCAGCGGCTTGCCGGTGAGGCGGCTCACGGCATTGGCAAACGCTGGCGCCAGCGGCGGCAGGCCGGGTTCGCCCATGCCGGTGGGGGGTTCGGCGCTGGGCACGGTGTGCACGCTGATGGCCGGCATGTCGGTGATGCGGGCCACGGTGTAGTCGCCAAAGTTTTGCTGCTCAACCACGCCGTCCTTCAAGGTGATGGCCGCGCCGGGCAGGCACATGCCCAGCCCCATGAGTGCGGCGCCCTGCACCTGCGCCTCCACCGTGCGGGGGTTGACCACCAGGTTGCAGTGCACCCCGGCCGTGACCTGGTGCAGCACCGGCTGGCCGTCCTTCACCGAGGCCTCGACCACATAGGCCACCACCGACTCGAAGGACTCGTGCACCGCCACACCCCAGGCGCGGCCGGCAGGCAGCGTTATTTTGCCGTAGCCGCTCTGGTCCACCGCCAGTTGCAGCGCGGCGCGGTGGCGTGGATGCGCGTTGCCGAACAGCTTCATGCGGTAGGCCACGGGGTCTTGGTTGGTCTCGCGGGCGATCTGGTCGATCAGCGTTTCCATGACAAACGCCGTGTGTGTGCTGCCCACACTGCGCCACCACAACACCGGCACATTCACCTTGGGGTGGTGCACCGTGAGCCGCATGGGCAGCGGGTACGGGGCGCGCATGCCTTCCACGGCGGTGATGTCGATGCCGTTCTTCACCATCATGCCCTCGAAGGGCGAGCCGGCGAGGATGGACTGGCCCACGATGACGTGGTCCCATGCGAGCACTTGGCCGCTGGCGTCAAAACCCACCTGCGCGCGGTGCAGGTGCATGGGGCGGTAGTAGCCGCCTTTGATGTCATCCTCGCGGCTCCACAGCGTGCGGATGGGCGCACGCACACCGGCAGCCTGCGCGGCCTTGGCGACGGTGCAGGCCTCGACCAGGTAGTCGCTGGTGGGAATGGCGCGGCGGCCAAAGCCCCCACCGGCCGATTGCACCAGCACCTTCACCTGCTCGGGCTTGAGGCCCAGCGTGCGGGCGGCGGCCATGCCGTCCAGCCCCGCCATTTGTGAGCCCACCCACAGCGTGGCGCCCTGCTCGCTCAGCTCCACGGTGCAGTTCAGCGGCTCCATGGGCGCGTGCGCCAGGTAAGGGAAAACGAACTCGGCTTCGATCTTTTTGGGCGCGTTGGCCAAGGGCGCCATGTCGGCGTCGAAGTGTTTGGCGCCGGGCTGGCCGGCCAGTGCGCGGTACTGCGCCAGCTGGGCCACGCTGTCCACCTTCTCCACCGCGCTGCTGTCCCATTCCAGCTTGAGCGCATCGCGCGCGGTCTTGGCGGGCCAGTACCCGTCGGCCACGATGGCCACGCCCTCGGCGCCACGGTCCAGCGGCACACGCAGCACCGCCTTCACACCTTTGACCGCGCGGGCCGCCGTGTCGTCCACCGACTTCAGCTTGGCGCCAAACACCGGCGGGCGCGCGATGACGGCCGTGAGCTGGCCGGGGCGGCGCACGTCGATGCCGAAGTCTTGCTGGCCGCTGCTCTTGGCGGCGGCGTCCAGCCGCGTGGTGGGCTGGCCGATGAGGCGGAACTGCTTGGGGTCTTTGAGGGTGACGGTGGCGGGCACGGGCAAGGCCATGGCGGCATCGGCCAATTCGCCGTAGCCAGCCCGGCGGCCACCGGGGCCGATCACGGTGCCGGCCTCGGTGCGCAGGCTGGCGGCATCCACCCCCCAGCGCGTTGCGGCGGCCAGCACCAGCATGGCGCGGGCGCGGGCGCCCAGTTCGCGGTACTGGGTGAAGCTGTTCTTGATGGAGTTGGAGCCGCCGGTGAGGTGCATGCCAAACAGCGGGTCGGCGTAAGCCATGTCGTTGGTGCCCAACTGGCTGCGCACCTTGGTCCAGTCGGCGTCCAGCTCCTCGGCCAGCACCATGGGCAGCGCGGTCTGCACGCCCTGGCCAAATTCGAGGCGGTTGACGGTGACGGTGACGGTGCCGTCGGCGGCGATGGCCACAAAGGCGCCGGGCAGTTGGGTGGGCTTGAGCGCGGCGGGCGCGGCAGCCGCACCCTGCGCGTGCGAGAGCAGCGGGAACACCCCGAGCGCAAAGCCGCTGGCGGCGCCGAGCTTGAGGAAGCTGCGGCGCGGCAGCGCGGCCACGGTTTCGTTGCCGGCTTCGGGGGCCTGCTCACGCGCCAGCAGTTGCTGCAGGGCGCGCGGAAGTTCGTGTGCGTGGTCGGTGATGGCGTGGCTGAACATGGGGTGGTCTCCTTCAGGCCAGGGTGCGAGCGGCGTCGGCCACGGCGGCCCGGATGCGGGCATAGGTGCCACAGCGGCAGACGTTGCCGGCCATGGCGCCGTCGATGTCGGCGGCACTGGGTTGTGTGCCCTTGGGCAGCGATTTGAGGAAGGCGGTGGCGCTCATGATCTGGCCACTCTGGCAGTAGCCACACTGGGCCACGTCGTGTTTCACCCAGGCATCGCGCACGGCCTTGCCCACGCGGTCGTCGCCGCCGGTGACGGCTTCGATGGTGGTGATCTGCCGGCCTTCCACGCTGCCGATGGGCGTGACGCAGGAGCGGGTGGCCTGGCCGTCCACGTGCACGGTACAGGCGCCACACAGGGCCGCGCCGCAGCCGAACTTGGTGCCGGTCAGGCCGAGCGAGTCGCGCAGGGCCCAGAGGATGGGCGTGGAGGGATCGACGTCCAGCCGCTGGGCGCGGCCATTGACTTGCAAGGTGGTCATGGTTTCTCCTGAGGTTTTTGTGGCACCGTGATGGGGCCGAAGTGTCCCGTCAAACGGCCAGCGGCGCTAGCCAAAACATGCGCCATGCTTGCCCAATCCTGCGCGCGCACCACACAAACAGGCAAGCCCGGCTACCATGCGGCCCCATGCCACCCAGCGCCCAGGCCATGCCCGATCCTTCCGCCCCCGACGCCCTGCGCGACACCCGCACCTCGCTGGCGCGGCGCATTCTGGAGCGCGTGGAAGTGGGTGATGGCGCCCCCCTGCAGCCGCCCGAGATGCCCGGGCTGATGATGATCCGGCTGGACCAGCCCATCCTGAACACCTGCAGCGTCTACGAACCGTGTGTGGCCTTGATCGTGCAAGGGGGCAAGCGTGTGCTGCTGGGCGACGAGACGCTCACCTACGGCGAAGACCGCTACCTGATCGCGTCGATGGACCTGCCGGTCAAAACCGCCGTGATGCAGGCCAGCCCCGAGCGACCGTACCTGGGCGTGGCACTGCGGCTGGACTGGCGCGAAATTGCCTCGTTGATGCTGGAGATGCCGCCCGCCGCGCCACGCAAGGTGGAGCCCGACAGCCGCGCCATGACCACGGGTGCGGTGACGGCACCGCTGCTGCAGGCCTTCGACCGCCTGCTGGCCCTGCTGGACCAGCCCGACCACATCGCGGTGCTGGCGCCGCTCATACGGCGCGAGATCCACTACCGGCTGCTGGCGGGCGAGGCCGGCGCGCGGCTGCGCCAGATCGCCACGGTGGACACGCAAAGCCACCAGGTGGCCCGCGCCATCGCACAACTCAATGCGCGTTTTGCCGAACCGCTGCGCATCGAGGCGCTGGCGCGCGATTCGAGCATGAGCCTGTCCACCTTCCACCACCATTTCAAAGCCCTCACGGCCATGAGCCCGCTGCAATACCAGAAGCAATTGCGCCTGGCCGAAGCGCGCCGGCTGATGCTGTCGGAGCGGGTGGACGCATCGACCGCCGCCTTCCGCGTGGGCTATGAAAGCCCCTCGCAGTTCAGCCGCGAATACCGGCGCCTGTTTGGTGCGCCGCCATCCAAGGACATCGCCGGCATACGCCTGGCGCCGGCCCCGGCGCGGGTGTGAGCGCGCTACAGTGGGGCACCAGGCGCACCCGCAGCGGCGCCGCAGCCACACCCCACCAGAGGAGACACACGTGACACCCACCGCCGACCCCGCGCACATGCGCAGCTTCGCCGAGTTCTACCCCTTCTACCTGAGCGAGCACAGCAACCGCACTTGTCGGCGCTTGCACTTTGTGGGTTCGACGCTGGGGCTGTTGTGCCTGGGCACGGCCCTGGCCACGGGCAACGCGTGGTGGGTGCTGGTGGGCCTGCTGTGTGGCTACGCGTTGGCGTGGGTGGGCCACTTCGGCTTTGAGAAGAACAAGCCCGCATCCTTCAAGCGCCCGCTCTACAGCTTCATGGGCGACTGGGTGATGTACAAGGACATCTGGGTCGGTCGCATCACGCTCTGACGGTCAGGACTCGGGCGGCAGCACCTGCAGGCCCGGCGGGGCGTCGCTTTGGTTGAGCACGCGGGTGATGCGGGCCTCAAGCTGTGCGGCCGAAAACGGCTTGAGGATGAAGTCCGTCACGCCGCCGCTGATGGCGCTGTGGACCTGCTTGGTGCTGTTTTCGCCGGTGATCATCACAAACGGCAGGGGCGCCAGTTGCGCATCGCTGCGCACCCGCTCCAGCAGCTCACGCCCGGTCATGCGCGGCATGTTCCAGTCGCACAACACGAGGTCAAAGGCGTCGGGCACCTGCTGCAGCAGCAGCCAGGCCTCCTCGCCATTGCGCACCGCGCGCACCTGCTTGAAGCCCAGCGCCTGCAACAGCCGCACCAGGATGCTGCGCATCTCTTCCATGTCCTCGGCCACCAGCACGCGTATCGAAGCGAAGTCCATGCCCGTCCTGCTGAAAATGATGGGCCGATTGTCGCTCAGACCGCGGCATCCAGGGCGGCATCCAGGGCCTGCTGCAGGCGCATCTGGGGCAGCAAACCCTGGTCCCAGATGAAATCGGTCGAGCGACCCGAACCCAGCAGCAGGCGGCGCATCAGCGGCTCCAGCGTGGTGTCGACGGGGTCAATCAGCAAAGCGTAGCCGCCGCCGTCCTCCAGCCGCCCCACCCAGCCCAGTGCGGTGAGGGCATCGAACACGTCCTGCAGTTGCAGCGACTCCACATGCAGGCGGCGCGCCAGGGTGTCCACCTTCACCACCGCGCGGCCACCGCGTCGCGCGATCGCCAGCTGGCGCAACACCTCCAGCGACAGCTGGAACGCCGCGCCGGGCGTGTCACCCCGCCAGGCGATACCGCCCAGCAGCGTGGGCAGGTAGGCGGCAATCACCGCCCCCAGCAGCAGCACCACCCACATCAGGTAAATCCACAACAACAGGATGGGCAGGGCCGAGAAGGCGCCGTACACCGCCGAAAACGTGGGCACGGCCTTGATATAGAGCACCAGCAGGCGTTTGGCGATGTCCAGCCCCAGCGCCACAAACAGGCCACCAGCCACGGCGTGGCGCCAGCGCACCGCCGTGTTCGGCACGTAGTGGTACAGCGCGGCCGCGACCAGCACCGACAGGCCGAAGTCGATCAGGTCCAGCAGCAGTTGCAGGCTGTCGGGCATGGCGGCCACCAAACCGCGCGAGACCGACGCCACATAAGAGGTGAGCGCAATGCTCCCGGCCAATGCCAGCGGCCCCAGGGTGAGCACGCCCCAGTAGATGAGCACGCGCTGCCCGAGCGGGCGTGGCTGGCGCACACGCCAGATGGCGTTGAAGGTGCGGTCGATGGTGAGCACCAGCGACACGGCCGTGACCACCAGCACCCCAAAACCCACCCAGCCCAGGCGGCTGGCCTTGTTGGCAAATTGTGTGAGCGCGCCAATCACCTGTTTGGCGATGGGATCGGGGATGAGGTTGGCCCCCAGCCACTGCTGCAGGCTGACCTGCAATTTGCCGAACATGGGAAAGGCCGAAAACACGGCCAGCACCACGGCAAACAGCGGTACCAGAGAAATCAGGGTGGTGAAGGTGAGGCTGCTGGCGGTGTTGCCCAGGCGGTCTTCGCGGAAGCGCTGCAGCAGCGTGCGCCCGGTGTTGCGCCACGGGAAGTCCTGCAAGGCCCGGATGGCGTCATCGACTTTCATGGGCCGGTATCATGCCACCACGATGACCGAGCCCTCTGTTGCCCACGCCTCTCAAGCTGCGCCCAACGCGCCCGCACACCCCGCCCCCCACATTGCCCAAAGCCGCGCTGCCGCCGTGGCCAGCCTGCTGGGCCTGATCGTGCTGGGCCTGGCCTGGGAGCTGTGGCTGGCGCCGCTGCGCCCGGGCGGCTCGTGGTGGGTCATCAAAATTGTGCCGCTGCTGCCCGCCCTGCCCGGCCTGCTGAAAAACCGCATGTACACCTACCGCTGGCTCAGTCTGATGGTGTGGCTGTATTTCACCGAAGGCGTGGTGCGCGCCACCAGCGAAAGTGGCCTCAGCGCCGGGCTGGCGACCCTGCAAGTGGTGTTGTGTGTGGCGTTGTTTGTGGCCTGCACCCTGCACATCCGCCTGCGCCTGCGCGACGCCAAAGCCTTGAAAACCGACACCGCCGCATGAGCACACTGATCGCCCATCTCCGCAGCACCGTGGGCGCCGCCCACGTGTTGACGCACGACGACCCGGCCACCGACCTGAGCGCGTGGGAGCAGGACTGGCGAAAACGCGCCCATGGCCGCGCGCTGGCCGTGGTGCGCCCAGGCAACACCGCTGAGGTGGCGGCGGTGGTGAAGGCCTGCGCGGCGGCCGGTGCGAGCATCGTGCCCCAGGGCGGCAACACCGGCCTGGTGGTGGGCGGCGTGCCCGACAACAGCGGCACCCAGGTGCTGCTGAGCCTGACCCGCCTGAACCGCGTGCGAGCCATCGATGGCGCCAACCTCACCATGACGGTGGACGCCGGCTGCGTGCTGCAAAACCTGCAGACCGCTGCGGCGCAAGCGGGCTTCCTGTTCCCGCTGAGCCTGGCCGCCGAGGGCAGCTGCACCATCGGCGGCAACCTGGCCACCAACGCCGGCGGCACCCAGGTGCTGCGTTACGGCAACACGCGCGACCTCTGCCTGGGCCTGGAGGTGGTGACCGCCCAGGGCGAGGTGTGGGACGGCTTGAGTGGCCTGCGCAAGGACAACACCGGCTACGACCTGCGCGACCTGTTTGTGGGCAGCGAAGGCACGCTGGGCATCATCACCGCCGCCACACTCAAGCTCTACCCACAGCCGGCCGCAAAACTCACCGCCTGGGCCGCCGTGCCCTCCATGCAAGCGGCGGTGGAATTGCTGGGCCTGGCCCAGCAACGCCTGGCCGCCGGCCTCACCGGCTTCGAGGTCATGGGTCAGTTTGCCCTGGGCCTGGTGGACAAACACTTCCCCCAACTGCGCGTGCCGCTGTGGCAGGACACGCCTTACTGCGTGCTGCTGGAAAACAGCGACTTCGAAAGCGAAGCCCACGCGCGAGGCTTGTTCGAGTCGTTGCTGGAGACCGCGTTCGAACGAGGCACCGTGACCGACGCCGTGGTGGCCGAAAACCTGACCCAGGCCAAAGGCCTGTGGAACATTCGCGAGAGCATCCCGCTGGCCCAGGCCGAGGAAGGCCTGAACATCAAGCACGACATCAGCGTGCCGGTGTCAAGCATTCCCGCTTTTTGCGAGGCGACCGACGCCGAGCTGCAGCGCGCCATCCCTGGCATGCGCCTGGTCAACTTTGGTCACCTGGGCGATGGCAACCTGCACTACAACGTGCAGGCGCCTGAAGGCGTGGACGGCAAGGCCTTTTTGCGTGACGAAGAAGAACGTATCAACACCCTGGTGTTCGACGCCGTGGCCCGCTTTGGCGGCTCCATCAGCGCCGAACATGGCGTGGGCTCCCTCAAGGCGACCAAGCTGCCGCACTACAAAAACCCGGTGGCGCTCAGCCTGATGCGCGCCATCAAATCCGCACTCGACCCCCAAGGCCTCATGAACCCCGGCCGGGTCATCTGAACATGACCGCCTCCCTCACCAAGCCGCTGCTCATCCTAAAGGTGGGCAGCACCCACCCCCACATCGCCGCAGAACTGCAGGACTTCGAACACTGGATTCAGGCCGGCCTGCAAGACCCGGCCCTGCCTGTGACCGTGATCGATCCGCGCGAAGGCCAGGCCTTGCCGGCCCAGGCCGACATTGCCGGCGTGGTCGTCACCGGTTCGCACAGCATGGTCAGCGACCGCGAACCCTGGAGCGAAGCCGCCGCCGCCTGGCTGCGCGACGCTGTGGCCGCCGAGGTACCCGTGCTGGGCATCTGCTACGGCCACCAACTGTTGGCCCATGCCCTGGGCGGCGAGGTGGGCTACCACCCCCAGGGCATCGAACTGGGCACGGTGCCAGTGACGCTGAGTGCCGCCGCGCAGAGCGACCCGCTGTTCGCTGGACTGCCCACCCAGTTCGACGCCCAGGCCGCCCACCGCCAGAGCGTGCGCCGCCTGCCCGACGGCGCCACCCTGCTGGCCAGCAACGATTTTGAACCCCACCATGCGTTTCGTTTTGGCTCGCGTGCCTGGGGCGTGCAGTTCCACCCCGAGTTCGGCGAAGCCGCCACCCACGCCTACCTGGCAACCCTCAACGGTGATGTGCCCGAAGGCGCGGTGCGCCCCACCGGCGTGGCGGCCTCGGTGTTGCCACGTTTTGCGCGCATCGTGAGGGGCTGAGGCACAACAAGCCGTGTCGAATGGCCCAACTGGCTGGCCCCGCAACAGACGCGCCACACAGCCGCCATGCGCATAAAATCTGCGCATTCCATCCGCTGGAGCCCGCCATGATCCACTTCGAGAACGGCCCCAAAAAGGCCACCAACCTCACGCTCAATGCCAAGGTGCTGGAGATGGCCAAGTCCATGGGCATGAACATCTCACAAACGGTGGACGCGCTGCTGGCCAAGGAGGTGGAGCGCCGCTACTGGGAGCGCTGGAACGAGGACAACAAGGAGGCGGTGGCGGCGTACAACGAGCGCATCCGCCGCGATGGCATCTGGGGCTCGCAATACCGCAGCTTTGCCCGCGGCCTGGGCGACGGGCGTGAAGCTGACGAAGCCCCTTCCAGCCAGAAGGCGGCCTGAGCCCATGGCGCGCTACGACGTCTACGCCAACCCCGACAAAACCGAACACCGGCACACCCCTTACGTGCTGGATGTGCAAAACGACCACATCGACGCAGTTGAAACGCGCATCGTGATCCCGTTGCGCGATGCCCGGGAGCACGGTGCCCGGTTGGACCGCATTCACCCGCTGTTCCGCGTTCAAGAGCGCGACGTCGTGCTCGACACCCCCACCATGGCCACGTTTCCGCGCGGCTGGCTGCGCCAACCCGTGGCCAGCCTGCGCAGCGAACAAAGCCTGGTGCAAGATGCGCTGGACGCCCTTTTTGGCGCTTATTGACATGACCCACCCCCGCCCCATCCGCTCCCAATACGAAGACTTCATGCGCCATGTGCACACACACGGTGTGTTCAAGGCCGACCGCACCGGCACAGGCACACGCAGCGTGTTCGGCCACCAGATGCGTTTTGACCTGAACGAAGGTTTTCCGCTGGTGACGACCAAAAAGGTCCACCTCAAGTCCATCATTCAAGAGTTGTTGTGGTTCCTCACCGGCTCCAGCAACAACCACTGGCTCAAGGAGCGCGGTGTCAGCATCTGGGATGAATGGGCCGACCCCGAAACCGGCGACCTCGGCCCGGTGTACGGCGTGCAGTGGCGCAGCTGGCCCACGCCCGATGGCGGGCACATCGACCAGATTGCCGAGGTGGTGAAGACGCTCAAGACCAACCCCGATTCGCGCCGCATCATCGTGAGCGCCTGGAATGTGGCCGAGCTGAGCAAGATGGCGTTGATGCCCTGCCACGCCTTCTTCCAGTTCTACGTGGCCGACGGCAAGCTCTCGTGTCAGCTGTACCAGCGCAGCGCCGACATTTTCCTGGGCGTGCCCTTCAACATCGCCAGCTACGCGCTGCTGACCCACATGCTGGCGCAGCAGTGCGATCTGGCCGTGGGCGACTTCATCTGGACCGGCGGCGACTGCCACATCTACAGCAACCACACCGAACAGGTTGAGTTGCAGTTGAGCCGGGCGCCCTACCCCTACCCCACGCTGCACATCAAGCGCCGGCCGGATTCGATCTTCGACTACCAGTACGAAGACTTTGAGGTGCTGGACTACCAGTGCCACCCGGCCATCAAGGCACCGGTAGCCGTTTAAGTGCTCACCCGCAAGCAACTCTGGGTGCTGGTGGCCCTCACCCTGATGTGGGGTGTCAACTGGCCGATGATGAAGCTCTCGCTGCGGGAGCTGTCACCGCTGTACTTCCGCGCGCTCACCATGACGGGCGGCGCGCTGTGGCTGTTTTTCTTCTTCCGCGCGCGTGGTGTGCGCATGTGGCCACGCTGGTCGACCGGTGGCGGCGAGTGGCGCAGCGTGGTGTGGCTGGGCCTGCCCAACATCCTGGGCTGGCACACCCTGTCCATTCTGGGTGTGCGCGAACTGGCCTCGGGCCGCGCGGCGGTGCTGGGTTTCACCATGCCCATCTGGACGGTGTTGCTGGGCGCGGCCTTTTTTGGCCAGGCCCTGACGCGGCGCGTGCTGCTGGCCGTGGTCGCCGTGAGCGCGGCCATCGCCCTGCTGCTGGCCGACGAGCTGGCCTCGCTTTCGGGCCGGCCCATGGGCATTGTGTGGATGGAACTGGCCGCCATCTGCTGGGCCTTGGGCACGCTGATGATGCGCCGCGCCCAACTGACGCTGCCGGTGGAGGCGCTCACGGTGTGGATGATGGGGACCTCAGCCGCTGCGCTGTGGGTGATGGCTGCGCTGCTGGAACCTTGGCCCAGTTGGCAGTTCAGTCCGGTGATGTGGGCCGCCCTGGCCTTTGGCGTGTTCATCAACTACGGTGTGGCGCAGATCATCTGGTTCGGCCTGGCACGTCACCTGCCCGCGTCCACCAGCGCCATGAGCATCATGGCCATCCCGGTGATTGGCACGCTGTCGGCCACCTTCATCACCAGCGAGGTGCCGGGCTGGCAAGACGCGCTGGCCGTGGTGTGTGTGGTGGTGGCCATTGCCGCCGTGCTGGCGCCTGGCCGCACCACCCAAGCCCGGGCACCGGTTTGACGCGCGCTGGCGCGTCACTGGGCCGGTTCAAGCAACCCTGGGTATTGGCGCAAGAGGCGCTCTCGGCCTTCGGCAAGCCCTGCGCACATGCGCAGCGCAGACACCTCCTGCCCAGGCACGTTTTGCCCGGCCTGCGCCGTTGACGTGGGTTCACACGCCACCCGGCGTGCGTGGTAGGCGGTCACCTCCTCCGGCCTGCCCGCAGGTTGGGCGGCGCGCGCCGCCATCAGGCGCTCTTGAAAGCTGAGGTGCCGATCAAAACAAGCTTGCGCTTGGCCGCCAGGCAACCACAGCGGCGGGGTGCCGTCTTCATACAGACACAGGGTCTGACTTGCGCGGGCTGTCTCCATGCGTTGGGCCGCTTCATGGCTGTCAGCGAACAGCACCGCCGTGTCGTCCGCGTTCAAGTCCCTGCTGGGGTGGTAACGATCGGCCCAGGCCAATGCGCGGGCCTGAAAGTCAGGCGCCTGCATGTCGAGGCGGGTGTAGATCATCAACACCTCGTCGCCTCTGACATCGCCAGGCCGGCTGTGCCCCATCAAAAACGGCTCGGTCACCAGGCCAGACCGGGCGGTCATGGCAATGGGCGCCACCAGCGGCAAGGCAAGAAGCACGGCGGCCACAGGGTCGCGCAGCAACGACAGGCTCGGCCAGCGCGCCGTGACCAACAAAGCCAGCGTCGCATCACACAACAAGAACAAGCCCATCGGGTTGCTGGCCCACTGCCAGCCCGGCCAATTGCCGCCGGAGCGCCACGACACCCACATGCCGTCCAGGCGCAGCAGCCACAGCAGCCCCGCCAGCGCCAGGCCCAGCAGCAAGGCCTGCAAGCGCGCAGCGACGCGGTCGCTGGCGCCGGGGATGAGTTTGACCAGCACCGCGCAAAACACAAACGAGGGCACATGCAAGGCACCACCCGCCACGGGCAACGGCCACAGCAGGTCGGGCAAGGCCGCGCCACCCCACAGGCCCGACCACCCCAGCGCGTGGCCCAGCAGCGCTGGCAGCAACCAGGCCAGCGGCAACCAGATCAACAGGTGGGGGCTCATGCAGCGGTCACGGTGGCCTGTGCAGGGAAAAGCGCCCGGACGACGCGCCTACTCGCAGATGACGTAAATCTTGCTCAAGGTTTCCAGCACCTCGAACGAGCCGGTAAAGCCCGGCGGGATGTGGATGGCCTGGCCTGGCCCGGCCTCCTGCACCTGGCCATCGTCGCCATGCACCCGGCAACGCCCTTCGACCACGGTGAACACCTCTTGCTCGGTCGACCCCATGGCAATGCGCCAGTGGCCGACCTCGCTGCGCCACACGCCCGAGTAGAAACGGCTCGCGCCCGCCAGATCGGTCTCGACCCCGCTCCAGGTGTCGCGGCGGGGGTTGCCACTGATGAGGCGGTCGGTCTGGGGGTGGGACACCTCGGGCTCCCCCGTCACCGGCAAACCGAAGCCGCTGAGTTTCAAGCTGGACATGGCTCAGGCCCTGGGCAGCGTGACGCCGTGCTGGCCCTGGTACTTGCCACCCCGGTCCTTGTAGCTGACCTCACACACATCGTCGGCGTCGCTCTCGAAAAACAGCACCTGGGCACAGCCCTCACCCGCGTAAATTTTGGCTGGCAGCGGCGTGGTGTTGCTGAACTCCAGCGTCACATACCCCTCCCACTCGGGCTCGAACGGGGTGACGTTGACGATGATGCCGCAGCGCGCGTAGGTGCTTTTGCCCAGGCAGATGGTCAACACGTTGCGCGGAATGCGGAAGTACTCCATGGTGCGCGCCAACGCAAAGCTGTTGGGCGGGATCACACAGACATCCTTGTTGATGTCCACAAAGCTGTTTTCGTCAAAATTCTTCGGGTCCACCACGGTGCTGTGGATGTTGGTGAACACCTTGAATTCGGGCGCGCAGCGGATGTCGTAGCCGTAGCTGCTGGTGCCGTAGCTGATGACCTTCTGGCCGTTCACCTGCCGCACCTGGCCCGGCTCGAACGGCTCGATCATGCCGTGCTGCTCGGCCATGCGGCGTATCCACTTGTCGCTCTTGATGCTCATGGGGTGTCTTTGCGTGTTGCGGTGTGCGGTGGCCACGATTGTAGGCACAGCGCCTGCCTGCCGGCGCCCCGCGCACAGACCTCAGGCCGCGCGTTTGGCCATGGCCAGGCCCAGGCCAAAAGCCACAAACGTGGTCCCTGCGAGCCGGTTCACCTGGCGCCCACCGCGTTCCGTTCGCAACCACCGCTGGGCGCCACGTGCGAACAGCGCGTACCCCGAATGAATCAGCACCACCAGGGCGCTGTAGGTCATTACCAGCGACACGAACTGCGGCGCGTAGGGCTGCGCCGGATCGATGAATTGCGGAAACACAGAGAGAAAAAAGAAGATGGCCTTGGGGTTGGTGAACTGCAAAGACAGCCCCTCGGCAAACCGCCGCCCAAAAGACCCAGCGGGCGACGACGAGGTGGTGAACACAAAGGGCGGTGAACGCCAGAGCTTGATGCCCAGGTAAATCAGGTAGGCAGCACCGACCAGCTTGAGCACAGTGAAGGCCAGCGCAGAGGAGGCCAGCAGCGCACCGGCGCTGGTGGCAGACACTGCCGCCACCACCGAGGCGCCGGTGGCAATGCCCATAATGCCACCCAGCGCCGGCCTGAAGCCAAACCGCAAAGCATTGCTCAGCGTCATCACCACGCCAGGGCCGGGGCTCAAAACGGTCACGGCGGCCATGGCCACAAACAAGGCGTACAGCTTCATGTCGGGAGGCAGGATAAAGTTTCAGCGCCCAGCGATCACCGTGCGCTCGATCAGCCGGTCGTCGCCCAGCACGATCAATGCGAACAGCAATTCCTCCAGCGAGTTGGCCTGCGCCGTCTTGCGCGCCAGCAGCGGCGTGGCGTCGGGGCGGATGACCACGAAGTCGGCCTCGTGTCCGGGCGTGAGGTTGCCCACCACACCGCCCAAACCGAGGGCGCGCGCGGCGCCGGCCGTGTGCTGCCACCACAGCTGCGAGGGTTTGAGGCTGATGCCCTGCTTGAAGGCGCCGCCACCGGTGACGCCCGCGCGGCCCACGTGGTAGGCCGCCAGCATGGTGTGGAAGGGGCTGAAGCTGGTGCCACCGCCCACGTCGCTGGCCAGGCCGTAACCCATGCCGGAGCGGTCGGCCGCGACAAAATCGAAAAAGCCGCTGCCCAGGAACAGGTTGCTGGTGGGGCTGACAGCCGCCACCGCGCCGGTGTCGCGCATCAGCGCGCGGTCGTTGTCGTCGAAGTGGATGCAGTGGGCGTAGACCGCGCGTTCGCGCAGCAAGCCAAATTCGCGGTACACGTCAAGGTAGGAACGCGCCTGCGGGTACAGCTCGCGCACCCACTTCACTTCGTCCAGGTTCTCGGCCACGTGCGACTGCACCCACACGCTGGGGTGGGCTGCGGCCAGCTCGCCCGCGCCGCGCATCTGCGCATCAGAGCAACTGGGGGCAAAACGCGGTGTGATGGCGTAGCCCAGACGGTCCACGCCGTGCCACTTGCGGATCAGGGCCTCGGTGTCGAGCAGGCTTTGTTCGGTCTGGTCGCGCACGCCGTCGGGCGAGTGGCGGTCTTGCAGCACCTTGCCAGCAATCAGGCGCAGGCCACGTGCTTGTGCCTCGGCCATGAGCGCATCGACCGACTGGGGGTGCGACGTGGCGAAGCTCAGTGGCGTGGTGACACCGTTGCGCGCCAGTTCGTCGAGGAAGAAACGCGCCACATCGGCCGCATAGGCCGGGTCGTGAAAGCGAGATTCGTGCGGGAAGGTGTAGTTCTCAAGCCAAGGCAGCAGGCCCTCGGCGGGCGAGCCGATGACGTCGGTCTGGGGGTAGTGGATGTGCAGGTCCACGAAGCCGGGCGCGATCAAGCGGCCCGGCAGGTGCTCGATGGCGACGCCGGGGAAGCGGTCCTTCAAAGCGTTGAAGTCCCCTGCGGCGCGCACCACCTGTTGGCCCTGGGCGTCGGGGCCGACCACCAGCAGACCATCGGCGTCGTACAAGGGGGTGTGGTCGTCGTCGGAAAAGCGCAGCAGCGCGGCACGGTAGGCTTTCATGACGGCGAGCGTAGCGCAAGACCGCCGCGCCGACATGCGCCACGCGGCATAGTGGCTATAGGGCTGGGGGCCACAGCAGGGGGAACAGCGGGTGGTCCATGGGCGCGCCGGCAGGCAATTCGGCCTCCAGGCCCGGAAAGGCCGGCGAGGTCTTCCAGGGCCGGGGCGCATGCCGCATGTCATCGCCCAGCATGCGCACCGAGAACACGCGCCGGCGCCGGCCCGGCTCCACGCCGGCCGAGGCGTGCAGCGTCAGCATGTTGAAGGCGATGGCATCGCCCGGCTCCACCGCCCAGCCGACGATGTCATGGGCGCTGCGGTTGGCCTCGATGTCGGGCAAGTCGGCCAGGCTGCCCTCGGGGAACCACTTGGCCTCGTGGGTCATGAAGGAACGCGGCATGAGCCAAGGCCCCTTGTGCGAACCCGCCACAAACTCCAGGGTCGCTGGCCGCGACACCGGATCGACCGGTATCCAGAAGCTCACGTTCTGGCTGCCTTCGACGTTGTAGTAAGGCTGGTCCTGGTGCCAGGGGGTGCGCTGCACCGTGCCCGCTTCCTTGGTGAGCATGTGGTCGTGGTAGAGCCGGACCGTGGCGCTGCCGGTGAGCCGTGCCGCCACGGCGGCCAGGGCGGAGGTGGTGATGACCTCGCGGTAGGCGGCGTTCTCCTGCCAGTTGCAGAAGTCTTCGATGAACAGCCCAGGGTCGTCCGGCCGGCTGGCCACCTTGGCGCGTGGGCTGGGCGCAGTCAGGTTGGCATCGAGCCCTTCGCGCAAGCGCTGCACCTCGTGCGGTTTGAGCACGCCACGCAGGCACACCACGCCGTCGCGCTCAAAAGCGTGGGCGAGTTCGGGCGATACCACGGCATCGACGAAGGCATTGGCTGGGGAAATGTTCATGCTGCGTGTCTCCTCAGGGTCAAAACGACCGGTTGGCGGCCGGTTGGATCGGATGACGCAGTCTAATTTGTCTGCCTGTATTCAAATACGCTGGTTCAGACAACCCGTGAAGCGATAGCGACAACATGACCCCGCCCGCCCCCGCCCCCGCCCCAGCACTTGAATTCAAGGTCGTCCACGTGCGTGCCGGCCATGAGGATGCGCCCGCCACCCACGACACCGGGCAGTTTGTGCACGCCATCTCGGGCGTGATCGAAGTGGGTATGGCCGGGCGCGTGCTGCTGGCACCGCCGCAATACGGGGTATGGATTCCACCGGGGCTGGAACACGTCTCCAGCAACCGCCACGAGGCCAGCTACGCCACGCTGTACGTGCCACCGCCGTGGTGCGCCGAACTGCCTGCCCAAGCCTGCACCTTGGCGGTGAACCCACTGATGTTGGCCCTGCTGGACAGCTTGCGCGAAGGCACCACGGCGTGGCTGCACACGGCCAAGGCGCAGCGCCTGTTGTGGGTGCTGCTGGACCAGCTGACCGAGGCGCCGCCGCACGACAGCTACCTGCCGATGTCGCAAGACCCGCTGCTGGCGCAGGTGCTGCACGCGCTGCAGGCCCAGCCTTGGGACACACGCTCACTGGCAGACTGGGCCAGCAGCGTGCACACCACCGAGCGCACCCTAGCACGCCGCTGCCAGCGCGACCTCAACATGCCCTTCAACGAGTGGCGCCAACGCCTCAAGGTGCTCAAGGGCATCGCCCTGCTGGAGGCGGGCCACGCGGTCAAACGCGTGGCCATGGACCTGGGCTACAGCGCGCCGTCGGCTTTCATCAGCATGTTTCAGCGCCAGGTGGGCCTCACCCCGCAGGCCTACATGCAGCACAAGCGGGGATCGCGCTAGGTGGCGCCAGGTGGTGCTAAACGCTCATTTGGGCAACTTGCTCAACACACCTTCGGCCAGCCAGTTCATGTTGAGGATGGCCTCGTCCGTCAGGGTCTGCCCTTTGGCGATCACCACGCGGCCCTCGTTGTCCTTCACGTCGGCACGGGCCGCAAACGGGTGCAGCTTGCCGGCGGCGATGTCCTTCTGACGCGCCAACACCTCTTCGCGCACAGCGGCAGGCACCTTGGGGCCGAAGTGATCGACCCGGATCATGCCGTCCTTCACCCCGCCCCACACACGCTCGCTTTTCCAGGTGCCGTCCAGCACCGCCTTCACGCGGCGCGTGTAGTAGTCGCCCCAAAGGTGGGTGACGGCGGCCACTTGCGCGTCGGGCGCCACTTTGCGCATGTCGGAGTGGTAGGCCACGGCCAGCTTGCCGCGCTCCTGCGCGGCCACCATCACCGCCGTGCTGCCGGTGTGAAAGGCCAGCACCTCCGCACCCTGGTTCATCAGCGTCATGGCCGCGTCGCGCTCGCGCGGCGGGTTGAACCATTCGCCCAAAAACACCACCCGCAACTCCGCCTTGGGGTTGACCGAGCGCATGCCCAGTGTGAACGCGTTGATGCCTTGCAGCACCTCTGGGATGGGGAAACCCGCCACGTAGCCGGCCTTGGACGCCAACCGCCCCGCTGCCACTCCGGCCAGGTAACGGCCTTCGTAGTAACGCGCGTTGGACACCGCCACGTTGGCCGCCGTCTTGTAGCCGGTGACCGACTCGAACTTCACGTTGGGGAACTCGGCCGCCACCTTGAGTGTGGGCTCCATGTAGCCAAAGCTGGGGGTGAAGATGATCTGGTGGCCCTGCTGCGCCAGGTCGCGGATCACACGTTCGGCGTCCGGTCCTTCGGCCACGTTTTCCACATAGGTGGTCGTGACCTGGTTGCCCAGCGCGGCTTGCACGGCCATGCGCGCCTCGTCGTGCTGGCGCACCCAGCCGGCATCGGTGAGCGGCGCGACATACACAAATGCGGCCTTCAGCGGCGCTTGTGCAGGTGCGGGGGATTGGGCGAAAACGGGGGAGAAACAACAAGCGGCCACGAGTGTGGCTGCGAGGTTTTTGTACATGGTAGTCCTCTACATGGCGCCGAGACAAAGAAAAACCCAGACCACCGGCACAATGGTCTGGGGGCCCACATTCTAAGGCAGTGCCTGTTTTTGCAGACGCGGGGCTGGCATGATGATGCCCCTGCCCCCACAGCTTTGTCCCGTGCGAAAACCGGTTCCCCCCCCCTCCACCATCCCGTCCGAGGCGCCCGCCGCCCAGCGCACCCGCGTGCTGCGCCAATTCCGCGTGGTGTTTGGCGCGGTGCGACAGCACTTCCACCAGATCGAAAAACAGGCCGGTGTGGGCGGCGCCATGGTGGCGGCGCTGGGTTACATCCAGGGTCAACCGGGCATGCGTGTGTCCGAGTTGGCGCAGGCCATGGACGTGCACCAGTCCACCGCCAGCAACCTCATCAAACAGCTGGTGCAGCGCGGTCTGATCAGCTCTGAAAAAGGCGAAGAAGACCGGCGCAGCGTGCGCCTGCAGGTGTTGCCCGCCGGGCAGGCGGTGCTCACCAAGGTGAGTGGCCCGCGAGAAGGGGTCTTGCCGCGTGCCCTGGGCAGCTTGTCCGACGACGCCTTGTCGCACCTGGAACAAGGCCTGGAAGCGCTGCTGGCACAACTGCCGGTGGACCAGGAAACGCCGGCCGCGCGCACGCCGCTGGCCGACTTGTAAGCCTGTCGCGCCTCAGGCAGCGACGCTGCGCGGTGGCACCATGGCGGCAATGATGTCGGCCATGGCGATGGTGCCCAACACCCGGCCTTTGGCATTGACCACGTTGGCCAGTTCCCTGCCCTCGGCACTGAGCAGTCGCGCGGCTTCTTCGATCACCAGGCCGCTGTCCACACTCGGGCCTTGCACCGGCGCGCCGGCACGCATCAAGGTGCGGCAGCGGATCACGCGGCCGCGGTTGACGTCGCGCACAAAACTGGCGATGTAGTCGTCCGCCGGTTGCAGCACGATCTGCTGGCCCGTGCCCTGCTGCACCACCTCGCCGTCGCGCAGGATGGCGATGCGGTCGCCCAGGCGCAAGGCTTCGTCCAGGTCGTGGGTGATGAACACGATCGTCTTGCCAATCTCCTGCTGCAGGTCGAGCAACACACTTTGCATGTCGGCGCGGATCAGCGGGTCTAGCGCCGAAAAGGCCTCGTCCATCAACAACACGGGCGCGTCGTTGGTCAGCGCACGCGCCAGGCCCACACGCTGCTGCATGCCACCCGAAAGCTGGCTCGGATAGTGCGACTCGTAGCCGCTCAGGCCCACGCGCTCGATCCAGCGCATGGCCTGTTCGCGCCGCGCCTTGCGGGCCACGCCCTTGATCTGCAGACCGTATTCGGTGTTCTCCTGCACTGTGAAATGCGGGAACAGCGCGAACTTCTGGAACACCATGGCGGTGCGCTCGCGGCGAAAGGCGCGCAGGCGCTTCTCGTCCATGGCGGTCACGTCGTCCGCACCCACTTGAACCAAGCCAGCGGTGGGGTCGATCAGGCGGTTGATGTGGCGAATCAGCGTGCTTTTGCCCGAACCCGACAACCCCATGATGACCTGGATCTGCCCGGCCGGCATGTCCAGATCGATGTGGCGCAGGCCCAGCACGTGGCCGGTCTGCTCCAGCAACTGCGTTTTGCCCATGCCTTCCATCACCAGCGGCAGGCACGATTGGGGGTGGGGGCCAAACACCTTGTACAGGCCCTTGATGGACACACCCACGGCGCTGCTGCTGTGGGCGGTGGTCTCGCTGCCGGCGGGCGCCATCGCGCCCATCGACAAGGTGGCGGCTTCAGACATGGCTTCCCTCCCGGTTTTTTTGCAGACGCAGGCCGTAGGCTTGCGAGACGCGGTCGAACACAATGGCGATCACCACGATGGCCAGGCCGTTGAGCAGGCCCATGGCAAAGTACTGGTTGGTGATGGCACGCAGCACCGGTTGCCCCAGGCCCTGCACACCGATCATCGAAGCCACCACCACCATGGACAGCGCCAACATGATGGTCTGGTTGACACCGCCCATGATGGTGGGCAAGGCCATGGGCAGCTGCACCTGGCGCAGCTTCTGCCAGGCCGAGGAACCGAACGCGTCGGCGGCTTCCAGCAGGTCGTCGCGCACCATGCGGATGCCCAGATCGGTGAAGCGGATGATGGGCGGCACGGCGTAAATCACCACCGCAATCAGGCCCGGCACGCGCCCAATGCCCAGCAGCATGACCACCGGGATGAGGTACACAAAACTGGGCATGGTCTGCATCACATCCAGCGCCGGGCCAATGATCCGGCGCACGCGGTCCGAGCGGCTCATCAGCACGCCAATCGGCAAACCGAGCACCAGCGCCACCACCGTGCACACGAAGATCATGGAGATGGTCTTCATGGTGTCGTCCCACATGCCCAGGGCACCCACACCCAGCAGCGCGAGCATGGAGGCGACCGCAATCTTCCACGAGCGGCTGGCCAGCCAGGCCAGCAGCCCAATGCCGCCCACCACCAGGGGCCAGGGCGATGTGGTCAGCAGCCGCTCGCTGGCCAGCAGGAAGTCGCGCAGGGGGTTGAACAAGGCCTCCATCGCCTCGCCATGGGTGCGGGTGAAGGCACGGAACTCGCTGTCGATGAACAGCCGCAGCGCGCGCAGCTTGTCCTCATCGATGGCGGGAAATTCAAGCAACACGTTCATGGCTCACTCGCCCACGGCCCCTCGCACCTTGGCCGCCACCTCGGCGCTGACCCAGGGCTCCCACACCGTTGGCTGGGTTTTGAGGAAGTGGCGCGCGGCGTCGGCGCCGTTGGCCTGCTTCTCCGTCATCCAGGCCAACAAGCCGTTGACCGTGTTGTTGGACCAGCCGCGCTGGCTCAGGTAATCGTAGGCCGGGCCGGCGCGCTTGCGGAACTCATCGGTCACCACGGTGAAAACCTCGGCGCTGGCCCAGTCGGTGCGCACCGGTGCCGCGCAGTCGGCGCGCGAGTTGCAGACCTCGAACGCGGCCTTGTCGTGTGGCACCCCGGCGTCGAGCTTGACCATCTCGTACCGACCCAGAATCGCGGTGGGCGCCCAGTAGTAACCCAGCCAGCCCTGCTTGCGCTCGTAGGCCTTGGCAATCGAGCCATCCAGACCGGCGGCAGAACCCGTGTCCACCAACACAAAGTTCTTGTCCTTGGCGCCCCAGGCCTTGAAGGCGTTTTCGGTGGTGATCTGGCAGTTCCAGCCCGACGGGCAGTTGTGCACGGCACCTTTGCCCTTGGCCTCGGGGGCGGGGAACAGCTCGGGGCGCTTGAGCACATCGTCGATGGTCTTGATGTCGGGGTGCTGGTCGGCCACGTATTTGGGAATCCACCAGCCCTCCACGCCGCCATCGGGCAGCGAGCGCGCGGCGTAGTGCAGGCGGCCCTCTTGCACCGCCGCATCCAGCGGCTGGCGCACTGCGTTGATCCACGCCTCGGGCGCCACGTCCGGCTGGCCCTTTTCCATCATCGAGGTCAACGTGGGCATGGTGTCGCCCGGCACCAGCTCCACCTCACAACCGTAGCCGGCGCTCAAGATGATCTGATCGACGTTGGCCAGCACCTCGGCCGACTGCCAGTTCATGTTGGCCACCTTCACGCGGCCACATGTTGGTTCGCTCGTGGCCGCAGCGGTGGTGGCCACCGGCGGCGACTCGGATTTGCTGCAGGCGCTCAGCGCCAACACACAGGCTGCGGTGGTGGTCAGACGGGTGGAAAGTTTCATGGGTCCTCCTGATGAATGGGGTCTGATGCGCCTGCGAACTGCGGCGCCCACCCTGCGTGCCGGGCTGTGCGGCGACGGGGGCAAAGACGGGTATCGGACAAGCCACGCGTGGCGCGCGACCAAGAAAAGCGGTGGCATGGCGCCACCTGAGCGCTGTAATTATATTTGCACAAATGTAATTAAGTCAAGCCAGATGGCAGAAGCGTTGGCATGCTGGACAGGTGAGCACCATGGGTTTCATACGGGTGCGCGTATGTCCTGCCCTTCTCCGGCACCGATGATGGCGCGATGGAAACGATCCCCACACTGCAACGCCTGACGGCCCTGCCTAAAGCGGAGGTCCACGTCCACCTGGAAGGCACCTTCGAGCCCGCCACCCTTGCGCACTGGGCGCGCGAGGCCACGGTGCCCATGCCGCGCCCGCGCGAGCGGCTGCTGCAGTTCGAAGGGCTGGCCGACTTCCTGTACTTCCTGGACTGGGCTTGTGGTCTGGCCAACACGCCAGAACGCGTGGCCACGCTGGCACGGGCGTTCTGCGAACGCCTGGCCGCCGACGGCACCGGCTACGCCGACCTCATCGTCAACCCCACACACTGGAGCGCCTGGCACGGGCGCCTGCGTGCCTTCATCGATGCGCTGGACGCAGGCTTTCGAGAGGCCGAGCAAATGGGCCTGCCCCGCGTGGGCCTGTGTGTGAGCCTGCTGCGCACCCAGACTGCGGACGAAGCCACCGAACTGGTTGGGCTGCTGGCGGGCTGGCGCCACCCGCGTGTGGTGGCCTTGTCGGTGGACGGCAACGAGGCCACGGCCGGCCGCACCGGCCCGCGTTTCGCCGACGCCTTCCGCCGCGCCGGTGAAGCGGGCCTCAAGCGCACCGTGCACGCGGGCGAATCCAGCGGCGCCGAGGGCGTGCGCGATGCCGTCGAACTCTTGCAGGCCGACCGCATCGACCACGGCGTGCGCGCCATCGACGACCCGGCCGTCGTTGGCCTGCTGGTGGACACCGGCATCCCGCTGGGCGTGTGCCCCAGCTCCAACCTGGTGCTCAAGGTCTATCCCTCGCTGGACGCCCACCCGGTGGAGCGCCTGCGCGCGGCCGGGGTGCGGCTCTCGCTCAACACCGACGACCCCAGCCTGCTTGGCACCACACTGCCGAACGAATACGCGCTGTGCGCCAAACACTTCGGCTGGGGCGACGACACCCTGCGCGCACTGGCCGGCACGTCAATTGCCGCGAGTTTTGCCGACGCCAACACGAAGGCACGGCTGCACGCGCACCTCGCGGCCTGGTGAGGCTCAGGCCAGGAAGGCGGCGTCCACCCGGTCCAGCATGGCCCGCTTGGCCGCTGGCGCCAGGAAGCTGGCCTCGAAGCTGTTGCGCATGAGCGTGTAGGCGTGCTGGGCCGTGAGGCCGGTGGCGGCGAAGGTCTGCAGGAAGTTGTCGTTCATGTAGCCGCCGAAGTAGGCCGGGTCGTCGGAATTGACGGTGGCGCACAGACCGGCGTCCAGCAGGCGGCCCAGGTTGTGGTCGGCCAGGTTGGGGAACACACACAGCTTCTGGTTGGACAGCGGGCACACGGTGAGCGGGATGCGCTCGGCCGCGAGTCGCTTCATCAGCGCGGCGTCGCGGGTGGACTGCACGCCGTGGTCGATGCGCTCGACCTTGAGCACGTCCAGCGCGCTCCAGATGTACTCGGGCGGGCCTTCCTCGCCCGCGTGGGCCACCAGGTGCAGACCCAACTCGCGGCAGCGCGCGAACACGCGAGCAAACTTTTCGGGCGGGTGGCCGAGCTCGCTCGAGTCGAGCCCGACGCCGATGAACTGGTCACGATGGGGCAAGGCGTCTTCCAGCGTGGCAAATGCGTCTTCTTCGCTCAGGTGGCGCAGGAAACACAGGATCAGGCTGGCGCTGACGCCCAGCTTCGCATGCGCGTCCTGGCAGGCGCGGTGCAGGCCGTCGATGACGGTCTTCATCGCCACACCGCGCGCGGTGTGGGTCTGCGGGTCGAAAAAGATTTCGGTGTGAATGACGTGGTCGGCCTGCGCCTTGAGCAGGTAGGCCCAGGCCATGTCGTAGAAGTCCTGTTCGGTGATGAGCACGCTGGCACCGGCGTAGTAGATGTCCAGAAAGCTCTGCAGGTTGCTGAAGGCATAGGCACGGCGCAATTCGTCCACGCTGGCGTAGGGGATGGCGATGCCGTTGCGCTGGCTCAAGGCAAAGATCAGTTCAGGCTCCAGCGAACCTTCGATGTGGATGTGCAACTCGGCCTTGGGCGCGGTGCGCAGCAGGTCCACCAGACGTTCTGCGGAGATGGGGGGCAAGGTGTTCATGCGATGACTCCAAAGGTGATGCCACTGTCGCGCAGGAAGCGTCGGTAGGCAAGCGACACGCGGTCGGCTGTGGTGTGTTGTTCCGCACGCGGGTCCAACGGCAGGCACTTGGGGTGTTGCGATTCCAGCACCGGCTGGTCCTGGGTGAAGATGGTGTGCTGGAAGGCGCGCAGCGCCTCGTCGCTGGACGCGAAATCGGCCATGGCCAGGCGGAACCAGACCCGGCTGGTCTCGGGCGTGAGCGGGCAGATGAAAAGGCCAATGGCCTCGTGGTAGTCGCCCAGCGCCGGGTCGTCCGGGCGTTTGGTGAGCACGGCGCTGAAGGGGCCGGTCACTTCATACGTGTAGTCCACCATGGCCCCGCCGCTGGACAAGCGGTTGGACTGCGGCTGCCAGGCCTGGCAACCGGTGGCGATCAGCCCGCTGGGCGTGCGCTCCACCGGGTGGTCGTGGTGCGCGGCGTGACCCCGCTCGCCCAGCCAGCCTTCGTGCACAAACGCGAAGTGGGTCATGTCGAGAAAGTTCTCGACGATGCGCGGCGCGCTGGTGGCCACGTCATACGGACCACAGTTCAGCTTGCGCAGGCGGCTGTCACTTTCGGTGGAAAACGCGGGCAAGTCCCCACTATCGCCATCCACGCACACCCAAATCAGGCCGTGCGCTTCGCGCACGCCCACGGTGCGCAAACGCTGGCTGGCGGGGGGAACGAAGTCCGGCAGCGCGGGCACATGGCGGCAGGGGCCATCGGCGTCAAAACGCCAGCCGTGGTACGGGCACTCCAACTGACCGTCACACACGCGGCCGAGGGACAGGCGGGCACCCCGGTGTGGGCAACGGTCGTGGGCGGCCGCCAGCCGGCCCTGCCCATCGCGCCACAGCACGAGGTCGTGGTCCAGCAGCCGCACGGGAAACGGCGCCGACACCGCGGCGCTCACCTGCGCCACCGGCCACCAATGTTGAGTTTCGATCATGGGGATTGGGAACAAAAAGGGCCACCCGGAGGTGGCCCTTACGAACTCACGGGTTCGAGGCGTAGCGAGCGGGTGCCAGGCTAGGCGGACGGAGCGCAGGAACCGGAACATACTTCCTGTACGTGAGGATCCCGAGCACCGCCCAACTACGCATGGTGCCCGCGCAGTAGCCGAGCGCTTATTGCGGCACCTTGCCTTCCACGCCCTTGACGTAGAACTTGATGCCACCCAGGAAGGCGTCGTCGGCCTTGGCGTCCTTGGCCAGCACTTCCTTGCCGTCCTGGCCCACGATCGGGCCGGTCCAGGGGTGGAAGCTGCCGTCCTTCAGGCCGGCCTTGACGGCGTCGACCTTGGCCTTGACCTCGGCGGGCACGTCCTCAGCGACGGACACCATGTCGATGGCGCCTTCCTTCACACCCCACCACACCGAGCCGGTCGACCAGGTGCCGTTGAGTGCATCGCCCACGGCCTTCTTGTAGTAAGGGCCCCAGTTGATGACGGCCGAACCCAGGTGGGCCTTGGGGCCGTAGGCGGTCATGTCCGAATCCCAGCCAAAGGCGCGTTTGCCCATCTTCTCGGCGGTTTGCAGCACGGCGCTGGAGTCGGTGTTCTGGAACAGCACATCCACCCCCCCGTTGATCAGCGAGGTGGCGGCTTCGGTTTCCTTTGGTGGATCGAACCAGCTGTTGACCCAGACCACCTTGGTCTTGATCTTGGGGTTGACCGACTGCGCACCCAGCGTGAAGCTGTTGATGTTGCGGATCACTTCCGGGATGGGGATGGAGCCGACCACACCCAGGGTGTTGGTCTTGGTCATGCTGCCCGCGATCACGCCCGCCATGTAGGCACCTTCGTAGGTGCGGCTGTCATAGGTGCGCATGTTGTCGGCGGTTTTGTAGCCGGTGGCGTGCTCGAACTTCACGTTTTTGAAGTCGGCGGCGACCTTGAGCATGGGCTCCATGTAGCCGAAAGTGGTGCCGAAAATCAGCGTGTTGCCTTGTTGGGCCATGTCGCGGATCACGCGCTCGGCGTCGGCGCTTTCAGGCACGCTCTCGACGAAGCTGGTTTTGACCTTGTCGCCGAACTCGGCTTCCATCGCCTTGCGGCCGTTGTCGTGCGCGAAGGTCCAACCGCCGTCGCCCACCGGGCCGACATAGGCGAATGCAATCTTCAGCGGCTCGGGCTTGGGCGCTTCGGCCACCGGGGCCGGTGCGGGCGCAGGCGCCGGCTCTTCCTTCTTGCCGCAACCGATCAGCACCGCGCTGGTGAGTGCCGAAAGGGCCACCGTTTTGAGGATGGTGCGTTTCTTCTGGTCTGTCATGTCGACTCCTGAGGGACGTGGGTTGAAAAACACAAAAACAGCAGATTATGAGCCTGGGTAGAACGGCTTGCCGATGGAGGTGGGCATGTTGACGCGAATCCACACCGGGTTGCGCGAAATCAGCACCAGCACCACCACCGTGGCCAGGTAAGGCAACATGGTCAGGAACTGACTGGGCACGTTCACGCCAATGCCTTGCAGGTGGAACTGCAACATGGTCACACCACCGAACAGGTAGGCTCCCAGCAAGACCCGTGCCGGGCGCCAAGTGGCGAAGGTGGTCAAGGCCAACGCGATCCAGCCCTTGCCGGCAATCATGCCCTCCACCCACAGCGGCGTGTAGACGGTGGACACATAGGCCCCCGCCAAGCCGCACAAGGCGCCACCGGCCACCACCGCCATCAGGCGGATGCGGCGCACCGGGTAGCCCAGCGCGTGGGCCGACTCGGGGCTTTCGCCCACGCTGCGCAGCACCAGGCCCGCGCGGGTGCGGTACAGGAACCAGATCAGACCGAGCGTGAGCGCCACCCCGACGTACACCATGGGGTGGTGTTTGAAGAGCGCATTGCCCAGGAAAGGGATGTCGGACAGCAGCGGAATGGCGTGCTGGGCCTGCTCGGGCAACTTGGCCTGCACGTAGTTGATGCCGGCAAAGGCCGAAAACCCGCCGCCAAACAGGCTGAGCGCCAAGCCCGTGGCGTACTGGTTGGTGTTGAGCCAGATCACCAGCAGGCCAAAAATGGCCGCCAGCACCGCGCCGGCGGCCATGCCCGCCGCAAAGCCCAGAGCGGTGCTGCCAGTGGTCGCTACCACCGCGAAGCCGGCCAGGGCGGCACACAACATCATGCCTTCAGCCCCGAGGTTGACGATGCCGGCCTTCTCGTTGATGAGCAGCCCCAGGGCGGCAATGGCCAACACGGTGCCGGCATTGAGCGAAGCGGCGATCAAAAGTGCGGTGGATTCCATCTCAGACTTTCTTCGCAATGAACTTGATGCGGTAGGCAATCAACGTGTCGGCCGCCAGCAGCGAGAACAGCAGCAGGCCCTGGAACACGCCAGTGATGGATTTGGGCAGCCCCAGGTGCGACTGCGCCAGTTCGCCGCCGATGTAGAACATGCTCATGAGCAGGGCCGAGAACACGATGCCCACCGGGTGCAGCCGCCCCACAAATGCGACGATGATGGCGGCGAAGCCGTAGCCTGCGGGCACATAAGGCGTGAGCTGGCCAATGGGCCCGGCGACCTCCAGCGCCCCCGCCAGACCCGCTGCGGCACCCGAGGTGAGCAGCGCAATCCACAGAGCGGTGCGAGACGAAAAACCGGCGTACCGCGCCGCCGCTGGCGCCAAACCACCCACCTGCTGGGCAAAACCCGAATAGGTGCGGAACAGGAACAGCCAGGCACCTGCGACACCGGCCAGCGCCAGCAGCAGACCGATGTTGACGCGGGAACCGTCGATCAGGCGCGGGATTTTGGTCACCGCGTCAAAGGTTTTGGTCTGCGGGAAGTTGTAGCCCAATGGGTCTTTCCAGGGGCCGTACACCAGGAAGTTGAGCACCTGCACCGCCACGTAAACCAGCATCAGGCTGACCAGGATTTCGTTGGCGTTGAAGCGGTCGCGCAGCAAGGCGGTGATGCCCGCCCAGAACATGCCACCCAGCACCCCGGCCAGCAAGATGGCAGGCACGATCCAGGGGCCAGTCGTCTTGTCGGCCAGCAAGGCAACACCACCGGCGGTGATGGCGCCGATGATGAACTGGCCTTCGGCACCGATGTTCCACACGTTGGAGCGGAAACACACGGCCAGGCCCAGGGCAATGATGAGCAACGGCGTGGCCTTGACCATCAACTCGCCAATGGCGTAGACGTTGCGAATCGGCTCCCAGAAAAACACCTGCAGACCACGCACCGGGTCTTTGCCCAGCGCCACGAACAGGATGACCCCAATGACCACCGTCACCAGCAGGGCCAGGATGGGCGAGGCGTAGCCCCAGAAGCCGGAGGGCTGGGGACGCGCTTCAAGCTTGATCATGGGCCACCTCCGCTTGCACGGCCGCCGCAGCGCCCTGGTTCCACAATCCCGACATCCATTCCCCGATCTGCGTCACCGACGCCTTGCTGCGGTCCACGCTGGGCGACAGCCGCCCTTTCGCCATCACGTACAGGCGGTCGCAAATTTCAAACAGTTCGTCCAGCTCTTCGCTCACCACCAGCACCGCACAACCGGCGTCGCGCAGGGCCAGGATTTCGCCGCGTATCTGGGCCGACGCGCCCACGTCCACACCCCAGGTGGGTTGGCTGACGATGAGCAGCTTCGGGCGGGCCTCGATCTCGCGGCCGACGATGAACTTCTGCAGGTTGCCGCCCGAAAGCGACTTGGCCGCGGCGTCCGGCCCGGCCGTCTTGACCTTGTAGCGGGTGATGATGTCTTGTGCCTGCTCACGCAACAGGCCCAGCTTGAGCCAGCCCCCGGCGCCGATGGCGTCACGGCGCGACAGCAGCAGGTTGTGTGCCAGACCCAGGGTGGGCACCGCGCCACGGCCCAGGCGTTCTTCCGGCACAAAGTGCAGGCCCAGCGAACGGCGCTTGCCCGGCCCGAAACGCGACACGTCCGTGCCGCTCACGCTGATGCTGCCGGTCGGCGCGCGGCGGTCTTCGCCCGACAGGCAAAACAACAGTTCGCCCTGCCCGTTGCCCGACACGCCCGCAATGCCCACCACCTCGCCCGCGCACACGGTGAGCTGCACGCCTTCCAGGTCGGTGCCAAACGGATCGTCGCTTTTCAGGCTCAGACCACGCACCTGCATCACGGCGGCACCGGGCCGCTGCTCGCGCAAGCCCAAGGCTGGCGGTTCGGCCCCGATCATCAGGCGGCTGAGCGACGCGTTGCTCTCCTGCTGGGGGTTGCACACACCTGTGACCTGGCCACCGCGCAGCACCGTGCAGGCGGTGCAGAGCTCGCGGATTTCGTGCAGTTTGTGGCTGATGTAGAGGATGCTGCAGCCCTCGGACGCCAGCTTCTTGAGCACCACAAACAGCTTTTCCACCGCCTGCGGCGTGAGCACCGAGGTGGGTTCGTCAAGAATGAGCAACTGCGGCTGGGTGAGCAGCGCACGGATGATCTCGACCCGCTGCATCTCGCCCACGCTCAGGGTGTGCACCGGACGCTCGGGCGCGATGTCCAGCCCGTACTCGGCGGCCTTGGCGCGGATGCTTTCGGTCACCTCCTCCAGCGTCAGGCTTTTGTCCAGGCCCAGCCACACGTTTTCCGCCACGGTCAGCGTGTCGAACAGGCTGAAGTGCTGGAACACCATGCTGATGCCCAGTGCCCGCGCCTCCTGGGGGTTGCGGATGTGCACCGGTTTGCCATTGAACAACACAGCGCCTTCGTCGGGTTTGACGGAGCCGTAGATGATCTTCATCAGCGTGGACTTGCCCGCGCCGTTTTCGCCCAGCACGGCGTGGATTTCCCCGGGGGCGACGGTCAGGTGCACGTCCTTGTTGGCCACCACGCCGGGGTAGCGTTTGGTGATGCCTGTCAGTTGCAGTCGCGATGTGGTCAATCAGTTCTCCTCGGAGTCAGATCCTGCGTAGTGGGTGGGGCGGCATTTTCGCCGCCCGGCTGGAGAGCGCCAAGCAAACATCGGGCCGATGTGGAACCGCCCCGCCTCAGTGTCCTCCGATATAGACGAATTTGAACAGGAACACGCCACCGATGGCCCACACCATCTTGTGCACTTCCTTCGCCTTGCCGGTGAACAGCTTGAGCACGGCGTAGGTGATGAAACCAAAAGCCAGGCCGTTGGCGATGGAGTAGGTGAAGGGCATGACCAGCGCGGTCACGGCGGCGGGGATCACCTCGGTGGTGTCGTCCCAGTCGAGTTCGGTGAGGTCGCGCAGCATCAGGCAGGCCACAAAAAACAGCGCCGGTGCCGTGGCGTAGGCCGGCACCACGCCGGCCAGCGGCGCAATGAACAGACAGGCCAGGAACAGCACCGCCACCGTCAGCGCCGTGAGGCCCGTGCGGCCACCGGCTTGCACACCCGAAGCACTTTCAACGTAGGCCGTGGTGCTCGACGTGCCCAGCAGCGCACCGGCAAAGATGGCACCACTGTCGGCCAGCAGCGACTTGTTCAAGCGCTCCATCTTGCCCGGCACCAGCAAGCCGGCGCGTTTGGCCACACCCATCAGCGTGCCCGTGGCATCGAACAGCTCGACCAGGAAAAACACCAGCACCACGTTCAGCAAGCCGACCGACATCGCCGCCTTGATGTCCAGTTGCAAAAAGGTGGGCGCGATGGAAGGCGGCATCGAAAAAACGCCGCGGAACTCGTTGCCGGCGAAAAAGAACGATGCGACCGTCACCGCCACAATGCCGATCAGGATGGCGCCTGGCACCTTCAGCTTGTCCAGCACCACGATCAACATGAAGCCGAGCACGGCCAGCACCACCGGTGGCTTGTGCAGTTCGCCCAGCGTCACGAAGGTCGCGGGCGATGGGGCCACGATGCCCGCGCTCTTGAGCGCAATCAGTGCCAGGAACAGCCCGATGCCCACCGTGATCGCGTAGCGCAGCGAATGGGGGATGCCTCGGATGATCAACCCGCGCAGCCCCAGCAGCGTGACCAGCAAGAACAGGCAGCCCGACACGAACACCGCGCCCAGCGCCGCCTGCCAGGTGAAGCCCATGTTCACCACCACCACGTAGGCGAAATAGGCGTTGAGCCCCATGCCCGGCGCGAGCGCGATCGGGTAGTTGGCGTACAGGCCCATGATGGTGGTGCCCAGCGCCGCAATCAGGCAGGTGGCCACAAACACGGCGTCCTTGGGCATGCCCGCATCACCCAGGATGGATGGGTTGACGAAGATGATGTAGGCCATCGTCAGGAAGGTGGTCAGGCCCGCCACCAGTTCGTTGCGCACCGTGGTGCCGTGTTCCTGCAGTTTGAACACGCGTTCGGTCCAGTTCATGGGTTGTGTCTCCTCTTTGTTGTATGTTTTGGTCAGGGGTGCGGCCAGGTGGTGGCTACGCAGCCGCCTCATGCGGCGGCGCGCGCAGCGAGGCCGCCACCGTCTTGATCTGCTCGCGCAGCCAACGCCCCGCCTTGGACGCATGGGTGCGCTCGTGCCAGAGCTGGTAATACATCATGCGAGGGAATTCCACCGGGCAAGGCAGCACGCGCACGGGCAGGCTGGCGGTGAAACGTTCGCAGTACTGGCGGCCCGTCGTCAGCACCAGCAGGCTGCCGGCCACCATGGCCGGGATGAGCGCGAAATGGGGACAACGCGCGGTGATGTTGCGCGCCAAGCCTTGTGCGGCCAGGTGGTCGTCAATGAAGCCCCGTGCACCGGGATGGGTGGGCGTGGGGGCGATGTGTTCAGCGGCGAGCCACGCGGTTTGGTCCCAGCCACGGCGCACCGCCGGGTGGTGTTTGGCCACCAGGCAAACCACCTCGTCGCCAAACAGGCTGCCCAGGTGCAGGTCGTCTGGCGGTTTGGGCCAATTGCCAATCACCACTTCGTAGTGCCCCTGGGCCAGGTGTGTGCGGTAGTCGGCGTCGGCCGACAAGGGGTGGATCTCGATCTGGCAACCAGGTGCCAGGGCCTTGATCTGCGTGACCAATTGGGGCAGGAAGGCGGGGTCGAGGTAGTCGCTGGCGGCCAGGCTGAAGGTGTGGCGGGCGGTGGCCGGGTCGAAGGCGCGCGCATCGGAAAACAGCACCTCGGCGCTGCGCAGGATGTCGGCCGCTGGCGCGATCATGCGCAGGCCGGCTTCGGTGGGCACCATGCTGGCGCCCGAACGCACCAGAAGGGGATCACCCGCGAGTTCGCGCAGGCGCTTGAGCGCCGCACTGACCGCCGGCTGGTACATGCCCAAACGCAGCGCCGCACGCGACACGCTGCGCTCGGTGAGCACGGTGTGCAGCACGCGGATCAGGTGCAGGTCAATCTTGTCGAACATGGGCATGTATTTCATACCTGGACACTGTATGCGTTGATCGTGTTCTGGACATTCCTGTCATATGGCTGAGCATATGTTGTGCCACGGAGCGGGACGCTATGCTGGCGTTCATGAAGTCTCAAACATCCGGACAAACCCTGAGATTCGTGCGCCGCGGCGAGACCGTGACGCTGAATCACGTCGCACCCGACCGCACCCTGCTGGACGTGTTGCGCGAAGACCTGCACCTGAGCGCCACCAAAGAGGGCTGCGGCGAAGGCGACTGCGGCGCCTGCACCGTGGTGCTGGGCGAACTGGTCGATGGCCAGCTGCGGCACAGGGCCATCAACAGCTGCATCCGAATGGCGCATTCGGTGGATGGCATGGCGGTCTACACCGCCGAGGACATCGCGGCGCCCACCGGCGAACTGCACCCAGCACAAGAGGCGATGGTGCAATGCCACGGCAGCCAGTGTGGCTTCTGCACACCGGGTTTCGTGATGAGCCTGTTCGGCATGTACCAGAACACCAACCACGGCCAAGGCATCACCCGCGAGCAGGCCCAAGTCGATCTCTCGGGCAACCTGTGCCGCTGCACCGGCTACCGCCCCATCCTGGATGCGGCGCAACAGATGGGCGACTTGCCCCTGCCCGCCGGTTGCACGGTGGACACCGACGCTACCGTGGCGGCACTCAAGGCGCTGAAGAAGAAGCCCACCACCGACACCCCTTACCTGCGCCCCGCCACACTGCCCGCTTTGTTGCAGGCCCGTGCCGCCCACCCCAAGGCACAGGTGGTGGCCGGCTGCACCGACGTCGGCCTGTGGGTGACCAAACAGCACAAACGTTTTGAGCAGGTGCTGGACGTGACCGCCGCGCGCGAGCTGCAACGCGTCGAAACCTACCAACACCACATCGCCATTGGTGCGGCCGTGTCGCTCACCGACGCGTTTGCGGCGCTGGTGAAGGAACGCCCCCAACTCAAAACCTTCAGCCAGCGTTTTGCAGGTTTGCCGGTACGCAACTCGGGCACCCTGGGCGGCAACGTGGCCAATGGCTCGCCCATCGGTGACTCCATGCCCTTGCTCATCGCCCTGGGCGCCAGCGTGGTGCTGATGCGCTGGAAAAAAACTGCGGCCGGCGGCGAGATCGCCCACCGCGAACTGCGGCTGGAAGACCTCTACACCGGCTACCGCACCAACGTCATGCGGCCCGACGAACTGGTGGCCTGGATCAAGGTGCCCCGTCCCACCCAGGACGAAAAACTGGCCGTCTACAAAATCAGCAAACGCTTTGACGACGACATCTCGGCCATCTGCCTGGCCATCCGGCTGGAGATCGCAGGTGGCGTGGTGCGAAGCGCGTCCATCGGCGCCGGCGGCGTGGCCGCCACACCCGCCCGTGCGCGGCACACCGAGGCCGCTCTGTTGGGCCAACCCTGGACCGAGGACACGGTGATGGCCGCCATGGACACCCTTCGAAGCGAGTTTCAGCCCATCTCCGACATGCGCGCCAGCGCGGCTTACCGGCACACCGTGATGGGCAACCTGCTGCGCCGCTTCTGGCTCGAAAGCCAAGGCCAACAGGCCATCAACCTCGAACAACTGAACGGTCTGAAAAGCCTGGAGGTGACGGCATGAACGCCCCCGATCTCAAACTGGTTGCCGACAGCACCCGCGCTGCTGGCGTCTCGCGTTTCCACGAAAGCGCGCGCGCCCAGGTGGCGGGCACCGCCACCTACATCGACGACATCCCGGAGGTGCGGGGCACCCTGCACGCGGCACCGGTGTGCTCGCCCATCGCCCACGGCAAGCTGAAAGGCCTGGACGCGAGCGCGGCCCTGGCCCTGCCCGGCGTGCAAGGCTTCATCTGCGCGGCCGATATTCCTGGCGACCCCATCCTGGCCGCCTTCGGCCACGACGAACCGGTGTTCGCGCAGGACACGGTGTTGTTCATCGGTCAGGTCGGCGGGCTCATCCTGGCCGACGACGCCATGACCGCGCGCTGCGCCGCACGCCTGGTCAAGTGGGACATCGAGGCACTGCCGCCCGTGCTCACCCCCCAGGAAGCCCACGCCAAACAAAGCTACGTGTTGCCGCCAGTGCATGTCAAGCGCGGTGATGCCGCCGCCGCGCTGGCGCGTGCACCGCACACGCTGGAAGGCCGTTTCGAGGTCGGTGGGCAGGAACACTTCTACCTCGAAGGCCAGATTGCCTACGTGCTGCCGCTGGAGCAAAACCAGTGGTGGGTCTACTCCAGCACCCAGCACCCCGGCGAGGTGCAGCACTGGGTGTCGCACGTGCTGGGCCTGCACAACCACGCGGTGAAAGTGGAATGCCGACGCATGGGCGGCGGCTTCGGTGGCAAGGAAACCCAGGCCGGCCACCTGGCGGTGTGGGCCGCCGTGGCGGCGCAAAAGCTCAAGCGCCCGGTCAAGCTGCGGCTGGACCGCGACGACGACTTCATGATCACCGGCAAGCGCCACCCCTTTGCCTACAGCTACCAGGTGGGCTTTGACGACAGCGGCCTGCTGTGTGGCCTGAAACTGGAGATGCTGGCCAACTGCGGCTTCTCCGCCGACCTGTCCGGCCCCGTTGCCGACCGCGCCATCTTCCACGCCGACAACGCCTACTTCCTCGAAGACGTGGCCATCAGCAGCTACCGCTGCAAGACCAACACCCAGAGCCACACCGCCTTTCGCGGCTTTGGTGGCCCGCAGGGCGTGATCGTGATCGAACGCATCATGAGCGACATCGCCCGCCACCTGGGCCTGGACGCGCTGGACGTGCGCCTGCGCAACCTCTACGGCATCGAGAACCGCAACGTCACCCACTACCAGATGCAAGTGGAGGACAACATCCTGGAGCCGCTGATGACCACGCTGGCGCAGACCAGCCGCTACCGCGAGCGCCACGGAGCAATAGCCGAGTGGAATGCGAGCAGCCCGGTCATCAAACGAGGCATCGCTCTCACGCCGGTCAAGTTCGGCATCAGCTTCACCGCCACGCTGTTCAACCAGGCCGGCGCGCTGGTGCACGTCTACACGGACGGCAGTGTGCAGGTCAACCACGGTGGCACCGAGATGGGCCAGGGCCTGAACACCAAGGTGGCCGCCATCGTGGCCGACGAGCTGGGCGTGCCCTTCGAACGTGTGCTCTCCACCGCCAGCGACACCAGCAAAGTGCCCAACGCCAGCGCCACTGCCGCCTCAAGCGGTACCGACCTCAACGGCCGCGCGGCCCAGTTTGCGGCCCGGAACGTGCGCGACAACCTCGCCAGTTTCGTGGCCGGGCTCGACGGCTGTGGCGCGGGTGCGGTGCGCTTCGTGAACGGGCAGGTCATCAGCCCAAGCAAAACCCGACAGTGGGAGGACGTGGTGGGCGCGGCCTACGCCAACCGCATCCAGCTCTGGAGCGATGGCTTCTACCGCACGCCCAAGATCCACTACGACAAGGTCACCATGCTGGGGCGGCCCTTCTACTACTTCTCGTACGGTGCGGCCTGCACCGAGGTGGCCATCGACACCTTGACCGGCGAGTACCGCGTGGTGGCGGTCGACATCCTGCACGACGTGGGCCAGAGCATCAACCCGGCCATCGACATCGGTCAGATCGAAGGCGCGTTTGTGCAAGGCATGGGCTGGCTCACCACCGAGCAGCTGGTGTGGAACAACAAGGGCTACCTGCAAACCCATGCGCCCAGCACCTACAAAATCCCGGCCACCGGCGACGTGCCCGAGCACTTCAACGTGGCGCTGTGGCCTGAGCCCAACCGCGAGGACAACGTGTTTGGCAGCAAGGCCGTGGGCGAGCCGCCTTTCATGCTGGGCATCAGCGTGTATGAAGCACTGCGCGACGCGGTGGCCCAGGCGGGCGGGCAGCCCGATGCGATGAACGCACCCGCCACCGCCGAGGAAGTGCTGCGCGCCGTGCAGGGCTTTTGACGCCCTGCTGAACCTCAGGCCCAGTGGGCCTTGAAGTCCTGCGCGTACCGCTCCAGGCGGATGGGCGCCTGGCCGGTGATGCGCTGGACGGCGTCGGTGGTGCGCTCGGCAAAGCCGGCCTTGAACGCGCCCAGGATCACCAGCAGGAACTCGGCGTAATCCGCTGGCAGGCCCGCGCCCAGCAACCCTTGGCGCATCGCGTCTTCGGGGATGTCGGTGTAGCCAATGGGGCGGCCCGCCGCCTGCGAAAGGATAGCCGCCACCTGGTGGTGGTCAAACGCCTCGTTGCCGGTGAGGTCGTGGGCCGCGTTCACGAAACTGTCGGACGACAACAGCTTGGCTGCCACGGCGGCCACGTCACGGGTGTCGATGAAGCTGCCTTTTGCATCACCCACCGGCAAGAAGATCTGGCCCTGGCTCTGGATGCCTTCCAACCAGAAGGTGTGGAAGTTCTGCATGAACCAGTTCGGGCGGATCACGTTCCAGGCCAGACCTGAGCGCTCCAGGTGCAGTTCGGCTCGGCGCAGGGGGATGCTCTCGTCGGCATTGGCCCCCATGGCCGACAACATCAGCAGCTTGCGCAAGCCGGCGGTCTTGGCGGCATCGATGGCGGGAATGAGCAGCTCGTGCTGGTTGGCGAAACCGGGTGGGCACATCAGGAACAGCTGATCGGCCCCCGCCAGCGCGGCCGCGAGGCCCTCACCCGTGTCCATGTTGACCGTGACTTCGCCGGCTTGTGTGGCCACGCGGCTGGTGGCGCGCCGAACGGTCTGGCCTTGGGCAGCGAGCAGATCGGCCAGGGTCGAACCGATTTGGCCGCTGGCGCCGATCACGAGGGTGGTGGTCATGAAAAAACTCCGTGTGTGGTTGAACGAGCCCTCAGTGTGTCCGGCATCGACAAGAACCTGAATGCATGAAATGCCACCATTCATGTCTGATCGTCCAGAAAATATGGCGTCATGGACATACTCTCAGACATATTGCATGTCGCTGGATTGAAGCGCCGCCTGCTCGACCTGCATGCGCTCCAACCCGAGGCCGCCCTGCGTTTTCCCTGCGACCGCAGCTTTGGTCTTCACGCGGTCACGCGCGGTCAGGCCTTTGTGCACGCGCCCAACCTCGACGCACCCTTGGCCCTGCAGGCCGGTGACCTGGTGCTGATGGCGAGGGGCTGTGTGCACCACCTGTCGCTGAACGCTGAGCCACCCTCGCACAGCACCACCGTGCCCATCGCCACGTTTGTGGGGGCCGAGCCGTCTGCGCTGCCAGGCCACAGCGGCACGCAGGTGGTCAGCGCCGCCTACCAGCTGTGGCACCCGCCGCTGCACCCTTTTTTGCGCAGCCTGCCACCTTGGTTTGTGGTGCGGGGCCACAGCCTGCCCCAGTTGTCGCCATTGCCGCTGACCCTGGGTTTGCTGGACCGCGAGCTGGGCGGTGAGGGCCTGGGCGCCACCTCGGCCACGCACGGCCTGCTGGACGCGCTGTTTGCCTTCGCGCTGCGCGAGATCGCCGAACGCGAGAACCCGGGGACACCCGGCTGGCACCACGCCATCAGCGACCGCCCCATCCGCCAGGTGCTGGGCCTCATGCACGGCAACCTCGCCCACGGCTGGACCTTGGACGAGCTGGGCCAGCAGGTGGGGCTGTCGCGGTCCGCGCTGGCCGAGCGTTTTCGCAGCGCACTGGGCGACACACCGCTCAACCATCTGCGCACGCTGCGCATGCAAAAAGCCCTGCAACTGCTCGCCGACACCCGCCAGACGCTGGAACAGGTGGCACAGGCGGTGGGCTACCAGGATGCGTTCGGTTTTTCCAAGGTCTTCAAGCGCACCACCGGGCTGTCACCGCGCCAGTTTCGCGAACTGGACGCCAGCGACCGGCAGGCACCCTTCCGCTTTCAGGAAGCGTGAACGGCGCCGCTCAGGCCACGTGGCGCCGATAGCTGGCCAGCAGCAGCGCCAGCAGGCCCATGCCCGCCGCACAACCCCAGTTGAGCCAGCGCAAGCCCGCCTGGGACAGCCAGCGCACCGCCTGCCGCCCCGCCAGGGCGTACGCCACCATGACGGCGGTGTCGATGGCGATGAACAACGCGCCCAGCAACGCGTACTGGGGCGCGAGCGCCTGCGCCGGATCGACAAACTGCGGGAGAAACGCCGCAAAAAACAGCAGGGCTTTGGGGTTGGACAAAGCCACCGTGAGGCTGCGCGTGAAAGCCGCGCGGCCTTGCACCTCACGCCCCGGCACATGGGCCAGCGTGGCCTGCACATCGGCCACCGGGCTGCGCCACAGTTGCACCGCCAACCACAACAGGTAGAGCACGCCCACCACACGCACCATCTCGAACAGCCAGGCCGACGCCAGCATCAGCGAGCCCAGCCCAATGGCCACGACCGAGATGACCACCGCGCTGCCCAGCGTGGCGCCGGCCATGCCCCAGGCGGCCCGGCGCAGGCCACCGCTCATGCCATTGGACAAGGCCAGCAACATGGTCGGGCCGGGAATCACCGCCAACGCCAGGGACGCGGTGGCAAACATCAACAAGGTCTGAAGGCTGGGCATGGTGGCGGGCTCGGCTTCTTGAGAAACAGGGCTCCTAGAATACCGCGCATGACCTCCCCCACCCCCTCCCCGTTGCGTGTTGCCGTCATCGGCGCCGGTGCCGTTGGCTGCTTCTACGGCGGCATGTTGGCGCGCGCCGGTCACGCCGTCACGCTGATCGGCCGCGCGCAGCACGTGCAGGTGTTCGAGCGCGATGGCCTGCGCATGCAGACCTTGTCCTTCGATGAACAGGTGCCGGTGGCCGCGAGCACCGAAGCGGCGGCCGTGGCCGGTGCCGACGTGGTGCTCTTTGCCGTCAAATCGCCCGACACAGAGGCCACTGGCGAGCAGATGCGCCCCCACCTCAAGGCGGGCGCCTTGGTGCTGTGCCTGCAAAACGGGGTGGACAACGCCGAACGGCTGCGCGCCGTGTTGCCCGGCGTGGATGTGGCCGCCGCTGTGGTCTACGTGGCCACCGAAATGGCCGGCCCTGGCCACCTGCGCCACCACGGGCGCGGTGAGCTGGTGATCGAACCCTCAGCCGGCAGCGCGCGCCTGGCGCAGGCGCTCATGGCTGCCGGCGTGCCCACCGAGATCAGCGACAACGTGCGCGGCTCGCTCTGGGTCAAGCTCATCCTCAACTGTGCATACAACGCGCTGTGCGCCCTGGGCAAGCTGCCCTACGGCCCGCTGGTGGAGCGCCCCGGCGTGCGCGACGTGATGGCCGATGTGGTGGCCGAATGCCGCGCCGTGGCCGCCGCCGATGGCGTGACCCTGCCCGGCGACGTGGACCTGGCGGTGCGCCGCATCGCCGAAACCATGCCGACGCAACACTCATCGACGGCGCAAGACCTGATGCGTGGCAAGCCCACCGAAATCGACCACCTCAATGGCTATGTGATGCGACGTGGCGCGGCGCTGGGCGTGCCCACACCGGCCAACCGCGTGTTGTGGACACTGGTGAAGTTGGCGGAACCAGAAGGCCCGCGCTGAGCCGACCGCACGGAACGGCCACGCCTGCACGACAGTGACCGTTTGGCGCGCGGCCGGCGACATCGCCAACGCTGGCAGCTTGATTGACGAGTACGGGCACGAGCTGCCAGGGACGGCTACGCAGCGGTTGCTGCCGGTCGTCAGATAGGCGCCGTCGGATCGCTCTCGGCACCATGAACTGACATTCAGGCGCTGGAGCGACAGGCAGGTTGAAACACGCACACGCCCAATGACTGGCTTTTGGCCTGGTACATGGCGGTGTCTGCGGCACGCAGGTAGTCGTCCACCGTCGCCAGCCTGGATGCACTGCTGACCAGTCCAATACTCGCGCCACTGATCACGGTGTGTTCGCCGACCACGTAAGGCGCTGCGAGGGCGGCAGCGATCTGTTGGGCGCGGTTGCTGGCTTCTGCGGGATCAATGGACTCCAACAGCACATTGAACTCGTCGCCACTCATGCGGGCGACCAGATCAACCGCCCGCACGCAGGATTCGAGCCGCCGCGCCACCTGCTGCAACAGCCGGTCGCCCACATGGTGCCCGTAGTTGTCATTGACGGCCTTGAACCCGTTGAGATCCAGCAGCAGCACGGCGAACATGGTGGCGTCATCGCGTGTGGGCACACCATCACCGTTCGCAGCGTCGTTCTGGTGGAGCGCCATGAGATTCGCGAGGCGATCGCGGAACAAGGGCCGGCCGGGCAAACTGGTCAGCGCATCGTAGGAACTGCCACGGTCAGCCAGATCGCTCAACGAGCCCGCCATGCGCACCGCAACGCCGTCTTCAAACTCGGCGAGCCCGCGCCAATTGACCCACACCAGTCGTCCAGCGGCGTGGAACGCGCGGAAATCCACCGAAAAGTTCGGGCAGTTCCCCGACAGGTGCCTGCGGTAGGCCGCCTGCACACGCACCCGATCTTCGGGATCGATGAGCTGCTCCAGAAAGCTCCAGCCACCGTCGTGAACATGATCGCCGCTGCCCAGCCCGACGATCTGGTGAAAGCGCCCGGACACATGCAGGGCGTCCGTTCGCAAGTCCCAGTACCAGATGCCGTCATTGGATCCGCGCGTCGCCAGCGAATAGCGGTTTTCAGAGCGCAACAACTCGAGTTCGGCGTTCTTCTGCTGGGTGACGTCGATCATCAGGCCGATCATGCGGTTCGGTCGCCCCGGCTCGACCACTGCGCGGCACAGATCGCGCACCCACACGACCTTGCCGGATTTTGCAATCAGCCGATAGCTCATCTCGTAGGCATAGCTGTGCGTGGCGTTGTAGGCGGCATCATCGATAAGCAGGGCCTGTGCCAGATCATCGGGGTGCACATGCGCCCGCCAAAAGCCCGGGTCAGACCGCCACTCCTCCACGGAGTAGCCGAACAACCGTTCGACCTGCGGGCTCAGGAAAGTATTGCCCACGCCGATTTCAGCCTCCCAAACGACGCCATCAATGGTTTCCAGTAAGCGCAAAAAGCGCTGGCGAATCTCCACCAGCACCTGCTCGGTGACCTCGGTGATCTCGATCAGGACACCCTGGCGGCTGATCACCCGCTGCGCCGCATCCGTCTCCGGGTAGAGGTTCAGACGCACCCAGCGATAGTCCGCGTCGGCAAATCGCAACCGAAATACCGGCATGCCCGAGCGCATGGTGCCAATGTCGCCGGGATGCACAAATTCAAGCAGAGACCTGCCGAGCGCTGCTTCCACCGAATGGCCGGTGAGCGTGGTCCACGCCGGATTCAGGTAAGTGATCTCCCACAGCGCATCGGTTTGCATCACCGCCTCGGGCAGCAGTTGCAGCAGTTTTGTGGACGGCGTGAGAGTGGTAGGCATGCAGGGCTGTCGCAAAAAGGGGGTCAGGCGAATCCAACGGATAAGAAAATCAACCACACCAGATTAAGTATGGCAGGGGTTTTGGGCAGGCTCGTGCCATACACCACTGACGAGTCGTTCGTCGATTGGCTGGTCATGACCGAAGCAGTTGCTCAGCCCGTCGAACGTGAATGACTCCAGTCAGCCAATTTTGTTGAAAAACTCGTTTCGACGCCCCGGTCGGGTCGCCGTTTTCTGTCAGTGAGGATGATTTTGTTTGTTGGGTCGCACGCTTTTGGCGACTATCCCTCCACTTGATCCCCTTTACCTCGCTATCGCCGCCTGCATGCCCGGTGCAAGTGGCAACCACTTGGCCATTCTTCGCAGGTTCTGCGCCGTGGCCGCCAAGATGAACTCGTCGCGCGCACCTGCCAAGCCGCGCAGCCGCAGTCGGTCGAGCTTGAGGATGCGCTTGAGATGGGCGAAGAGCATCTCAACCTTCTTGCGCTGTTTGCTCGATTGCTTGAACTCATCTGTTTGTGCAATCTGTCGAGCAACGTCACGAGCACCCTCATAGATACTGCGAGCGATCTTGCGATGCGGGGTATTGGGACAGCACTCCAGTTTGCGCGAGCAATTGCTGCAGTCAAGCGAGCTGGCCCGATACACGATGGTGTCCGCCTGTGTCACATGGTCGCGTGGATTCTTGAACCGCCGCCAGTTCGACTTCAACGGCTTACCTTCCGGGCAACGGTACTCATTGGCGGTCTCATTCCAAAGAAACTCGCTGCTCGACAGGGTCTCGTCCTTGCGCTGGGTTCTGTCCCAGACCCTGACGTGCGGTGCAATCCCTTTGTCGTTGACCATCCAATCAAGCATCGGCGCTGTGCCATAAGCGGTATCGCCCACCAGTCGACTGGGTTTGATACCGAATCGGTCTTGCACACGTTGCACCATGGCCTTGGTGGCTTCCACCTCCAGCGTGCGATGCGCCTGCGTGGCTTCGACATCCACGATGATCCCCGCCTCCAGATCGATGAGATAGTTGGTGGAGTAGGCAAAGAAGGCGGGGCCACCTGGCGCTGCGGTGTATCTGGCTTGTGGGTCCGAAAGAGAAACTGTTCTGGGGTTGGCTATGGGGACCGTATCGCTTGAGACCGGATTGGTATCTTCCAGCGCTGCAAGGTACTCGCGTACCGCAGGACTTGGCTTGTCGCCTCCGGCCAATCCTTGGGATCTTCAGGCGTTGTCACGTTGGCCCGATTGGCATCGGCCTTGATGACGCTGGCATCCACGGCGAAGCCTTCACCACGAACCAGTCCCTCGGTCATGCATCGACCCAGAACGACTTCAAACACATGACGGAAGGCTTCGCTCTCGCGGAACCGGCCGTGGCGGTTCTTTGAGAAGGTGGAGTGATTGGGGATTTTGTCTTCCAGTCCGAGCCGGCAGAACCACCGATAGGCCAGATTCAGATGCACCTCCTCGCAGAGTCTGCGCTCGGAGCGGATGCCGAAGCAATACCCAATGACCAGCATTCGGATCATCAGTTCGGGATCGATGGATGGCCGTCCTGTGTGGCTGTAGAACGGCGCAAGATGTTCGCGCAAAGTGCTGAGGTCGAGGAACTGGTTGATGCCCCTCAGCAAATGGTCGGATGGGATGTGCTCTTCCAAGTTGAAGGCATAGAAGAGCTGATCCTGGTTCGCCGTGTGACCCATCATGGTTTGCACCTCCGTAAAGGAGAAACCGCATGCAAGTCACGGGCCAGACAACTCAAAAATCAGTGTTTTTCAACAGAATTAGCCTGAAGCCGCCAACTGACGAGCAGCCCGCCACGCCCATCTCCGCTCAACCACCGCCCCTCGGATTCCCAAGTACACTTCCACCCGCTCCGGGGTGCACGTATGGCGTGCTGAGATGGCGGACTTGACCGCCGGAACCGCGAACTTGATCTGGTTAGTACCAGCGTAAGAAGAGCTGCAGCGCCGTTGGCGCGTGCGTCCGTCCCTGTGTGGCGGGCATGCGCGCCTGCACCACCGGCGTCGAGGCGGGGCATTTTTCCAACCACTTTGGAGACTGCCTCGATGAACGCCCCCGACAAGCTGCAGCAACTGCTTTCGCTCACCCGCAAACCCTTCCCCCAGTCCCGCAAGGTCCATGTGCCTGGCACGCAAGACGGCGTGCACGTGCCCATGCGCGAAATCGCGTTGACCAATGGCGAGACCGTCACGGTCTACGACACCTCGGGACCCTACACCGACCCGACCGCCCACATCAACATCCGCCAAGGCCTGAAACCGGTGCGCAGCGAATGGGTGGCTGCGCGCGGCGACACCGAGGCCTACACCGGCCGCAGCCGGGTGGCGCTGGACGACGGCGGCAAACACGGCCCGAACGGCGAAGATATGGCGGACACCCGCATCGAAGCCCTGCGCGCCGAGGCCGCCGCGCTGCAACGCACGCCGCTGCGCGCCAAGCCCGGCGGCAACGTCACGCAGATGCACTACGCGCGCCAAGGCATCGTCACGCCCGAAATGGAGTTCATCGCCATCCGCGAGAACGGCAAGCGCGAGTGGATGCGCGCCTACCTGGGCGACGCCGAGCGCGAGGCGCGTCTGAAAGGCAACCCGCTGGGCGCGCGCATCCCCGACATCATCACGCCCGAGTTCGTGCGCGACGAGGTGGCGCGCGGCCGTGCGGTGATCCCGGCCAACATCAACCACCCCGAGCTGGAGCCCATGGTCATCGGGCGCAACTTCGGCGTGAAGATCAACGCCAACATCGGCAACTCGGCCGTCACCTCCTCCATCGAGGAAGAGGTGGAAAAACTGGTGTGGTCCATCCGCTGGGGCGGCGACACGGTCATGGACCTGTCCACCGGCAAGAACATCCACACCACGCGGGACTGGATCGTGCGCAACTCGCCCGTGCCCATCGGCACCGTGCCCATCTACCAGGCGCTGGAAAAAGTGGGCGGCGTGGCCGAGGACCTGAGCTGGGCCATCTTCCGTGACACCCTGATCGAGCAGGCCGAGCAGGGTGTGGACTACTTCACCATCCACGCCGGCGTGCGCTTGGCCCAAATCCCCATGACGGCCAAGCGGCGCACCGGCATCGTTTCGCGCGGCGGCTCCATCCTGGCCAAGTGGTGCATCACCCACCACAAGGAGAACTTCCTCTACACCCACTTCGAAGAGATCTGCGAGATCATGAAGGCCTACGACGTGAGCTTCTCGCTGGGCGATGGCCTGCGCCCCGGCAGCGCCGCCGACGCCAACGACGAGGCCCAGTTCGCCGAGCTGCGCACCCTGGGCGAGCTGACACGGATCGCCTGGCAACACGACGTGCAGACCATGATCGAAGGCCCGGGCCACGTGCCCATGCACCTGATCCAGGCCAACATGGAAGAGCAGCTCAAGCACTGCCACGAGGCGCCCTTCTACACCCTGGGCCCGCTGACCATGGACATCGCGCCGGGCTACGACCACATCGCCAGCGCCATCGGCGCCGCCATGATCGGCTGGATGGGCACGGCCATGTTGTGCTACGTCACGCCCAAGGAACACCTGGGCCTGCCCGACCGTGACGATGTGAAGCAGGGCATCATCGCCTACAAGATCGCCGCCCACGCCGCCGACATCGCCAAGGGCCACCCGGGGGCCCGCGCGCGCGATGACGCCATGAGCAAGGCGCGCTTCGAGTTTCGCTGGCGCGACCAGTTCGCCCTGGGCCTGGACCCGCAGACCGCCGAGGCCTACCACGACGAAACACTGCCCAAGGACAGCAGCAAGGAGGCGCACTTCTGCTCCATGTGTGGCCCCAAGTTCTGCAGCATGAAGATCACGCAGGACGTGCGGGATTACGCAGCGAACCAGGGCGTGAGCGAGGGCGAGGCCCTCGCCCGTGGCATGGCGCAGAAAAGCGCCGAGTTCAAGGCCACCGGCGGCGAGTTCTACGTGCCGCTGGACGCACTGACCACGAAGAAGGCCTGACGCCGTGGCCCGCATAGGCATTGCCGGGGCCGGCGTGCTCGGACGGCTGCTGGCCTGGCGGCTGGGCCACGCCGGGCACGCGGTCACGGTGTTTGACCCGGCGCCCGGCCCCCAGGCGCCGGCCACCGGGCAACTGGCCGACACCACCCCACACGCCGCCGGCTTCACCGCCGCCGGCATGCTCAGCCCGCTGGCCGAGCTGGACAGCGCCGGCCCGGCCATCGCGCGCCTGGGCTGGCGCTCGCTGGCACTGTGGCGCGACATCGCACAGGCGCTGCGCAAGCAAGGTTGTGGGGCACCACTGTTCGCGCAGCACGGTAGCCTGCTGCTGGCGCATGGTGCCGACCTGGGAGCGGCGCGCCGGGTGTTGGCCCGCTTGCAGGCTGCGCCCGACCTGCCCGCGCCGCAGCCGCTGGACCGCGACGCCCTGGCAGCGTTGGAACCCGCGCTCGCACGCGACCTGCACGGCTGGCTGCTGCCCGACGAAGGCCAGGTGATGGCCCGCGACATGCTGCACGCCTTGGCCACCCACGCGCCCGGCGTGGACTGGCGCTGGAGCCAGCGGGTTCAAACCGTAGGGCCCGGTGCCTTGCACACGGACAACGGCACGCCCAGCCGTTTCGATCTCGCCATCGACGTGCGCGGCCTCGGCGCCCGGCCGGCGCTGCCCCTGCGCGGCGTGCGCGGCGAGCTGCTCTGGCTGCACGCGCCCGGCCTGCGCTTGCTGCGCCCGCTGCGCCTGCTGCACCCGCGCCACCGCGTCTACATCGTGCCGCGCCCCGGCAACCTCTTCGTGGTGGGCGCCAGCGAGATTGAGAGCGAGGACCGCTCGCCCGTGAGCCTGCGCAGCGCGGTGGAGCTGATGGCCGCCGCCCACAGCGTGTTGCCCGAGCTGGCCGAGGCCCGCATCGTGCACATGGAAAACAACCTGCGCCCCGCCCTGCCCAACAACGAACCCCACACCCACACAGCGCCCGGCCTGCTGCGCATCAACGGCCTGTTCCGCCACGGTTGGTTGCTGGCGCCGGCGCTGGTGGAGGACGCACTCGCCGCCCTGGGAGATCTCAAGCATGTCTGACACCCTGCACTTCAACGACCAACTCCTGCCTTGCCAGAACGGCCTCACGCTGGCCGAACTGCTGCGCCAGCAAGGCCTGGACGGGGCCGCACTCGCCACCGCCGTCAACGGCCATTTCGTGCCGCGCGAACGCCGTGAGCACCATCCACTGCAAGCGGGCGACCAGGTCCTCACCTTTCAAGCCATCGTCGGAGGTTGACGCGCATGACCCATTCCAACTGGACGCCCTACGGCGTCGAACTCGGCAGCCGCTTTCTGCTCGGCAGCGCCGGCTACCCCTCGCCCCAGGTGCTGGGCGAAGCCATCGTGGCCTCGGGCACGCAGGTCGTCACCGTGGGCCTCAAGCGCAGCTTGGCCGGGGCCGGCGACAATGGCTTCATCGCCGGCATCCTGGCCAGCGGTGTCCGGCTGCTGCCCAACACGGCCGGCTGCCGCAGCGCACGCGAGGCCATCACCCTGGCCCACATGGCGCGCGAGCTGTACGGCACGCACTGGATCAAGCTGGAGGTCGTGGGCGACGAACACACCCTGCAGCCCGACCCCTGGGGCACGGTGGAGGCCGCCGCCGAGCTGGTGCGCGAAGGCTTTGCCGTGTTTCCCTACTGCACCGACGACCTCGTCACCTGCCGCCGACTGCTCGACGCCGGGTGCGAGCTGCTCATGCCCTGGGGCGCGCCCATCGGCTCGGGCCAGGGCCTGCTCAACCCCTTCGCGCTGCGCACCCTGCGCGCGCGCCTGCCCGGCGTGCCACTGGTGGTGGACGCCGGCATCGGCGCGCCCTCGCATGCCGCCGCCGCCATGGAACTGGGCTTTGACGCCGTGCTGCTCAACTCCGCCGTCAGCCAGGCGGTGGACCCGGTGCGCATGGCGCGCGCCTTCGGCCAGGCCATCGCCGCCGGCCGCGCCGCCTTCGAGGCCGGCGTGATGGCGCCACAAGACATGGCCGTTGCCTCCACCCCGGTGCAGGGCCACCCCTTTCTGATCGGATGACCCCATGAACCAGCCCCCCGTGATCTGGAGCGTGGCCGGCACCGACAGCGGCGGCGGTGCCGGCCTTTCGGCCGACCAGCGCACCGCCGACGCCTTGGGTGTGCACCTGTGCCCGGTGGTGGCCGCCGTGACGGCGCAGAACACCGTGGCCGTCACCCACATCCACACCACGCCGCCCGAACTGCTCGACGCGCAACTGGCCGCCCTGGCCGACGACCTGCCCCCGCGCGCCATCAAGACCGGCCTGCTCGGCAGCGCCGCCAACGCACGCGTGCTGGCCCGCTGGGTGGACCGGCTGCGCGAGCGTGGCCCGCTGGCCCTGGTGGTGGACCCGGTGCTGCGCGCCAGCACCGGCGCGGCCTTCGCCGATGCCGAACTGCTGGCCGCCTACCGCAACGAGCTGTTGCCCCGCTCCACCGTCATCACCCCCAACCAGCGCGAAGCCCAGGCCCTGCTGGGCACGGCAGATCAGGATGTGCCGGCCCAGGCCGGCGCCCTGCGCGCGCTCGGCGCCCAGGCGGTCTGCATCACCGGCGGTGACGCCGCCACCCCGGCGCTCTCGCGCACACTCTCACATGACTGGCTGGACACGCCCCACGCGCGCGGCTGGCTGGCCCTGCCCCGGGTGGACACGCCCCACCACCACGGCACCGGCTGCACCTTCGCCAGCGCCCTGGCCGCCGCCCTGGCGCTGGGCTGGGTGGCGGCCGACGCCGCCGTCCTCGCCAAGATGGCCACCACCCACGCCCTGCGCCACGCACGCGCCGTGGGCAGCGGTGCCGGGCCGGTGGTGGCACGTGCCGGCTTCGGCACCGACCCCACACTGCTGCCCCGCCTCTCGCTGGGCTATCAGCCGGTCGCGTGGCGTGCAACGCGCCGAGGCCGCGACCCGGGCCTCTACGCCATCGTCAACAGCGCCGAACGCGCCGAGGCGGTGCTGCGTGTGCGACCCACGGTGGACACGTTGCAACTGCGGATGAAACGCCCGACCCACATCGACGACACCCGCTGGAGCCAACAACTGCACGATGCCATCGTTCGCAGCCAGCGCGCGGCCGACGCGGCCGGCGTCACCCTGGTCGTCAACGACCACTGGCACACCGCGCTGCGGGCCGGCGCCCGCGCCCTGCACCTGGGCCAGGAAGACCTGCTGACCCTCACGCCAGCCGACCACGCCACCCTGCAGGCCGCGCGCGACCGAGGCGTCGAACTCGGCCTCAGCTCGCACAGCCTGTGGGAGCTGTGCCGCGCCGCCGCCCTGGCGCCCGACCTGATTGCCTGCGGTCCCATCTGGCCCACCACCACCAAAAACATGCCGTGGCACCCACAAGGTCTGGACAACCTGGCGTGGTGGGCCCACATGGCCCCCGCGCCGGTGGTGGGCATAGGCGGTGTGCTCGAACCCGGGCAGCTGGCGGACATCGCGGCCACGGGCGCGGCTGGCGGCTGTGTGGTGCGGGGGCTGGGCAAAGACCCGGTCCTCACCCTGCCGGCGTGGCGGGCCGCTTGGCGTAAGGGGCTGGCGCGGCGAAAACCGCCACCTCCCGAGCTGCCGCACCCAACCTTGGCTTGAAGCCCGGGTACCTGCCCCCGTAACATCGCCCAATGAACACCACCCTTCCCGGTCCCGATGGCCGCCCGCGCTGCCGCTGGTGCGCCTCGGCGCCCGAGTTCCTGCCCTACCACGACCACGAATGGGGTTTTCCAGTGGCCGACGACCGCCGCCTGTTCGAGAAGCTGTGCCTGGAGGGATTTCAGTCGGGTTTGAGTTGGCGCACCATCCTGGCCAAGCGCGAGCACTTTCGCCGCGCCTTCGTGGGCTTCGACTTCGAACAACTGGCCCACTTCGGCCTGGCCGATGTCGAGCGCCTGCTGCAGGACCCGGGAATCGTGCGCCACAGGGGCAAGATCGAGGCGGCAGCCGCCCGCGCGCGCTTCAAAGTGCCACAACGGTGACGCGGCCGGGTGGGGGCGACCTCAGGGCATTGGACAATGCCCCCATGACGACCGACCAAGACCTTGCCCCACTGAACAGCACGCCACCCGGCCTGTACCGCCACCACAAGGGTGGCTGGTACGAGGTGCTGGACACCGTGCGCTGCAGTGAAACGCTGCTAGGCATGACGCTGTACCGCGCCTTGTACGGCGCGCACGGCCTGTGGGTGCGGCCCGCTACCATGTTTGCCGAAGAAGGCCAGTGGGGCGGCCGACTGCAGCCGCGCTTCACGCCCATAGCCTGGCGCAGCTTGTTTCCCCAGGACCTGCCCACCGCACAGGCTTTGGTGGCCCACGTCTCGCGCCTGCTGGGGGAGGCCGGGGCCACACACCGCCCGCCCCCGCCCGAACCCGACACCTGCTGTGGCCGTGGCTGCAACGGCTGTGTGTGGGAGGGCTTTTACGCCGCACTCGTGTGCTGGCGTGATGACGCCGCCGCGCTGCTGAGCGCCAGCACACCGCCGGCGCATGTTCAACGCCTGGGGTGACAGGGAAAACCCACTGCACGAAACCCGTCCCCCAAGGTAGCGTCTCGCTCAGGTGCCCGCATCCCGCAACCACAACCCACAGGACGCCCCATGCCATCCGTCTCGCCCGACCTGCTTGCCCTGCAGCGGCTGTACCACTGGGAGCAGGCCGACCCATCGCGCATCACCCTGACCCAGCCCATGGGCGACGGCAACACCCAGACCTGGACCTGGGGCCAGGTGGCCGACCAAACGCGGCGCATGGCCGCGCACCTGCAGGCGCAGGGCTGGGCGCCGGGCTCCAAGGTGGCCATCCTGTCCAAAAACTGCGCCTGGTGGCTGATGAGCGACCTGGCGATCTGGATGGCCGGTTACGTGTCGGTGCCGCTTTACCCCACGCTGGCGGCTGACACGGTTCACCAGATCCTGACCCACAGCGAGGCCAAGGCCTGCTTCATCGGCAAACTGGATGGCTGGGCGGGCATGAAGCCGGGCGTGCCAGCGGGCCTGCCCTGTTTCAGCTACCCGCTGTCGCCCGCCGATGCCGTGGCCGCGTACGACGGCTGGGACGCGATTGTGGGCCGCACCGCACCACTGGCCGGCCGGCCCACCCGCCCCAGCGACGAGCTGGCCACGTTGATCTACACCTCGGGCACCACCGGCAAACCCAAAGGGGTGATGCACAGCTTTGGCAACTTCGCGTGGGCCATCACCAGCGGCCTCCAACGGGTGCCCATGTCGGCCGACGACCGCATGTTGTCCTACCTGCCGCTGGCGCATGTGGTCGAACGGGTGCTGGTCGAACACGGCTGGCTGCAAACCGGCATGAACCTGTACTTCGCCGAATCGCTGGACACCTTTGCCGCCGACCTGCAACGTGCCCGGCCCACCATCTTCTTCTCGGTACCGCGCCTGTGGGTGAAATTCCAGCAAGGCATTCACCACAAAATGCCGCCGGCCAAGCTGCAGCGGTTGCTGGGCATCCCTCTCATCGGTGGGCTGGTGCGCAAAAAGGTGAAGAAGGCCTTGGGCCTGGACCAATGCCGCTTTGCGGCTGGGGGCGCAGCGCCCATGCCGATGGAGCTGCTGCAGTGGTACAGCCACCTGGGCCTGCACATCAACGAAGGTTATGGCATGACCGAAAACCTGGCGGTCTCGCACATCACCGTGCCGGGCAAAAACCAGCAAGGCACGGTGGGACCCACCTATGAGGGGGTGGACCACCGCATCGACCCCCAGAACGGTGAAATCCAGATGCGCAGCCCGGCCTTGATGCTGGGCTACTACAAGGAACCCGAACAAAGCCGAGGCGCCTTCACGGCCGATGGCTGGCTGCACACCGGCGACAAGGGCCAGATCGATGGCAAAGGCAACCTGCGCATCACCGGCCGGGTGAAAGACCTGTTCAAAACCGGCAAAGGCAAATACGTGGCGCCGGCGCCGATTGAAGACCGGCTGGTGATGCACGAGGCGGTGGAAGCCTGTGTGGTGACCGGGGCCAACCTGGGCCAGCCGCTGGGCATCGTGATGCTCAATGCGGAGGCCGTGGCCACCTGCCGCCAAGCCAGCCTGCGCGCGGTGCTGGAAACTTCGCTGGCGCAGCACCTCCAACACATCAACGCCGCCCTCGATCCCCACGAACAGTTGCAGTGCATTGTGGTGGTCACCACCCCGTGGACGGTGGACAACGACGTGATCACGCCCACCTTCAAGGTCAAGCGCAACCGCATCGAAGACCTGTACGCGCGCCACTACCCCGCGTGGGAAGCGGCCGGACAGACAGTGATCTGGGCGGACGGTTGAGCACCCGACCGGGCGGTCGGGTGTGTGGCTGTCAGGCGGTGGCGACCGCCGTGTCGGCCTCAGCCCCGCTGCGGCCGGCGGACACGGCCCGGATGATGTCGGCGCCGGCACTGGCCAGCGCCTGCGCCTTAGCCGCATCGCCCATGGCCACACCTTCAGCACGCACAAAACGCACGTCGGTGATGCCAAAGAAGCCGAACACCGTGCTCAGGTAGCTTTCCTGGTGCTCCAGGGCACGGCCGCCTTCGCTGGTGGAGTACACACCGCCCCGGCTGGAGGCCACGATCACCGTCTTGCCGCCGGCCAGGCCTTGTGGGCCCTTTTCGGTGTACTTGAAGGTGCGGCCCACCTGCGCCACGCGGTCGATCCAGGCCTTGAGCTGGCTGGGGATGGAGAAGTTGTAGAGCGGTGCGCCCACCACCACCACGTCGGCGGCCAGGAACTGCGACACCAGGCGCTCGGACACCACGTTTTCAGCGCGTTGCACCTCGCTCAGTTCGGCCGCGTCCACCGGCAGGCGAAAGCCCAGCGAGTCGGCCGACAGGTGGCTGGGGGCGCTGCTGGCCAGGTCCAGGTGCTCGACCTGAGTACCCGGGTGGGTGGCCACCCACTGGTCAACGATCTGGGCGGTGAGTTGGCGCGAGACGGAATGGGCGCCGAGCACGCTGGCGTCGATGTGAAGCAGTTTCATGGTCTTGTCCTTGGGTGGATACCGCGTGGTGCGGCGATGGATGAAGTATTCCCTATAGAACAATGTTTGATAAGTTGGCAAAATGAGAACTTATCGTTCTATAAATAGGACAATAAACACCATGCAAGACCTGAACGACCTGATTTATTTCGCCGAAGTGGTGGAGCACGGTGGGTTTGCGGCGGCCGGGCGCAGCCTGGGTGTTCCAAAGTCCAAACTGTCGCGGCGGGTGGCCGATCTGGAAAACCGGCTGGGCGTGCGCCTGCTGCAACGCACCACCCGCAAGCTCTCGCTCACCGCCGTGGGCGAGCAACTGCACCGCCACTGCGTGGCCCTGCGCGAAAACGCCCAGGCCGCCGATAACGTGGTGGCCCTGGCCTTGAGCGAACCCAGCGGGCTGCTGCGCATCGCCTGCCCGGTCACGCTGGCGCAAACCACCGTGGGGCCGTTGCTGCCGCTGTACCTGAAGCGCTACCCCAAGGTGCGGGTGGACATGCGGGTGAGCAACCGCGTGGTGGACTTGGTGGAAGAAGGCGTGGACGTGGCCTTGCGGGTGCGCCAGACGCTGGACGACAGCGGCAGCCTGGTGGTCAAGCGGCTGGCGCTGTCACAAACCGTGATGGTGGCCAGCCCCGCCCAACTGGCCCGCCAGGGCACACCCGACAGCCTGGACGCACTGCAGGCCATGGACACGGTGAGCATGTCGGCCCACGACGGCTTGGCCAGCTGGACGCTGGTGGGGCCCGATGGGCAGGCACGGCCTTTCAACCACCGCCCGCGTGTGGTGGCCGACGATCTGCTAAGCCTGCAGTACGCGGTGCGCATGGGCACCGGCGTGGGCATGCTGCCCGACTACCTCTGCCGCGACGATTTGCGCCAGGGCCATTTGCGGCAGATCCTTCCCGGCTGGTCCACACCGCCCGGCATTTTTCACGCGGTGTTCCCCTCGCGGCGCGGTCTGGTGCCCTCGGTGCGCGCCTTCCTCGACCTGCTGGCCGAGTACGTGGCACGGGGTGGCCTGGACCTCGCGCCCACCACTGCGGCGCCCGCGCCACACCCAGAAGCTGGCAGCACAATGTGAACATTAATTAACAGTTATAAGCAGGGCTACCGTCACCACACGCCACCCGCACATGACCACGGGCCCCAACAGCGCGAAAACACCTGCTCTGCCACCGCTCCCCGGCTGGCCCATCCGGTTTTCCATCGCTTCGGTGGTGGTGGTGGCCATGCTGGTGCTGGCCGTGGCGGTGCTGGCGCTGGGCAGCTACGGGTCGCGCCAGAACGCGATTGCCACAGCCACACACACCGCGCGCGATGCCGGCAAGCTGGTCACCGAACAGGCCCGGCGCATGCTGGAACCCGCACAGGCCACGGTGCGCCAGCTGGGTTTTGACCCCATCGCCACCGCCACAACGCTGGAAGAGCGGCTGCAACGCATCTACGTGTTGTCCGAAGAGCTGGCGGTCAACGAACTGGTGTCGGCCATCTACGTGGGCTACGACAACGGTGACTTCGTGCTGGCACGCCCACTGGACCGGCCCGAGGTGCGGCGCCGGTTCGACGCCCCGCCCATGGCCAACTTCCTGGTCCAGTCGGTCACGCGGCAGCCCGATGGCAGCCACCGGGGCGACTACCACTTTTTCACCGCCAATGGCAAAAACATCGAACGCCGTCCCCAGCCCGACTACCACTTCGACCCACGCACCCGGCCCTGGTACCAGGCGGTGGCCCACTCCGGCGCGCCCGAACTCTCGTTGCCCTATGTGTTTTTCACCACCCAGCAGGTGGGCATCACCCTGAGCCAACGCAGCCGCGACGGCGGCGCCGTGATCGGCATCGACGTGGTGCTGGACGACCTGGCCAGCAGCCTGAGCGACCTGCGGGTGACGCCGCGCACCCAGTTGGCCCTGGTGAATGCCCAGAACGAAGTGCTGGCCTACCCCGACATGGCCCGGGTGCTCAAACGCGGCGACAGCAGCTTCGATTTCAAAACCCTGCAAGAGCTGGACGAACCCAGCCTGTCGCCGCTCAACGACTTGTTGAGTGCGGACAGCCCCACGGCCCTGTACCAGGTGCAGGGCCAGGAGTGGCTGGGGGTGAGCATGGACTTTGACGTCTGGCGCAGCCCAGGCATGCGCCTGCTCGTGGCCATGCCCAGCAGCGAACTGATGGGCGAACTCGAACGCCGGCGCCTGCAGGTGATTGCGCTCATCATCGCCGTTGTGTTGCTGTTGCTGCCTCTGGGCTGGTGGGCGGGCGCAGGCATTGGCCACAGCCTGGACCGGTTGTCATGGCGGGCGCACCGCATTGGCCGCTTCGACTTTGCCCGGCCGGCCCAAACAGAACCGAGCTGGGTGCGCGAAGTCAACCAGCTGTCAACCGCCATGGACGGCATGGGCCGCACCATCGAGACGTTTTTGCGCATCAGCGAAACCATGGCCACCGAACCTCACGTGGAGCGCATGCTGGGCGCGGTGCTGCAACAGTTTCTGGCCGCCACCCGCTGTGACGGCGCGGCCGTCTACCTCTGGAACGAAAGCGCAGGCCACATGACCCGGGCCGCCGCCGAAGGGCAGTTGCCCGTTTCGCTGGTGGGGCGCTTCGCTTTTGACGCCCAGCGCACGGTGCGTGCCGGCATCCGCCGGGTGGACGAGGACGTGCACCAGATGGAGCTGGAACTGCGTGGGCGCACCGGGCAACTGCAAGGGCTGCTGGTGCTCAACCACCAGGGCGACGACGAACACGCGGACGAGGCCTTCATCGCTTTCGCCAAACGCCTGTCGGGCATGCTGGCCGTGTCCATCGAAACGCGCCAGCTCATCGACGCGCAGAAAAACCTGCTGGATGCGGTCATCCGACTCATGGCCGACGCCATCGACGCCAAGAGCCCCTACACCGGTGGCCACTGCGAACGGGTGCCCCAATTGGCCACCATGCTGGCCGACCGCATGCACGCCGACCGCGACGGCCCCTACGCCAGCTTCGCCATGACGGAAGACGAGCGCTACGCCTTCTACCTGGCCGCGTGGCTGCACGACTGCGGCAAGGTCACCAGCCCGGAGCACATCGTCGACAAGGCCACCAAGCTGGAGGTGATCTACAACCGCATTCACGAACTGCGGCTGCGCTTTGAGGTGCTGTGGCGCGACGCCGAGATCGCCCACCTGCAGCGTGTGGCCGGCGGGGCAGACACACCAGCGTCAGAAACCGAACGCGACGCCCGCCACGCCCAGCTGCAAGACGACTTTGCCTTTGTCGCCCAATGCAACGTGGGCGGCGAGTTCATGGCCGATGCCGCCATCGAACGCCTGCACACCATCGCCCGCCAAACCTGGCAACGCCACTTTGACAACCGCCTGGGCCTGTCCAGCGAAGAGCTCAAGCGTGTGCAGGCCGCCGAACCACAGGCGCCGACCTTGCCGGTGGCCGAAGCCTTGCTGGCCGACCGGCCCGAACACCTGGTGCCCTGGACCAACGACCGCCCCCCGGTGGAAAAAGGCCATCCGGACAACCACTACGGCTTCGACATGGTGCTGCCGCCCCACAAACAGAACATGGGCGAGCTCCACAACCTCGTCATCCGGCGCGGCACGCTGACCGACGAAGACCGCTTCAAGATCAACGACCACATCGTCCAGACCTACATCATGCTCAAGGGCCTGCCCTGGCCAAGGCCGCTGGCGCAGGTGCCCGACATCGCCGCATCGCACCACGAAAAAATGGACGGCAAGGGCTACCCTCGGCGCCTGTCGGCCGAACAGCTGGGCACCGCCGACCGCATCATGGCCCTGGCCGATATCTTCGAAGCCCTGACCGCCGCCGACCGCCCCTACAAAGCGCCCAAATCACTCTCGGAATCCCTCAAGATCATGGCCTTCATGTGCAAGGACCAGCACCTGGACACCGAACTGTTCCGCTACTTCCTGCACAGCGGCGTCTGGCGCGATTTCGCCTTGCGTTTCATGTTGCCGGCCCAGGTCGATGAGGTGGACATCGCGGCCATCGAAAAGCTGCTACCCGCGTCGGCCTGACGGCCCCGCGCCGCCGCACCTGGGTACCATCGGCGGTCCCGCCCCGCCGATGTTCCACCTGCCCTCATGACACCCGCCCCCTTGAGACCCGACGTGCTGATCAGCGAAGTTGGCCCCCGCGACGGCCTGCAAAGCGTGCAGGCCACCATGCCCACCCCACACAAGTTCGCCTGGATAGACGCCTTGCACGACGCCGGCCTGCGCGAGATCGAGGTCTGCTCCTTTGTGCCCGCGCGCTTGCTGCCACAAATGGCCGATGCGGCAGAGGTGGTGGCCCATGCGCTGACCAAACCGGGTTGGACGGTGATGGCATTGGCGCCCAACCTGCGTGGCGCACAGGCGGCCCTAGCGGCCGGTGTTCACAAGGTCACGCTGCCCGTGTCGGCCAGCGAAGCTCACTCCCTGGCCAACGTGCGCAAGACCACCGCACAGATGGTGGACGAAGTGCGCGCCGTGGTGGCGCTGCGCAACAACACCGCGCCCGGCGTGCACATCGAGGTTGGCATCTCCACCGCGTTTGGCTGCACCTTGCAAGGTGAAGTGCCCGAAGACGGCGTGGTGCGCCTGGCCGCCGCGCTGGCGGCCTGTGGCGTGGACGAGATCGGCCTGTCCGACACCACCGGCATGGCCAACCCGGCCCAGGTGCGGCGCCTGTTCCAGCGCGTGTTTGCCGAGATCGGTGAGCGCGCCGGCGCGGCCCACATGCACAACACACGCGGCCTGGGCCTGGCCAACTGCCTCGCCGCCTTTGATGTGGGTGTGCGCACCTTCGACAGCTCGCTCGGCGGTCTGGGCGGCTGCCCCTACGCGCCCGGCGCATCCGGCAACGTGGTCACCGAGGACCTGGTCTTCATGTTCGAGGCCATGGGTGTGCGCACCGGCGTGGACATCGCCCGCCTGATCGCGGCGCGCGAGCCCCTGCGTGCCGGCCTGCCCGGCGAGCCGATCTACGGCATGACGCCCGAAGCCGGGCTGCCCCACGGATGGAGCCAACATGTCTGACACGCCCCAAACCCTGCCATACGCGGGCATACGCGTCGTCGAATTCACGCACATGGTCATGGGCCCCACCTGCGGCATGCTGCTGGCCGACCTGGGCGCCGATGTCATCAAGGTCGAACCCGTGGGCCATGGCCGCGAGGGCGACGCCACCCGCAAGCTCATCGGATCGGGCGCGGGCTTTTTCCCTATGTTCAACCGCAACAAGAAGAGCGTGGCGCTGGACCTGTTGACGCCCGAAGGCAAGGAAGCGGCCCTCAAGCTCATCGCCACCGCCGACGTGGTGAGCGAGAACTTCAAACCCGGCACCATGCAGAAACTGGGGCTGGATTACGCCAGCCTGAAAACCCTGAACCCCCGCCTGATTTACGTCAGCCACAAAGGCTTTCTGCCCGGCCCCTACGAACACCGCACCGCACTGGACGAGGTGGTACAGATGATGGGCGGCCTGGCCTACATGACCGGGCGCCCCGGCGACCCACTGCGCGCGGGCACCAGCGTCAACGACATCATGGGCGGCATGTTCGGCGCCATCGGCGCCATGGCTGCGCTGGCGCAGCGCGAGAAAACCGGCCAGGGCCAGGAGGTGCAAAGCGCGCTGTTCGAGAACAACGTCTTCCTCGTGGCCCAGCACATGATGCAGTTTGCCGTCACCGGCAAGGCGGCTGCGCCCATGCCGGCGCGCATCTCGGCCTGGGCGGTGTACGACGTGTTCCAAGTCAAGGACGGCGAGCAGATTTTTCTGGCCGTGGTCAGCGACAGCGCCTGGAAAACCTTTTGTGAGGCCTTCGGATTTGCCGATCTGTTGGCCGACGAGCGCCTGCGCAGGAACAACGACCGCGTGCGCGCCCGTGAATGGATGTTGCCCGAGCTGCGCCAGCGCCTGGCCAGCCACAGCGCTGCCGAACTGGGGGCCGTGTTCGAGGCCAATGCCCTGCCCTTTGCACCCATCACCCAGCCGCATGATTTGTTCGACGATCCGCACCTCAACGCCACCGGTGGCCTGGCCCCCATCGCCCTGCCCGACGGCCGGCCGGCCAAGGCGGTGTTACTGCCGCTCACGCTCGATGGCGAGCGCCCGCCGGTGCGGCTGTCGCCGCCCAAGCTGGGCGAACACAACGTGGAAGTGCTGACGGCGCTGGGCTACACCCCCGAGCAGGCGCAGGCGCTAGGGGTATCTCAGGACACGATGTAAGCGCCGCTGCCGGTGGACAGCAGCTTGCCGTCTGGCCCGCGCATTTCCATTCGGGTGGAGCACACCCGCGAGCCCAGGCGCAGCACCTCGGCGTAGACATCGAAATACTCGCCGATGCCGGGCCGCAGGTAGTCGATGCGCAGATCGATGGTGCCGAGTTTGGCGAAGCGCAGCATGCGCTGGGCCGGCGCCTCATCCATGTGGCGCGCACCAATGGCCGCCATCGACGCCAGCCCGCCCATGCCATCCAGCACAGCGCTGTTGACGCCGCCGTGCAGCCGGTTGTAGGCGTAGTGGCCCACCAGCTCCGGTCGCATGAGGATGCGGCCCTTGCACCACTGGGGCTTGATCTCCGTGATCTTCAGGCCCAGCACCTTGTTGAAGACGATCTTCTCTTCGAAGATTTCACGGACGCCTTCGATGAACTCGGGCTCGAAGTCCACGGGCACGGTTTCGATCTTGCTGTTTTTGCTCATTGAACTTATCCGTCAGTTATTTGGGGCCGCGCAAGCGTCTTTTTGGGATGGGATGCCAGGCGCAAAACGCAGCTGGGCTGATGCCCAGCAAGGCTTTGCAACGCCGCAGACCGCCCAAAAAGACACTTGCCCTTCGGGTTGGGACGAAATCGGGCGATTTGCACACCCAGCCTCTTGCATGGGCCTCCAGCCCATGCTGCGCGGCCTGGGCGCGCAACTCATCCCGATTGCGTCCCAACGCGGCCTCAAATAACTGACGGATAAGTTCATAGCCCCAATTGTCGTGCGGCGAGGTCTTTCATGATCTCCTCGGCGCCGCCGCCGATCATCATGACCTTGACCTCGCGGTAAATGCGTTCGCTCACCGTGCCGCGCATGAAGCCCATGCCCCCCAGGATTTGCACCGCCTGATCGGCGCAGAACTGCATGGTCTGGGTGGCATGGTTCTTGAGCATGCACACCTCAGCCACCCAGGCTGGCGAGGTGTCGCCCGCATCGGCCCGTGCGGCGATGGCCTGCAGCCAGGCCTCGGTGGACGCGATGCGCATCCACATGTCCACCAGCTTGTGGCGGATCACCTGGCGCTCCACCAGCGCCGCGCCAAAGGTCTTGCGCTGGCGCGCCCAGGCCAGGGCTTCGTCGTAGCAAGCCTGAGCAAACCCCAGCGCGCCCGCCGCCAGGCCAAAACGCTCGGCGTTGAAGTTGCTCATGATGATCTTGAAGCCGTCGCCCTCGCGGCCAATGAGGTGACTGGCCGGCACCCGCACGCCATCAAAACGCAGGTGGGCCGTGTCCGAGCAATGCCAGCCCATCTTCTGCAGCGGGCTGCGGCTCAGGCCCGGCGCATCGCCGGGGATGAGCAGCATGGACACACCACCGGCACCCTTGCTGCCGGCTTCACCCGTCCGCACCGCAGCGGTGATCCAGTCGGCCCGCACGCCCGAGGTGATGAACACCTTCTCGCCGACCACCACGTAGTGGTCGCCATCGAGGCGCGCCGTGGTGCGCAGCGCGGCCACGTCGGAGCCACCGCCCGGCTCGGTGATGGCCAGCGCCGCAATCTGCTCGCCGCGCAACACACCGGGCACCACCTGGCCTTGCAGTGCCGCCGACCCATGCGCCACCACCGGCGGCAAACCGATGTTGTGCGAAAACAAGCTGGCCAACACACCGCCACTGCCACCGTGCCGGCACAACGCCACCCACACCGGCAGGCGCATGGCGTAACCGGCGGGCGTGCCGCCCAGGTGCTCGGGGTAGCCGATGGCCAGCAGGCCCAGTTCGGCCGCACGGCGGTACAGCGCACGCGGGAATTCGCCCGCCGCATCCCAGTCGTTCACATGCGGCGCAATCTCTTCGCGGGCGAAACGTGCCACGCTGTCGTAGAGGTCTTGCAGCTCGGCAGCGTTCATCGTGGGGGGTGCGGCGGGGTTCATGCGGTTTCCTTCGCCTGCGCCACCAAGCGCAACAGCACCTGTCCGGGCGCGGCCTGCTGGCCGGGCGACACCAGCACCGCCTCCACCACGCCGCTGCGCGGTGCCGCCAGGCTGTGTTCCAGCTTCATGGATTCGAGCACCAGCACCGGCGCCCCCTGCTCGACCACATCCCCTGGCGCCACATGCAGCGCCACCACCTTGCCGTTGAAGGGCGCGCGCAGCTGGTCGGCCGCACCCGCCGCCCCGCCCTGGCGCTGCGGCAGCAGCGACAGGTCGTCAAGCCACAGGGCCACACCATCCACCAGCACCTGCCAGCGGGGCGCGCCGTCCAGCGCGGCGCTGCCAGCGCGCACCACGGCCGCATGGCGGCGCACGCCATCCACCTCCAACGCCCAGTGCCCACCCGCATCGCGCTGCCAAGTGATCTGGTGTTCGGTTTCGGTGTCACGCAGACGCGCTTGGGCCGGCCCCGTCGCGGTGAAGCCCCAGTGGCTCACCACCCCTTCGTGCCGCACGCGCACCGGACGCTCGTAGCCGCAGCCCAGGCTCAGTGTCGGCGGCGCTTCGGCCAGCAGCATGGCCAACACGGCGGCGGGTATGGCAGCACGTTCGCGCGCCAGCAATTGCGCGCGCAGCACGTCGCCATGTTCGGCCAGGAAAGGAATCAGCGCCTGACCGGCACGGAACACCGGGTGGTCCAGGCAAGCGCCCAGAAAGTCGCGATTGGTGGGCAGGCCCAGCAACTGCAACTGGCGCAAAGCGACATGCAACTTCGCGATGGCTTCATCGCGCGTGGGCGCGTGGGCGATGAGTTTGCCCAGCATGGCGTCGTAAAAGGGCGAGACCACCGCGCCGTCTTCCAACGCGTGGTCGAGACGCAGACCTCTGCGCTCGAAAGCGGCGTGTGGCGGCGCGCGGAAGCGGGACACCACACCGGTGTGCGGGCGGAAGTCAGCGTCCTCGGCGCACAGGCGCAGCTCAATGGCGTGGCCTTGCAGGTGCACCTGGTCTTGCGTCAGCGGCAACGCCTCGCCGCGTGCGATGCGGAGTTGCCACTCGACCAAGTCTTGCCCAATAAGCGCTTCAGTGACAGGGTGCTCCACCTGCAAACGCGTGTTCATCTCCATCAGGAAAAACTGAGCCCCCACGCTCCCCGCTTCGCGTGGTTCGCTGCCCCCCAAGGGGGCTGCCCCGCCTTGGGGCGGCCCGGCGGCGGGCCACTCGCCGCCATCAAGCAGAAATTCCACCGTGCCCGCGCCCACGTAGCCGGCCGCCTGGGCCAATGCCACCGCACACGCGCCCATGCGCTCGCGCAAGGCTGCGTCCACCGCCGGGCTCGGCGCTTCTTCGATGATCTTCTGGTGCCGGCGCTGTACCGAGCAGTCGCGTTCGCCCAGGTGGATGCAGTGGCCGTGGGTGTCGGCAAACACCTGCACCTCCACGTGGCGCGGGTTGAGCAACGCGCGCTCGATCAACAGGTCGCCGTTGCCGAAGGCGCTCACAGCTTCGGAGCGGGCGCTCTGCAAGGCCGCCGGCAGTTGCGCCGCATCCAACACCAGCCGCATGCCGCGCCCACCGCCGCCCGCCACGGCCTTGACCATGACCGGGTAACCGATGCGTGCGGCCTCGCGCACCAGCGTGGCCTCGCTCTGATCGGCGCCAAAGTACCCAGGCAGGCAAGGCACGCCGTGGGCCAACGCCAGCGCCTTGGCGCCGGACTTGCTCCCCACCGCATGGATCGCGGCAGGTGGCGGCCCCACCCAGGTGAGCCCCGCATCAATGACGGCCTGCGCGAAGTCCGCGTTTTCGCTCAGGAAACCGTAGCCGGGGTGGATGGCGTCGGCGCCGGTTTTGCGGGCAGCTTCGATCAGCTTGTCCATGCGCAGGTAGCTGTCGCTGGAAGCGCTGCCGCCCAGGGCCACGGCCTCACCGGCCTCGCGCACATGCAGGGCTTTGGCGTCGGGGTCCGAAAACACCGCCACCGTCGCGATGCCCATCTTGTGGGCGGTGTGGATGACACGCCGGGCGATTTCGCCCCGGTTCGCGATCAGCAGCTTTTTCATGCCGAGGGCTTCTTGGCGATGCCCATGATCTTGGACAGGATGCCCATCATCACCTCGTCGGCACCGCCGCCGATCGACGCCAGACGCCCGTCGCGGTACATGCGCGAGACCTTGTTCTCGTAGGTGAAGCCCATGCCGCCCCAGAACTGCAGGCAGGTGTCGGGCACGGTGCGGTTCAGGCGCCCGGCCTTGAGCTTGGCCATGGTGGCCCATTCGGTCACGTCCTCCCCGGCCACGTAGTGCTCGCAAGCCTGGTAGGTGAGCGCGCGCAGGGCCTCCACCTCGGTCTTGAGCTCGGCCAGCTTGAACTGCACCCACTGCTGGTCGGCCAAACTTGCGCCAAACAGCTTGCGCTCGTGCGCGTAATCGATGGTCCACTGGATGCAGTTGTTGAGCGACTGCAGCGTGCTCGCCGCGCACCAAAGGCGCTCTTCCTGGAACTGTTGCATCTGGTAGACGAAGCCGGCGCCCTCCTTGCCGATGAGATTGCGCTGCGGCACACGCACCTCGTCGAAGTAGATCAGTCCGGTGTCGCTGCTGTGCATGCCGATCTTGCGGATCTTCTTGCCCACCTCAATGCCTTTGCGCAGCTTGCCGTTCTCGCGCATGGGCACCACGATGAGGCTTTTGTTCTTGTGGATCGGGCCATCCCCCGTGTTGACGAGCATGCACATCCAGTCGGCCTGCAAGCTGTTGGTGATCCACATCTTCTGCCCGCTGATGACGTAGTCGTCCCCGTCCTTGCGCGCCGTGCTCTTGATGCCCGCCACGTCGGAGCCCGCGCCGGGTTCGCTCACACCGATGCAGCCCACCATGTCGCCCGCGATGGCCGGCGCCAGGAACTCGCGCCGCAGCTCGTCGCTGCCGAAACGCGCCAGGGCCGGCGTGCACATGTCGGTCTGCACGCCAATGGCCATGGGGATGCCGCCGCAGTCGATGTGGCCCAAGGCCTCGGCCATGGCCACGCTGTAGCTGTAGTCCAGCCCGGCGCCGCCAAAGGCCTCGGGTTTGGTCAGGCCCAGCAGGCCGAGGTTGCCCATCTTCTTGAAGACCTCGTGTGCGGGAAAGATTTCGGCCGCCTCCCACTCGTCCACGTGGGGATTGATCTCTTCGTCGATGAAGCGCTTGAGCGTCTTCTGGATCTCGCGGTGCTCGTGGGTGAACTGCATGGTTGTCTCCTTGGTTTGAAAGTACCCCCCGCGCCGCCTTCGGCGTCACCCCCCAGGGGGCGGCACCAGCCGTCCGGCAAAGCCGGCCCGGCGGTGCCCCACAAGGGGCATGACCTCGTGCGAGAGGGGATGGGTTTACTGAATCAGGTCGAAAGCTCCAATGGGATGAACCCGTCCGTTGAGCAGCAAAGCCACCGCGTGGCGGCCGGGGTAATGGGTGCGGGTGGTCATCTGCGCGAGTGACAGCGTCTTGCCCAGCGTGACCGTTTCGCCGGGGGCAAGCTCCAGCGTGCTGAGCTTGAAGACTTTGGGCGATGCTTCGCCGCTGGCCTTGACGTAGTGCACCTGCAAATCGGCGAGCACACGCTGCGGGCGTTGGGTGGGGTTGTGCAGATCGGCCTCGATGCGCAGCTTGCCGCCGATGGCTAGGTGCGCGGGCGTGATGCGCGCAGCAGCCACGTCCAGTTGCACCGCGTGGCCCACACCCAGTGTTTCGAGCGCACCCGCATGGCCTTGCTTGACGAGGAAGCGCAGGCCATGCCGCACCAAGGTCTCGCGCTCAGCGCTGGCACCACGCAGCCAGTTGCGGGCGGTGTCGGTCGCCACGCCGGGGTGGTCCTTCGCGATGTCGCCCAGGTGGTTGGCCACCGAGCGGCGCACGTAGCTCGACGGGTCGTCCTTCAAGGCATCCAGCAGCGGCAGCGCGAACGTGGGGTCCTTCTGGAACGCGGGCAGGCGCGGTGCCCAAGGCAGGCGCGGGCGCGTGCCTTCGCTGGCGGCGCGGCGCACGTGGGCGTTGTTGTCCTGCGCCCAGGCGCGCAAATGCTTGAGCGTGGCCTCACGGTGGTGCAGCAAGTAAGGCCGCAGGCTGAATTCGGCCGTGAAGCGCTGCGTCAGCGCATGCTGCGCGCGCATCGCATAATCCAGGTGGGGCAAACCGTGGGCGGCGATGTACATGCTGTGTGGCAAATACAAAAATGCGCTGTAGGGCCGGTCGCCCGCGTCGGGCTCACCCTTGGCATCCAGGCCCATGGGTGGGTCCAGCGAATCGGTGAGCACGGCCAGCGCTCGTGGCACATCGGTCGGCAGGTGCGCGTGCAGGGCATCAGCAATGCGCTGGCCGCGCTGCATCAGCTCCAGCCCTTCGTAGCCCGGCTCTATCTGGCGCAAGAAGGCTGCGGTGTCGAAGCCGCGCCAGGCGCGCCTGACCATGGCCGCAATGCGCGGTGGCACGCCATCGTTCAGCAGGTGTTTGAGGGGTTCGGCCACTGGCTCACATCCTCGCGACGCCGAACTGCATCGGACGCACAACACGCGCCTCCGCCTCGGCGCAGATGTGCAGGCACTGCGCCAGCACGGCGCGGGTCTCGCGCGGGTCGATGATGCCGTCGTCCAGGCCCAGGCCGCTGGTGTAGAAGGCGTCGGCCTGGCTTTCGAAGAGCTCGACGATGCGGTCGTACTGCTGCTGCATCTCGGCTGGGTCGGGCGTGATGCCTTTGCGCAGCAGGCCGGCCTCGGCCACGGTGCGCATGGTGCTGGCGGCCTGCTCACCGCCCATCACCGCCGTGCGGGCGTTGGGCCAGCTGAACAGAAAACGCGGCGCGTAGGCGCGGCCACACATGCCGTAGTTGCCGGCGCCATAACTGGCGCCACACTGGAGGGTGATCTGCGGCACGGTGGCGTTGGTCACGGCCTGGATCATCTTGCTGCCGTGTTTGATCATGCCGCCTTGCTCGCTGTCCTTGCCCACCATGTAACCGGTGGTGTTCTGCAGGTAGATCAGCGGGTGGCCCAACTGGCACATCTGCTGGATGAAGTGGGTGGCCTTGTTGGCGCCGGCCACGTCGATGGGGCCGTTGTTGCTGATGAAGCCCACCTCATGCCCTTCGATGCGCGCCTGCACGCACAGCGTGGCCGCACCGTACAAGGCCTTGAACTCCAACAGCTCCGAGCCATCGGCCAGCCGCGCCATGACCTCGCGCATGTCCACCGGCTCGCGCAGGGTTTCGGGCATGAGCGAGAGCAAATCGTCCGCCGGGTACAGCGGCGGCTGCCCCCTCTCCCTCTGGGAGAGGGCTGGGGTGAGGGCATTCGCCCGCCAACCCAAGCGCCCCACCACCTCGCGCGCCATGCCCAGCGCCTGGCGGTCGTCCTCGGCCAGGTGCTCACCCAGGCCCGACACGCCTGTGTGCATCTCGGCGCCGCCCAGCTCTTCTTCGGTCGCGGTCTCGCCAGTGGCGGCCTTGAGCAGCGGCGGCCCGGCCAGAAAAGCGCGCGAGCGACCGCGCACCATGATGACAACGTCGCTCAGGCCCGGCATGTAAGCGCCACCGGCCGTGCCCGAGCCATGCTGCACGGTGATGACGGGCAAGCCAGCGGCCGACAGCCGCGCGAGGTTGCGAAACAACCCGCCACCCAACACAAAACCCTCGACGCGGTACTTCATGAGGTTGGCGCCCGCGCTCTCCACCAGGTGGATGAAGGGCAGCTTGTTCTGGAGTGCGATCTCCTGCACACGCAGGATCTTCTCCAGCCCGCCGGCCCCAATGGCGCCAGCATCGATACCCGAATCGCTGGCCACCACCATGCAACGCACGCCGCTTACGAAGCCAATGCCCGCCACCATGCCGCCACCGGGCACCGTTTTGCTGGGGTCCTTGTGGTCTTGCAGGTAGCCCGCCAGCGAACACAGCGGCAGCCAGGGCGCGCCCGCATCCAGCAGCAGAGCCACGCGCTGGCGCGGCAGCAACTGGCCACGTTTTTCAAACACCGGCAGCGACTTGGCCGAGGCAGCGGCGGCGCGTTCCTCCAGGGCACGCCACTGGCCGATGCGCGCCAGCATGGCGGCGCGGCGGGCCTGGGCCACTGGGGTGGTGGCATCAAAACTGGAGACAAAACTCATTGGAAAACCTTGGGGGTGACGTAGCGGTGAAAGCCGTTGAAAGGCCGCACGGCCTCGCGCTGTTGCGCCTCAAGGGGTGCGGCCACCTGGCCCCAGCCCAAACGCACCTGCGGGCGGGCGCCATCGATGCGCAGCACCGTGCCGCTGATGAAGCTGGCGGCCGGGCTGAGCAGGAAGACGATGCCGGCGGCCGTCTCGGCCTCGGTGCCAAAGCGACCCAGGGGCACGGTCTGCGCCATTTCGCGCAGCATGGGGCCGGCCTCGGGCGGGTAATGGTCCATGCCGCTGGAGGCGATGTAGCCCGGCGCCACCGCGTTGACGCGCACGCCGCTTTTGGCCCATTCCACGGCCGCCGTTTCGGTGAAGCTGACCATGCCTGCGCGCGCCGCGCCGCTGTGGCCCATGCCGGGCATGGAGCCCCAGATGTCGGCCACGATGTTGACCACGGCCCCGCCATGCGCCTGCATCGATTGCAGGTAGCACTCGCGCGCCACCAGAAAGCCGCCGGTGAGGTTGGTGTCGATCACCGCCTGCCAGCCTTTGGCGCTGATCTTCTCCAGTGGCGTGATGTACTGGCCGCCGGCGTTGTTCACCAGGCCGTCGATCTGCCCGCGCGCGGCCACGATGCTGGCCACCATGGCTTGCACCGCCGCCTCGTTGCGGATGTCGCAGACGTGGAAGCTGGCGTCGCCGCCATCGGCCTGAATTTCGGTGGTGGTGGCTTGCAACTTTTCGGCGTTGCGGCCCACCAGCACCACATGCGCGCCGAGGGCGGCCAGCTCGTGTGCGGTGCAACGGCCAATGCCCGAACCCCCGCCGGTGACAACGATGGTGCGGCAGGCGAACAGGCCGTGCGCGAAAACCGATTGGTAGCTCATGCTCATGCGGGCTCTTTCAGAAACAGTTGCAAGGCGGCATCGGCCACGTCGTCCAGCGAGGCGCGGCGCCCGGCCTCAAACCACTGGGCCGTCCAGTTCAAGGCGCCGAACATCAGCAGACGCGCCAGCGCCGGGTCGCCGCGCAGCAGGCCGGCGGCGTGCAGCTCGGCCAGCAACGCACTCCACGGCGCCTCGTAGGTGTTTTTCAAATCGACCACCGCCTCGCGCTGCGCGGGCGTGAGGCTGCGCCACTCGTAGAGCATCACGGGAATGAAGTCGCTGTCCGGGCCCAGCAACACATCGAGGTGGCTGCGCACCATGGCACGGAAACGCGGCACCAGTGGCTGGCCCGGCGCACCCGCGCCGGCCAGCACCTCGGCTTGCCGCGCGATGGCAAAACGCATGCCCTCGGCCATCACCGCTTCGAGCAAGGCCTCTTTGCTGTCGAAGTGGTAGAAGGGCGAGCCCGAGCGCATGCCACAGGCGGCGGCGATGTCGCGTGTGCTGGTGGCGGCAAAACCCTGCTGGCGAAACAGGTGGGCGGCGGCACGGATCAGCTCCTGGCGGCGGTTGCCGTCGTCACGCGCCTCGGGGGATTTGCGCGGCCGGCCACGTGGCCGACGCTCGGCTGGAGGGGTCGAAGAGGGTACCGATGCGGTCATGGAAACGGACCATACCAGCTTGATTTATTTTTGACAAGCAAACGCTTTGCAAAAATAAACACCGTGCGCCGCTGCAACACGGTAGCGCCAACCATAGGAAATAACCTATGGATCAAGGGAGCAGGTCGTATTGGTGGCCGGCGCCATCGGCTCCCATACTGCGTTCATGCCTTTGTCACAAATCCCCACACCGGCTTGTGCCGACTTTTTGAGCGCGCTGACCGACACCCTGGGCGCGGATGCGGTGCGCAGCGGCGACGCCATTCCCAGCGACCGCCACACCGACTGGAGCGGCACCGCCCCGCTGGCCCCCCTGGCCTGGCTGCGCCCGGACAGCACCGCCCAGGTTTCGGCCGCGCTGCGCATCTGCCACGCCCATCGGGTGCCGGTGGTGCCACAGGGCGGCCTCACCGGCCTGGCCGGCGGCGCGGTGCCCACGCCCGGTGCGGTGGTGCTGTCGCTGGACCGGATGAACGCCATCGAATCGCTGGACCCTGTGGCCCGCGTTGTCACCGTGCAGGCCGGCGCCACGCTGCAGGCGGTGCAAGAGGCGGCATTGGCCGCCGGCTGCCTGTTCGGTGTGGACCTGGGTGCGCGCGGCAGCTGCCAGATCGGTGGCAACCTGGCCACCAATGCCGGTGGCAATGGCGTGGTGCAGTTCGGCATGATGCGCGAGCAAACCCTGGGCCTGGAGGTGGTGCTGGCCGACGGCAGCGTGCTTGACATGCTGCGCCCCATGGTCAAGAACAACACCGGCTACGACCTCAAACATTGGTTCATTGGCAGCGAGGGCACGCTGGGCGTCATCACCCGCGCCCAACTGCGCCTGCAGCCCGCGCAGCCGGCACGCGCCACCGCCCTGGCCGCGGTGCCCGACGTGGTCAGCGCCCTGGCGCTGCTGGGCCAACTGCAAGCGCGCTGCCCTGGCGGCGTGGCCGCGTTTGAACTGATGTGGGACGACTTCGTGCAGCACGCCCTGGCCTGGACCGGCCAGCCCCGCCCCTTTGACCAAGACCACCCGCTGCTGGTGCTGACCGACCTCAGCGGCGCCGACGAAAGTGCTCTGGCGCAGGCACTGGAAGCCGTGCTGGGCAACGCCATGGAAGATGGGCTGGTGTTGGATGCGGTGCTGGCGCAATCGCAAACACAGGCCGCTGGCCTGTGGCGGCTGCGCGAGATCACCGCCGAATTCCCCTCGCGCCTGGCACCGATCAACTTCGACATCAGCCTGCCGCAGGCGGCCATTGGCGACTTTGCCGACCGCTGTGTTGCCGCGCTCTCAAGCCGTTTTCCGGGGCACCGATCGCTGCGATTTGGCCACCTGGGCGACGGCAATCTGCACCTGAGCACCGATGCACGGTCCTTGGGCGACCTCAGCTTTGCCGAAGCCGAACACGCGGTTGAAGCCATCGTCTACGGCCTGGTGGCCGAGGCCGGGGGCAGCGTGTCGGCCGAACACGGCATTGGGCTGCACAAAAAACCCTACCTGGGTGCCAGCCGCAGCCCAACCGAGCTGGCCACCATGCGGGCCATCAAACACGCGTTAGACCCCTTGAACCAACTCAACCCCGGCAAGGTGTTTGACATGGCATGAGCCAGGCACGTCGCTTGCAACCCATTCGGTCTTCTTTCATTTTCATCCCCCTCCCTGGAGTTCCCACCATGAAACGACGCCCCGCTCTCCAAGCCCTTGTGGCTTCTGCTTCTGCCGCCGCCGCGCTGCTGCTGGCCCACGGCCCGGCCCTGGCCGATGGCCCGCCCATCAAAATCCTGGTGGGCTTTCCCGCCGGCGGCAGCAGCGATGCGATTGCCCGCCACCTGGCCCAGGGCCTGCAGCAAGAGCTGGGCCGCAGCGTGGTGGTGGAAAACAAACCCGGCGCTGGCGGCCAGATCGCGGCCCAGACGCTCAAGGGCGCCAAGCCCGACGGCAGCACGATTTTTCTGTCGAACAGCCACACCGTGGCCATGATCCCGCTGACCATCAACAACCCCGGATTCGACACCGCCAAGGACTTCATCCCAGTCGCCATGGTGGCGGTCAACCCCGACGTGTTTGTGGTCAACACCACCGTCATCGGCAACCCGAACGCCGGCATGAAGGAATTTGCCGCTTGGGTCAAGGCCAACCCTGGCAAAGGCAATGTGGGCGTGCCCGCCCCCGCCAGCGCGCCTGACTTTGCGGTGGGCGTGGTGGCCAAGGCCCTGGGCCTGGACTTGAAGTCGGCCCCCTACCGGGGCGACGCCCCCATCGTGCAAGACGTGATGGCCGGGCAGATCCCGGCCGGCATCGGCTCGGTGGGTGCCATGTCGCAGCCGGCCAAGGCGGGCAAGCTGCGCATCGTGGCGGTCAACGGCACCCACCGCCTGTCGCTGCTGCCCGACGTGCCCACCTACGCCGAGCTGGGCATCAAAGGCTACGAGGACATGATTTTCAACGGCGTGTTCGCACCGGCTGGCACACCCGCCAACCTGATTGAAAGCTACAGCAGCGCGATCACCAAGGTGGTCAAGTCCGCCGACTTCGTCGAGAAACTGTCCAACCTCGGTATCCAGGCCCAGGCAGGCAGCGCCGCCGACCTGAATGCCCGCCTGAAAGCCACGCAGGACTTATCGGCCACCATGGTCAAAAACGCCGGCTACAAGCCGCAATAAGCGCCATGAACACCCTCATCCAAGCCACACCCATCACCGGCCCGGCGGTCTGGAAAGGCCCGGCCATCGCCAACGACACGGCGTGGGTGCATCACCTCACACCCGACACCATCGCCGTGTTCGACGCCGCGCTGGCACATCTCAAGGCCCGTGGCCTGAGCTTTCCCCACTTTGGCAAGGACGACTTCCCCCTCCACGCACTGGCGCCCGATTTCGCGCGCTACGCCGACGAGCTGGAAAACGGCCGTGGCTTCCTGCTGCTGCGCGGCCTGCCCGTGCACCGCTACACCGAAGAAGAGATCAACTGCCTCTACTACGGCCTGGGCCTGCACATGGGCACGCCCGTGCGCCAGAACCCGCGCGGCGAGCTGCTGGGCGCGGTGATGAACGTGGGCGACGTGACCAAGAAGTCCACCCGCGTCTACGAAACCAACCTCTACCTGCCCTACCACTCCGACCCCTCCGACGTGGTCGGCCTGCTGTGCATACGCAGGGCCAAACAGGGTGGCCTGAGCAGCCTGGTCAGCGTGGCCGCGATCTACAACGAAATCCTGGCGCGCCGCCCCGAATTCATCGGCCTGTACTACCGGCCGATGTACTTCGAGCACCTGTGCGAGCCCATGCCCAGCCTCTCGCCCATCTTCAGCTTCCACCAGGGCAAGCTCAGCTGCCGCTACCTGCGCCAGTACCTGGAGCTGGGGCACGAGATCATGAAGCAGCCACTGTCGCGGGTGGAGATCGCCGCACTCGACCTGTTCGACGAGGTCATGCACGACCCCGCCATCCGCCTGGACATGATGCTGGAGCCGGGCGACATCCAGTTCGCCAACAACTACGCGGTGCTGCACTCGCGCAACGGGTTTGAAGACGACGAGGACCTGGCCAAACGCCGCAAGATGATCCGACTGTGGCTCAAGATGGGCAACGCCCGCGAACTGGCACCGGAGTTTCCGGGCCGCAACGGGTTTCCGGCGCCGGTAGAGGCGGTGGCCGCCTGACGAAAACCCGCCGCGCGCCTACTCGCGCAGGATGCCCAGCACCTCGGAGTGGAACTCGCGGCGGTAGAGGATGAGCACCACCAGCAGGGTGCCACCCACCATGGCCAACGGTGAAAAGAACCACGCCAGGGCGGCAAACGAAAAGTAGTAGGCACGCAAACCGTCGTTGAAGGTTTCGGCGGCGGCGCCCACCATGTCGGCGGCGCGCTGGACAAAACGCTCGCGGTCGAACTTGCCCGACTCAAAATCCTTGGGGTCGGGCAAACCACCGATGAGCAAGGACACAAAGGTGTACTGCCGCATCGACCAGGAGAAGCGGAAGAAGGCGTACACGAACACCGCCAGCAGCACCAGCACCTTCAGTTCGAGCACCGCCAGCGAGGTGGCCTGCGCAAACGGCATTTCGCTGACCATTTCGGCGGCTTTTTCTGTGGTGCCCAGCACCGCAAACAGACCGCCGATGATGAGGATGGAGGTTGAGCAGAAAAACGCGGGTGTCTGCGACAGGCTCTGCGTGATCAGGCCGTCAAGCATGCGCGGGTCGCGCGCCGTGGCCTGCAGCATCCAGAAACCCCGGTAGCGGTTGGTGGTGACCAGCAGGGACGGCTTGCGCAGGCCCCAGCTTTTGGCAAACCAGGCGTAACCCGCCCACAAGGCCACAAAACAGACCAGCGCCAGCCAGTCTGCCCAGGGAAGCACGGCGATGAATTTCATGCCGCGAATGTTAAGCGCGGTTCAGGGCGCGAGATCGAACACCAGCACCTCGGCGTCCTGGCCCTGCGCCAACGCCAGCCGCGATTCGCCCTCGATCAGCGCGGCGTCGCCGCCTTGCAGGGTTTCGCCATTGACCGACAGGCTGCCGCGCACCAGGTGCACATAGGCCTTGCGCGCCGGGTTCAGCGCCAGCTCGGCCTGCTCAGCGCCATCAAACAGCCCGGCGTACAGAGACGCATCGGCGTTCATGCTCACCGAACCCTCGGCACCGGTGCGCGACGCCACCAACCGCAGGCGGCCGCGCTTTTCGGCCTCCGCAAACGCCTTTTGTTCGTAGCCAGGCTTGACGCCGGTGAACTTGGGCTCGATCCAGATCTGCAAGAAGTGCGTCTGCTGGTTGGGCGCATGGTTGAACTCGCTGTGCATGACGCCGGTGCCGGCGCTCATGCGCTGCACCTCGCCGGGCGGGATGCCCTTGACGTTGCCCATGCTGTCCTTGTGCGCCAGTTCACCCGACAACACGTAGCTGATGATCTCCATGTCGCGGTGGCCGTGGGTGCCAAAGCCGGTGCCGGGGGCGATGCGGTCTTCGTTGATCACCCGCAGGTTGCCCCAGCCCATGTGGGCCGGGTCGTAGTAGCCGGCGAACGAGAAGGAATGGAAGCTCTTGAGCCAGCCGTGGTCGGCGTAGCCACGTTCCTGGGATCGTCTGATTGTCAGCATCTGGGTTCTCCTTCGTGTGGGTGGTCGATGTCCATGACTGTAGGCCTCGCCCGCCCTTGCCGGGGGCTGGGGCTTTGATGCCATCATTCAAAACTATTGAATAAAATTTTGCCCATCATGCAAAACCCACGCAGTGCACTTTCGCCCGAAAACCTCAAGCTCATCGACACCGTGGCCCGCCAGGGCAGCATGGCTGCAGCGGCGCGCGAACTGGGCCTGGTGCCCAGCGCCCTGACCTACCGCGTGCGCCAGGTGGAGGACGCGCTGGACGTGCTGCTGTTCGACCGCAGCGCCCGCCGCGCCCAGCTCACCCCGGCCGGAGCAGAACTGCTGCGCGCAGGCGAGCACCTGCTGCTGGAACTCGACGCCGTGGCCCAACGCGTCAAGCGCATCGCCACCGGCTGGGAACCCCAACTCACCATCGCCGCCGACGCCATCATCGCACGCAGCACCTTGTTCGAGTTGTGCGAAGCCTTCTACGCCCTGGGCGCACCCACCCAGCTCAAGCTGCGCGCCGAAACCCTCACCGGCACCTGGGAAAGCGTGCTCAGTGGCAACGCCGACCTGGCCCTGGGCGTGGCCGCCGACCTCACCCCGTCCACCGGCATCGCGCTGGCCGACATGGGCCACCTGCCCTTCATTTTTGTGGTCGCGCCCCACCACCCGCTGGCGGCACTGGAAGGCAAATTGACCGACGCCCAGCTGCAGCCGCACCGGGTGGTGGCCGTGGCCGACTCCACCCAACGTGGGCGCAGCGTGAGTCTGGGCATTCTGCCGGGGCAAGACGTGCTGACAGTGCCCACCATGCAGCACAAACTCGAAGCGCAACTGCGTGGCCTGGGGTGTGGCTTTCTGCCCCAGCCACTGGTACAGCCCTACATCGATGCCGGCCTGCTGGTGACCAAACCGGTGGCCCGCCCCACCCGCGTGGTGCGTGTGGCCTACGCCTGGTGCGTCAGCGGCACCGGCCGCAAAGTCGAAGGGCGCGCGCTGAACTGGTGGCTGGACCAATTGCGCCACCGCAACACCCGCCAGGCCTTGCTGGAAAACCACCACCGCAGCTGACGCGGCGGCTGTTACAGTGGCTTCAACAACTCCCCACGGTGACCATGAACAAGAAGCGCCCTTCCGCCCCCAAAGCCACCCGCCCCCCGGACCCCGCTGCCACCACCGCACCACAGCGCCATATCGCCGTCATTGGCGCCGGCATGGCCGGTGTGGTGTGCGCCCGCACCCTGGTGCAAGCCGGCCACCGCGTCAGCCTGTTTGAGAAAAGTCGGGGTTTCGGCGGCCGCATGGCCACCCGCCACACCGAGTTTGGCGACTTCGACCACGGCGCCCAGTACTTCACCGTGCGCGACCCGCGTTTTGTGACCCTGCTCAAAACCGTGCCAGCCCTGGCCCGCCCTTGGAGCGCCAACACCGTGCGCGTGCTCGACGAACTGGGCCACGTGCTGGCCAGCGCCCCCCCTCCCAGCGAGGCGCACTTTGTGGGCGCACCCAGCATGAACACCCTGGTGCGCCACTGGGCCCAGCCGCTGAACGACGGCAGCCTGAGCGCCGACACCCTGCTTGAAACACGCGTCACCCACATCGAACGCGACGCGCTGGATGCCACCCGTTGGCAACTGCGCACCGAAGGCCCGGCCGACGCCCAGCATGTGTACGGCGGGTTCGACCAGGTGTTGCTGGCCCTGCCCAACGTGCAGGCCGACAGCCTGCTGCGCGCCAGCGGCCTGCTGCCCGCCCTGCGCGAAGCCATGGCCCACGTGACGGTGGCCCCCTGCTGGACGCTGATGGTGGCCTACCCCAACGCGATGCAACCCGGCCTGAGCCACCTGGGGCCCCACTGGAACGCCGCGCGCAGCACCCACCACCGCATCAGCTGGCTGGCGCGTGAATCGAGCAAACCTGGGCGCAGCCCCATCGAGCGCTGGACCATTCAGGCCAGCCCTGCCTGGTCGGCCGAGCACCTGGAAGACGACGCCGAACGCGTCAAGGCCAAGATGCTCAAGGGTTTTGCCCAGATCACCGGCATCCGCGCCGAACCCGGCCACGCCGTCACCCACCTGTGGCGCTACGCCCAGACGCAGCAGCCCCTGGGCCAGCCCTTCCTGTGGGACGCAGAAGCCGGCATTGGCCTGTGTGGCGACTGGTGTTTGGGACATCGGGTGGAAAACGCCTTCGTGTCGGGTCTTGAGTTGGCCTTGAAAGTCGCTTGACCAGGAACTACATCGGTCGGTTTGCGCCCTCCCCCACGGGGCCGCTGCATGCGGGCTCGCTGGTCGCGGCCCTGGCCAGCTGGCTTGATGCCCGCGCCCACGGCGGCGCATGGCTGGTGCGCATCGAAGACGTGGACACGCCGCGCTGTGTGCCCGGTGCCGACCGCCTGATCCTGCAGCAGTTGGCCGCCGGTGGCCTGGTGAGTGACGGGCCGGTGCTGTGGCAGTCCCAGCGAGGCCCTGCCTACCAACAGGCCCTGGACACGCTGATCGCGCGGCAACACGCCTACCCCTGCGCGTGCTCGCGCAAAGACATCGCTGCGGCGCAGACCAACGCCCACAAAGCCCGGCATGGCGAACTCGTCTACCCCGGCACCTGCCGACCTGAAAACGGCGGTTTGCGGGGGCGTGCCGCGCGGGCCTGGCGGTTTTTCATCCCTTCGGCCCAAGCCCCCGTGCATTGGCACGACCGGCGCTTGGGCGCACAGCAACAAGACGTGGCCCACGATGTGGGCGACTTCGTGCTCCAACGCGCCGATGGCCTGTGGGCCTACCAGCTCGCGGTGGTGGTGGACGACGCCGCCCAAGGCGTGACCCACGTGGTGCGTGGCGCCGACCTGGCCGACAACACGCCACGGCAGATGCTGCTGCAACGGGCACTGGGCCTGCCCACGCCGACCTACCTCCACACCCCGCTGGTGCTGGCAGCCGACGGACACAAGCTGAGCAAACAGACCGGCGCCGCCGCCCTCGACCTGAGCGAACCGCTGGCCGCCCTGAACCGCGCGGCCCAGGTGTTGGACCTGCCCTCTGCCACAGGCGGGGTGGCAGAGGCACTGGCCACCTGGACCACCCAATGGGCCAGCGTTTGGGCACTGGCCTGAGGCCGATAGAATCGGTGCCCCAAACAGGCACCCCCATGACCGACACCCCAGACCCCAGCGACGCCGTCCCGTTCCGGCGCGTCATCAAAAGCTACGTGCTGCGCGCCGGGCGCACCGGCCCCGGCCAGCAACGTGCTTACGAGCAGTTTGGCCCACGCTTTCTGCTGCCCTACCGGCCCGAGCCGCTGGACACCACGGCCGCCTTTGGCCGCAGCGCGCCGCTCATCATGGAAATCGGTTTTGGCATGGGTGGGGCCACGGCGCACATCGCCCAGGTGAGGCCCGACGACAACTTTTTGTGCTGCGAGGTGCATGAGCCCGGCGTGGGCGCCCTGCTCAAGCTGTGTGGCGAACAAGGCATTGAGAACATCCGCATCTTCCGCCACGACGCGGTGGAGGTGCTGGACCACATGCTGCCGGAGCAGAGTTTGGACGGCGTGCACATCTTCTTCCCCGACCCTTGGCACAAAACGCGCCACCACAAACGCCGCCTGATCCAGGGGCCTTTCGTGCAGCGCCTGGCGCGCCACCTCAAGCCCGACGGCTACCTGCACCTGGCCACCGACTGGGAGCCCTACGCACAACAGATGCTGGAGGTGCTGAGTGCCGAACCGCTGCTGGTCAACACCGTGGCCGACTACGCACCCAAGCCCGCCTACCGGCCGCTGACCAAGTTCGAGAACCGTGGCCTCAAGCTGGGCCACGGCGTGTGGGATCTGGTTTTCAAACGCCGCTGAGGCGGCTTCAGGTGCTGGACGCCACGCGGTTGCGCCCCGCCAGCTTGGCCTCATAGAGCAAGGCGTCGGCGCGCGCCAGCAAGGTGCTGCTGTCGTCGCCTTCGCGGCAAGCGGTCACGCCAAAGCTGGCCGTGATGCTCAGGTTCAAGCCGCCGTCCAACACGATCAGCTCGGCCGCGATGCGCTCGCGCAAGCGTTCCGCTGTGGCCACCGCCGAGTCCAGCGGCGTCTCGGGCAAGACCACCAGAAACTCCTCGCCGCCGTAACGCGCTATCCAGTCCACCCCGCTGCGCAACCGCTCGCGCACGCAGTTGGCCATGTGGCGCAGCACCACGTCGCCCACCGGGTGGCCGTGGCTGTCGTTGATCTGTTTGAAGTGGTCCAGGTCCAGGAACAGCACCGACAGGTCACGCCCATAGCGGTGCGAACGCTCCACCTCGGACGGCAGGCGGTCGTCTATGGTGCGGCGGTTGTAGGCACCCGTCAGCGCGTCGGTCATGGACAGGCGGTGGATCTCCTCCACCAGCAGTTCCAGCTTCTCGGTGCGCTCGGCCACCAGGTCGTCCAGGTTGGCGATGTGGCCCCGCAAACCGGCCTGCAATTTGCTGATGCCATCGGCCAGCACGTCGATTTCGTCGACCCGCCCCTGGCGCGTGGGCCGCTCGATCTGCAAGGGTTTCGTCAATTGCTCCGGGGTGAGTTCGGCTGCAAAACGCGCCATGCTTTCCAGCGGTGTTTGCAACTCGCGGCGCAACATCACCGCGATCAGCACACACAAGGCGGTCACCAGCACGCCGTAGCCCATCAACATCTGCAGCGCGTTGCGACCCACCACCGAGCGCAAATGGGCCGGATCGGCCACCAGTTCCAGTTGTCCCACGGGGGGGCCACCGCGCGGCGCGCTGATCTCGACCACGTGCGAATGGGGCGCTCCCGCCAGTGACGCGTCACCCCCTACGAACACCTGGCCCGTGGCAGCACGCACCCGCACATGGCCCACCTCGGGCCAGCTGGCGATGGCGCGCACCTGCAGTTGCACGGCCTGCGGCTCGATGTCCCACAAGGCCACCCCCAACAAAGGCACATGCGTGCTGCCCACGGTTTCCACCACCTCCACCAGACGCTGCCGGTGTTGTTGCCACAACAACCAGGTCTGCAAGGCCAACACCACGGCCACACACAGCGCCGACAACACGATGGTGCGGCGGATCAGGCGGGCCGCAATGGGGCGGAACAGCGGCGAGTCGGTCATGGTTCAGCGCAGCAACTGCGCGAAGCCAAATTCGTAGCGCCGCACCTGCGGGTTGAGCACCTTGCTGTAACGCCGGTAGTCCACTGGCTCGGCGCTCGGACCGAAGCGCGCCAGAAAAACATCCGCCGTGCGCTCATTGAACAGCGTGAACATGGAACGCTCCAGCGCCAGCCCTTCGTCGGCGAAATCGTGGCCATGGTGGTGGTCATGGATCATGACCAGCGCCCAGGCGCCGGTGATGAAATGGCCGCCGGCCAGTGCCGCCAGCCGCCCCGATTTGAGCGCCGCCATGGCTTCGCTGGAGGTGTTGATGCCACTGAACCAAGCGGTTTTGCCCGGCGTGCCACCCCGTTGCTCCCAGGCCGCCATGGCGCCAAAAGCCATCAAATCGTTGCCAGCCCACACCAGCTTGGCATGGGGGTGGCGTTGCCACAACCAGGTCGCCTGCTCAGTGGCTTTTTCGCGCGACCAGTCGGCGTACACCTCCTGCACCAGCAGCACGTCGCCGGCCTCGCGCACGGCGCGGCGCATGCCTTCGTTGCGCAGCACCGAGGCAGTGGTGCTGCGGTCGCCCGCGATGGCCAGCAGGTGCAATTTGCCATCGGGCGCCTGCGCGCGGGCCGCACGCCCTTTCTCGATCAAGGCGCGGGCCGTGAGGTAACCCGCATCCTCGGCCCGGGGTTCCAGCGAACCCACCCAGTGCTTGAAGTGTTCACGTGGCCGGCCGGCGCCGCTCGGGCCGTCGGGTGGAGGCTTGCTGAAGGCGAGGAAACAACGGATGCCGCTGCCTTCGAATATGCGCAGCAATTCGGCGCCGGTGCCGTAGTCGTTGGAAAACACCGCGTAGTCCGGGCGCTCGCTCGGCGCACGGGCCACCAGTTCGCGCGCGAAAGTCAACGCGCGCAGATGCTCACGCTCGGCGTAGAACACCTCCAGCGACTGACCCAGACTGCGCGCCGCCGCCTGCATGGACTGCGCCGCGGCGGCCCAATAGGCCTCGTCCTTTTTGCCCGGATTGATGAAGACCACCCGCTGCGCCCACAGTGGCCCGGCCATCAGCGTCAGCCACACCCCCAGCACACACCACAGTCCCAGTTTCGTTTTTTTCATTTTTTTCACTGCGCCGCGCCCAGCGGACGGATTGTGAAACTGTATCAAATTGGCGCCGACAACACCATGGTGACAATACCGCCTCCACCCCTGCGCCCCACCCGCCCCACACCATGACCCGCGCCCCCCGCCCCGCCCACATACCCGCCCGAGGTGGCCTGGATGCGAGCGCCGTCGCCTTGCCAGGCGCTGGCCCCTGGCCCGGTGTGGTGGACTACCTGGCGTGGCGGCTGCCGGCGCTGGACCGCGCGGGCTGGGCCGCGCGCATGGCCGCGGGCGAGGTGCTGGACGAAAGCGGCCAGGCCCTGGCTCCCAACACGCCGTTTCTGCGCAACACCCGCATCTGGTACTACCGACATGTGGACGCCGAGCCGCCGTTGCACGACAGCGAAAGCTTGCTGTTTCAGGACAACTGGCTGGTGGTGGCCGACAAGCCCCACCACATGCCCGTGGTGCCCGGCGGTCGCTACGTGCGCAACAGCCTGCTGGTGCGCCTGCGCGAGCGCCTGGGCCTGCCGGAGCTCAGCCCCCTGCACCGCATCGACCGCGAAACCGCTGGCCTGGTGGTGTTCGCGGTGCAGGCCCACACCCGTGCGGCCTACCAAAACCTCTTCCGCGAGCGCGCGGTGCACAAGGTCTACGAAGCCCTGGCCCCGTGGCGCGCCGACCTGCCCCTGCCCCATGTGCAGCGCAGCCGCCTGGCGCCGGTGGAGGGCTTCTTCACCATGCAGGAAGTGGCCGGCGAGCCCAACAGCGAAACCCGCATCGAAATGGTGGAACACGTTGCCGGGCTGGCCCGCTACCGGTTGACGCCGGTGACGGGCAAACGCCACCAACTCCGTGCCCACATGAACGCGCTGGGCCTGCCGCTGCTGGGCGACCGCTTCTATCCTCGCGTGTTGCCGGCCGACCTGGCGGACGACACCGAACACCCGCTGCAGTTGCTGGCCCAGGCGCTGGCGTTTGACGACCCCTTCACGGGCGAGGCGCGGCACTTCACAAGCCAGCGCCGCTTGCTGCCCTTGAGCGCCTGGGCCGGTGCAAAAGACGCTCAGCCTGTCAGGCCTTGATCTCGGTGGCCGTGATCTGGTACTTGAAATCGTCGGGCGCGTAGGGGTCCACGCGCTCGCCACCGGTTTCGGCCATGGGGTACATCAAGAAGCCCAGCTCCGGGCCTGCCGAGCCGGGCAGCTTCAGGTCGTGGCCCATGTTCCAGGCCAGCCAGTTGCCCTCCCAGCCACCAAACAGGCGCTGGTTCACCGGGGCCACCACCGGGTGCTGGGTGGTCTTGACCCATTCCGGCGTTTCCAGGCGCATGACCTTGGCCACGTCAGCCGGGTCCATGGCCACCCAGCCGTGACCGGCCAGGTGCACCTCGGCACGGCAGTGCTGCGCGCCCTTGAGGCTGCTCGGGTTGCCGCTGAGTTCCTTGTAGCCAAAGGCCGAGGGTGCCAGACGGATGCCGTACACATCGCGCGCCGGCAGACCGGCCGCACGGCACAGGCCCACGAAAATGGCATTGAGGTCGGCGCACTTGCCACCCAGGTTGCCGGTTTCCAGCATGGTCTTGATGTCGCCTTCGCCACAGCCTCGCACCTTGGGTTCGCGGTAGGTGTTGGCCACCACCCAGTCGTAGATGGCCTGGGCTTTTTGCACGTCGGTGCGCGCACCCTGGGTGGCCTTGCGCGCGGTCTCGCGCACGATGCCGTCGGTGGGCAGCAGGCGGGTGGGCTGGGTCCAGAAGCGCAGCGAGGCCGCATCTTCGCTGGCGGCGGCGGCAACGGTGGTTTTGTGCGACCAGTCGGTGGCGCGGTTGCGGGTGCTCACGCGGCTGCTGAGTTCCACAAAAGGCTGCGACACACCGGCGTCGAACTGCACGTGCAGCATCTTCACGCCATAACGGCCGTCCTCGGTCAGGCGGGCTTGCCCGTTGG
>NZ_JBHTBZ010000009.1:0-100582 GCF_042665235.1 Hydrogenophaga defluvii | reverse complement strand
TAGTCTTTTCCGGGTGCTGGCGCTAAAGTATGGATATCCATCCAGTTATTTTGCACTGACTGGAGCTAAGTGGATACCCCTTTTGTTTATACAGTATTTTCAGCCTTGCGGCCAACCGGGCACCCAGGCCCCCCGGAGCTTATTCGATGTCGCCCATGATGCTTTGCAGGTAGTTCTGCGTGCCCACCTTGCCCAGCAGGTCGATCTGGGTTTCGAGGAAATCCACGTGCTCCTCGGTGTCATCGAGGATTTCCTGTAGCAGATCGCGAGAAACATAATCGCGCACCGATTCGCAATGTGCGATGCCGGCCTTGATGGTGGCCTGGGCGCCCTGCTCCAGCGCCAGGTCGGCGGCCAGGATCTCCGGCACGTCCTCACCGATGTTCAACTTGCCCAGGTCCTGCAGGTTGGGCAGGCCGTCGAGCATGAAGATGCGGTCCATCAGCTTGTCGGCGTGTTTCATCTCGCCAATGGATTCTTCGTATTCCTTCTTGGCCAGCTTGTCGAAGCCCCAGTGTTTGAGCATGCGGTAGTGCACAAAGTACTGGTTGATGGCGGTGAGTTCGTTTTTGAGCTGCGCTTGCAGGTGCGCAATGACTTGGGGATCGCCTTTCATGACGGGCTCCTGATGATCTGGGTTGGGAAAGCCGGCAGTGTAGGCCGTTGCCCAAAGGACGTGCGGTCAAAACCTTGCAAATGAGAATCGTTCGCATATACTGCAGGCCATGGCCAGGCCAGCCGCCGCCCGGCCTCATCCAGAGGAGTTGCCCATGCACACCCACGCCGACGGTGAATACGAGATGCCCAGCGTCGAAGCCCTGCTCGCCGGCACCCTGGCCTTGATGACCGGCTACGCCCAAAGCGCGTGCAGCCACCAACGGGGCCTGATGGCCCAGAAAATTGGCGCCAACCTGTGTTGCCTGGCCAGGCACCCCGCCCTGTCCAGCAACTTCAAAACCGTGGTCGAACGCATGCGCGCCCATTGGGCGGTGTTCGCCCAGTCGATCACCGATCCCACCCCGTCATGGGCGACCAGCAGCACCCGGCTGCAATGACAGGACATGGCATGGAACACGGGACCAGCGCCGAATACCACGTCCTGCTGCGCATGTGGGGGCGCCTGCAAAACGACGTGAGCTCACAACACCTGGCCCACGCCAAGGCGCTGCGGGCCTTGGAATCTGAGGTGCTGCGCTTGCGGGCGGACTTGTTGATCACCCGCACCGCCTTGTGCTGGGGCATGGGTGCGGGTGGTTTGGCCGTGGCAAAACGGCCGCTCAGACGCGTGAACTCAGCACCCACCACCCAGTCACCGGCGCCATCGGCAGCCGACGAGGTTCTGTGCCGCACCGCCTGCGAGGGCCACGCCCACCACTGGCTCGACGAGGATCACGCCTGCGCGCGCACCGGCCAGGCGTGCCATCGGCTGGCCCGCGCGGGGTGACAAAGCAAAGGGCCGTCAGCCCAGGTTGACGGCCAGTTGCGGTGCCGACTCGTTGCGCAAATGGGCCACCGGGGCCACCGACCGGCATTCCGACCAGATGTTGCGGGCGCTGCATTCGCATTTGCCACATTGGGTGGCCACACCCAGGTCGATCTGGATGTCTTCAAACGCTTGGCCCGCGCGGGCACAACGCTCAATGGTTCGGTCACTGACCCGATGGCACACACAGACGATCATCACGCGGCTCCGAAGAAGTTAGCGAATGATAATCGTTCCTATTAAGTTTGGCAACAACCCCAGATTTGCCCCCAGCATCGCCTGTCAGACCCGCGCCCGCGCGCGGGCCGCGCGCCTCAGGGCCAGCTTTTCGGCGTACATGCGCTTGTCGGCCACCGCCAGCAGGGGGGCCATCTCGTTCCCATCGGACGGGAACAGCGCCCAGCCCACGCTGGCCCCGGTGGCCACTGAAATGCCCAACGGCAGGAAGGGCTTGCCCAGCACACCCCGCAACTTGGTGGCCATGCCGTCCAGATCGGTGTCGGCATTCACCTTGTCGATGATGAGCGCGAACTCGTCGCCACCCACCCGGGCACAAAAGTCGCTCGCGCGGATGGCTTTTTGCAGGCGGCTGGCCACGGTCTGCAAGAGCACGTCGCCCACGGCGTGGCCGTGGCGGTCGTTGACGGGTTTGAAATCGTTGAGATCGATGGACATGACGCCAAAACGGCTGCCCTCGCGCTCGGCCAGGCTGCGGGTGCGGACAAACACCTGTTCAAAATAACGCCGGTTGGCCAAGCCGGTGAGTTCGTCGTGCATGGCCATGTGGCTCATGTACTCCTTGGTGCGGCGCTGCTCCTCCACCGCGTCCTTGAGCCGCTCGTTGAGCGCAATCGCCTCGATGGCGGTGAGCGACACACGGCGCGCCTTGATCAGCACCACCACCAGCCAGGCCACGGCCATGACCATCAACATCAGGTGGAAATTGTCCCCGCTGCGCACAAAGGCGTGGGCGTTGTACAGCACCATGGGCAGCATGCCGATCAGGCCCAGCATGGTGTAGTAGGCCGGCACCACAGCGTAGCTCAGCGCTCCTATGGTCACCACCGTCGAGACGATCAGAAACAGGAAGGCCGCCTCGGTGTGCTGTGCCCCTGACGGCAGCATGAACACCGCCGTCCCACACTGCAGCGCCACCACGGCCCCCAGCACCATGCGCCAGCGCAACAGGCGACGCGCGGTGGCCACCGTCTGCAGGGTCTGGCCCTGCACCCAGGCTTCATAAAAAATCACCGCCACCGAGGCCAGGACCAGGCCACCAAACCACCACATCAACAGGGCGTCAGCCACCCCGGCCAAACGCAACACCACCGCGATCAGCACCCCGGCCACGACGATGCTGAACATGTTCCCTGCGGCATGGCCAAAAAAAATGCGGATGCGCTCCAACGTGGTCCGATCGGACAGCGACGGTGCGTCAACAGGGTCGGTATCGATCATGGGTGCGGGCTGGGAGGGACAACAACAAGGCAGGACGTGCCCGATTATCGCGCCCCGCCCCCCGCCACATGGGCAAAAAAAGACCCGTGACAGCGGGCCATCTGCGGCTTTTGGCCCGTTGACCGACGCTTTCACCCGGGCAGGGTCGGTTGGGTAGCGGCGGTGCCAACACGCGCCCCACCCGCCCCAACCTAAACTCTGGCCATGCCCACTGTTCACCGCCTGCCCTTCTTTCTGCTGTGGCCGCTGGCCTGGCTGAGCGCCTGGTTCGCACTGGCGCCGGCATGGGCGCAGCCCAGTTCAGCCACGACCACCGCCGACCGCCCCCCACGCGTGGCGCTGGTGCTCTCGGGCGGTGGTGCACGGGGTTTTGCCCACGTGGGCGTGCTCAAGGCACTGGAAGCCGCTCGGGTGCCGGTGGACCTGGTGGTGGGCACCTCCATGGGCGCCATCATCGGCGGCCTGTACGCCACCGGCCTGAGCGCGGACGAGCTGGAGCGCGAGCTGCTGGCGGTGGAGTGGAACGCGCTCTTCAACACCCGCGAGCCGCGCCAGTTGCTGTCGCAGCGCCGCAAGGAAGAGGACTTCGAGTTTTCGCCCGTGTTGCAACTGGGTTTCAAGGACGGTGAATTCCGCCTGCCCACCGGCGCGGTGTCCAGCCGCTCGCTGGAAATGCTCCTTCGCCGCTACACCCTGGGCACACGTGCCCTGCCCCATTTCGATGCCCTGCCCACGCCGTTTCGCGCCGTGGCCACCGACATGGAAAGTGGGCAGGCTGTGGTGCTGGGCCAGGGTGACCTGGCCGCGGCCATGCGTGCCAGCATGTCGGTGCCCGGCGTGTTTGCGCCGCTGGAACTGGACGGCCGCCTGCTGGGCGACGGTGGCCTGGTCAACAACCTGCCGGTCGACGTGGCGCGCGCCCTGGGCGCCGATGTGGTGATCGCCGTCAACATTGGCACCCCCTTGGCGGGGCGGGACACCCTGGGCAGCGTGATCGGCCTGACCGCGCAGATGATCAACATCCTGACCGAGCAGAACGTGCAGCGCAGTCTGGCCAGCCTCACGCCACACGATCTGCTGGTGACCCCTGCGCTGGGGCGCCTGACCTCGGGCGATTTCGACAAGGCCAGCGACCTGGTGGCGCTGGGCCTGGACGCCGCGCGCCAAGCCGCCCCAGCGCTGGCACGTTTTGCCGTTGAACCGGCGCAGTACCAAGCGTGGCGTGTACGCCGCCAGCAAGCTGCGCGCGCCGAGGCACTGCCGGCGCAACTGGCATTTGTCGCCATCGAGGGCGTTCCCCCTGAACGGCTGGCGCGCCTGCGGACCCAGATCGAAGTCCAGCCCGGCCAAACCATGGACTCTGCACGCGCCGAACAAGACCTGCAGCGCCTGGCGGCCAGCGGCGACTACATGCGCGCTGACTACCGCCTGGCCACCGAGGCCGGCGGCGAGGGCCTGATTTACCAACTGGCTGAAAAAGACTGGGGGCAAAACCACTTCCGCCTGGGCCTGGACCTGCGGACCGACTTCCGGGGCTCGGGTGAATTCAACCTGCGCCTGAGCCACAACCGCCACTGGGTCAATGACCAAGGTGCCGAATGGCGCAACCGCATCCAGCTGGGCGAAAAAAGTGGGCTGTATTCCGAGTTCTTCCAGCCTCTGGACCGCAGCGCCGGCTACTTCGTCTCCACCTACCTCGACCACTGGATGAGGCGCTTTGACACCTATGGCGAGGACAACCAGGCCACGGCCGTCTACCGCCGCCGCGAAACCCGCATCGGGCTGGACCTGGGCACCACCCTGGGCCGGGACGGCGCTTTCGGCGATGCCCGCCTCGGCTGGTTCGGCGCCCGCCGGGTCACCATCCCGGACATCATCGCCGGCTACACCGGGCGCGACCTGGAGCGGGTGGGCTGGAACGAACAAGGCCTGCGGCTGGCGCTGGTGTCCGACCAGCTCGACCACGCCAACTTCCCGCTGTCGGGCTACCGCTTGCGCGCCGAAGCCATCACCGGCCGGCGCGACCTGCTGGGGCTGCGGCAGGGTTTTCACCGCCAGGAACTCAGCGGCACCTACGCCCTGAGCGCCGGGCGCGACACCCTCAACCTGCACCTGCGTCTGGCGCGTTCGAGCTCGCTGCCGCTGGGCGCCATCGACGAGTACTCGTTGGGTGGTTTCCACCAGCTCTCGGGCTACCGCGTGGGCCAGATCATCGGCAACGACCTGGCGCTGCTGCGCCTGACCCACTACCGCCGCTTGGACCTCAACCCCGGCATCGCGCGGGCGCTGTTCGCGGGCGCCACGCTGGAGCTGGGCAACGCCTGGACGCGCAACGACACGCCCCGCCTGCGCGACCTGCGCCTGGGCAGCAGTGTGTTCCTGGGTGCCGACACCGGTGTGGGGCCGGTCTACCTGGCGCTGGTGCACGCGCCCAAGGGCTTCACCGGCGTGTACTTTTTCCTGGGCCGACCTTGACCGGGTTTTCAGCGCCGGGCCGCCCCAAGCTGACAACGCACCCCCTCGGGGGGCAGCGCCCCGCGCAGCGGCGGAGCGTGGGGGGCCATCACTCTTTGAAGTACACCACCTGGTGCGAGGTGGCCAGCATCACGCCCGCCTGGTTCCAGACCTGGGCGGTCTGGTCAAAAAAGCCGTTGCGAAACTCCTGCGCCTGCGCCTGGCCCAGCAGGTAGCCACTGCCGGTGGCGGCCAGGGCCGCGCTGCCGGCGTGGAAGTACACGGTGATGGACACCGTGCCGGCCGGCACCTGGGTGGCACGGCGCAACCACACACGCGGAAAAAACACATCGCACATCGACGCCAGCGCGGCAAAGTCCAGCGGGCGTGGCGGCTCATCGCGCATCCACAAGCGCGTCAGGCTGGTGTCGCCACCACCATCCCAGGTGTGGGGCACGGGGCCCGTGATGGGCCGCATGTCGTAGCGCGCCAGCCATGCCACACCTTCGAACATCATGCGCCGCTCCAGCACCTCGGGGGCGGGCACGGTGGGCAGGGGCGTGTCGCTTTGGCTCCAGGTCTCGCGCCGCGCGGCCGTCACCGCCGTGGCCGTCGTGGCCACCACGGGCAAACCCGCCGGATCGTTCTGCAGCAGCGTCACCGTCCAGTGTTGGGTGGAGCGGTTGGTGCGCACTGGCGTCACCTGCAGCTCAAACGGGCCTTCGGTGAGGGCACCGGCGTAGTTCACCGTCAGCGACAGCGGTTCGCCCAGGCGTTGGGGGTGGTCCATGATCGCCTGGACGATGGTGGCAGCGGTGATGCCACCAAACGGTCCGACCATGTTCCAGTAGGCCTTGTGGGTGTGGCCCACAAAGTGGCCGGGGCTGTCGCTTTGCAGCGCAATGGCGTCGTCAAAAAGGTGTGTGCTCATGCCGCACAGTGTGTCGTCACCCGGCGCTTCACGCAGTCTGCGGCGTGACATCACCTTCGGCCATGACCGGCCAGGTCATGAAGGTCTGCGCGGCGCGGGGCCACAGGGTGGCCTGGAAATGGTCGCGAAAGAAACCAAAGTGTCCGATGCGCCGTGCCGCCACCTGCTGCGGCGATATGGCCTCGATGTGCTGTGGCGCGTTGGCGTACAAGCCGACCAGGCTGTGTGTGCCGCGCAGTGTCATCAGCTCGTCGTCCGTCATCGACCAGGCCAGCACCGGAAAACGCACCCGACCGTAGCTGGCGCCCACCGCCTGTCCCTCGGCCCCCACGCTGTAGCGCGGGTGCAGGCACCACTTGCGCCACTGCAGCACCACGCCTGCGGGCAGGTCGCCCACCTTGCGCAGGCGCCGGCCCGGAAAGTAGCCCCACAGCCGGGTGGCCAGCGGCACCGCCACATGCCAAAAATACAAAACGGTGCGTTTGAGTTGTGGCGCGTTCTCACGCCAGTAGCCGCTGCCGGCCGCCACGCTGAGCAGGCCGGCCACCCGCTCGGGCCGCTGGAACAGGCCCGGCAACTGTGCCCCCAGGCTGTGGCCCAACAGGTACAGCGGTGCCTCGGGCAAGGCGGCCTTGGCGTGGGCCACCACGGCCTCGTAGTCGCGTGCCCAGTCGAACAAATCGGCCTGGTAGCCTTTCAATGAGACCGGCGCAGACGCGCCTGAGCCCCGGTAGTCAAAGGTGGTGACGCGCAAGCCCTGGCCCGCCAACCATTGCGCAAAGTCGGTGTAGAAGTCCTGCCGCACCCCCATGGCGCCGCCAATCACCACGCTGGCCCGCGCGGGGCCAGTGGATTCAAACACGCGCAGCGCGAGCGCCACGCCCTCGTGCTGCAACGTGTCGGTCATGACCTCACATCCGCTCGAAAATGCCAGCGGCGCCCTGCCCCATGCCCACACACATGGTGACCATGCCGTACTTCTTGTTGTGGCGGCGCAGCGCGTGCACCACGGTGGCCGAGCGGATGGCGCCGGTGGCGCCCAGCGGGTGGCCCAGCGCGATGGCGCCGCCCATGGGGTTGACCTTGGCCGGGTCCAGGCCCAGGGTGTTCAGCACCGCCAGCGACTGCGCAGCAAAAGCTTCGTTCAGCTCGTACCAGTCGATGTCGTTCTGGCTCAGGCCGGCGTACTTCAATGCGGCAGGGATCGCCTCGATGGGCCCGATGCCCATGATGTGCGGCGGCACACCACGCGAGGCGTAGCTCACAAAACGCGCCAGCGGCGTGAGGTTGTAACGCTTGAGCGCGGCCTCGCTCACCAGGATCAGCGCGCCCGCGCCATCGCTGGTTTGCGAGCTGTTGCCCGCCGTCACCGAGCCGCGCGCGGCGAACACCGTGCGCAGCTTGGCCAGGCCTTCGAGCGTGGTGTCGGGACGCGCACCTTCGTCCAGGCTGATCGTGCGGGTGCGGGTAGACACCTCGGCACTGGTCAGGTCCACGCTGCGCTCGGTCACTTCCACGGGCGTGATCTCGTCGCTGAACTCGCCGTTTTTCATGGCGATCACGGCACGCTGGTGCGACTGCAGCGCAAAGGCGTCCTGTGCGTCGCGCGAGACCTTCCACTGCTGCGCCACCTTCTCGGCGGTGAGGCCCATGCCGTAGGCGATGCCGTAGTTCTCCACGTCGTCGGTGTTGGCGAAGATGGCGGGCGAGAGGCTGGGCGCGTTGCCCATCATGGGCACCATGCTCATGCTTTCCACGCCGGCCGCGATCATCACATCGGCCTCGCCCACGCGGATGCGGTCGGCCGCCATGGCCACGGCCGACAGGCCCGAGGCGCAGAAGCGGTTGACGGTGATGCCACCCACGCTGTTGGGCAGGCCGGCCAGAATGGCGCCGATGCGCGCCACGTTCAGGCCCTGCTGGGCCTCGGGAATGGCGCAGCCAGCGATCACGTCTTCGATGGCCTTGGGGTCCAGCGTGGGCACTTGGGCCACGGCGGCTCTCAGGGCGTGGGCCAGCAGGTCGTCAGGCCGCAGGTGCTTGAAGGCGCCCTTGTGCGAACGCCCAATGGGCGTGCGGGTGGCGGCAACGATGTAGGCGTCTTGAACTTGTTTCATGGGGTGTCCTCAGTTGCGCACGGGCTTGCCGGTGTTGAGCATCCCGAGGATGCGCTCCTGCGTTTTCGGGTGCACGATCAGCGCGCAGAAGGCCTGGCGCTCAAGGGTCATGAGGTAGTCCTCGCTGACCAGGGTGCCTGGCTCCACGTCACCGCCGGTGACCACGTTGGCGATCAGCGAGGCGATGTGGAAGTCGTGCTGGCTGATGAAGCCACCGTCACGCATGTTGACCAGGCTGCCCAGGATGGTGGCCTTGCCCGAGCGACCGGCCACCGGGAACAGGCGCTTGTGTGGTGCGCGGTAGCCGCCTTGGAACAGCGAACGGGCCTCGTTGATGGCCACGAACAGCAGTTCGTCCTTGTGCGGCACGATCACGTCGGAATGCAACACATAGCCCAGCTTGCGCGACTCCAGCGCGCTGGTGCCCACCTTGGCCATGGCAGCGGCGGTGAAGCCTTCGGTGAGGAAAGGCAACAAGTCCTTGCCCGTCGAAGCCTCGGCGTTCTCCGCCGCGCGGCGTGCGATGTAGGTCAGGCCACCGGCGCCGGGCACCAGGCCCACGCCCACTTCGACCAGGCCAATGTAACTTTCCATGTGCACCACGCGGCGGGCGCTGTGCACCGCCAGTTCGCAGCCGCCGCCCAGGGCCAGGCCGCGCACCGCGCTGACCACCGGCACCGAGGCATAACGCAGGCGCAGCATGGTCTGCTGCATGAAACCTTCGGCGTCTTCGATGGCACTCACGCCCACGGCCATGAAGGCCGGCAGCATGGCCTGCAGGTCGGCGCCAGCGCTGAAGGGCTCGTCGCCCGACCAGATGACCAGGCCCTGGTAGTCCTTCTCGGCCAGCTCGACGGCAGCCATCAGGCCTTCACACACCTCGGGGCTGATGGCGTGCATCTTGGTCTTGATGCTGAAGACCAGCACATCGCCATCCAGCGTCCAGGTGCGCTGGCTGTCGTTTTCGTCGATGGTGGTGCCAGCGGTTTCGAACTTCGGCCCGCCCTCGCCCAGCAGCAGTTCGGGGAAGTGCTGGCGCTGGTACACCGGCAGGCTGCGGCGGGCTTCGAACACGCCTTTGCTGGGGTTCCACGACCCCTGCGCGGTGTGCACACCACCGGCCTCGGCCACGGGGCCTTTGAACACCCATTCGGGCAACGGCGCATTGCAGAGTGCCTTGCCGGCGGCTATGTCCTCTTGCACCATCGTCGCCACTTCAAGCCAGCCGGCTTCCTGCCACAGCTCAAACGGGCCCTGCTTCATGCCAAAGCCCCAGCGCATGGCCTGGTCCACGTCGCGCGCGGTTTCAGCAATCGAAGCCAGGTGCACGGCGGCGTAGTGGAAGCTGTTGCGCAAGATGGCCCACAAAAACTGACCCTGCGGCCCTTCGGCGTTGCGCAGCAGCTTGAGGCGCTCGGCGGCGGGCCGTTTGAGCATGCGCGCATACACCTCGTCCGACTTTTCGCCAGCGGGCACGTAGTCCTTGCTCGCCAGGTCGAAGCGCAGCACGTCGCGGCCCACCTTCTTGTAAAAGCCGGCCTTGGCCTTCTGGCCCAGGTGGCCCATCTCGATGAGGGTCTTGAGCACCTCGGGCGTGCCGAAGCTGCCGTAGAACGGATCGGTGTCCAGGCTCAGGTTGTCCTGCAGCGTCTTGACCACGTGGGCCATGGTGTCCAGGCCCACCACGTCGGCGGTGCGGAAGGTGCCACTGCTGGCGCGGCCCAACTTCTTACCGGTCAGGTCGTCCACCACGTCGTAGGTGAGGCGGAAACGCTCGACTTCTTTCATCGTGGACAACATGCCGGCGATACCGATGCGGTTGGCGATGAAGTTGGGCGTGTCCTTGGCGCGCACCACACCTTTGCCCAGGGTGCTGGTGGCAAAGGCTTCGAGCTGATCGAGGATGATGGGCTGCGTGCCCGGTGTGGCGATCAGCTCCACCAGCGTCATGTAGCGCGGCGGGTTGAAGAAGTGGATGCCGCAGAAGCGCGGCTTGATGGACTCGGGCAGGGCCTCGCTCAGCTGGGTGATCGACAGGCCCGAGGTGTTGGAGGCCACGATGGCGCCCTCCGCCAGAAAGGGCGCGATCTTCTGGTACAGGTCCACCTTCCAGTCCATGCGCTCGGCGATGGCCTCGATGACGAGGTCGCATTCGCGCAGCAGGTCCATGTGCTCGCCGTAGTTGGCGGGCTGGATGAGGTCGGCGTCACGCGCGTCGCCCAGGGGCGCGGGCTTGAGCTTCTTGAGGTTGTCGATGGCGCGCAGCGCGATGCCATTGGCCGGGCCTTCCTTGGCGGGCAGGTCGAACAGCACCACCGGCACTTTGACGTTGACCAGGTGGGCGGCAATCTGCGCGCCCATCACGCCGGCGCCGAGCACGGCGACTTTGCGGACATTGAATCGGGACATGAAATGACTTTCGGTTGAGGCTTACTGCACGCGTACCCAGGTCTGGGTGCGGCCAATGCCGAACACGGAACCACGCACCTCCAGCTTTTTGCCGCCTTCGATGGGCGTCAGGCGCAGGGTGTAGTTCTTGCCGTTCTCGGGGTCGAGGATCTTGCCGTCCTCCCACACGTCCTTGCCGTCGGCCTTCTTGGCGCCCCGGATGATCTCCAGGCCCAGCATGGGCTTGTCCTTGCGGTCGTCGGTGCACTCGGTGCACTTGGCGTCCTGGTCGGCGCCCTTGCGCAAGAGCTTGTCAATGCGACCAGTGAGCACACCACCCGACTCCGAAATCACGATCAGGCTCTTGATCTCGTTCGTCTTGTCATCGATGGTGTGCCATTGGCCCACCGGCGTCGCCTGCGCGAGGGCCGTGCCAGACAAGAGGACCAGTGCGGTGGCTGCGAGCGTGTGCTTCATGGGTGTCTCCAAGGGTGTGTGGTGGAAAGGGGTCGCGGTCAGGCCAGGGCCAGTTCGGTGTCCATCAAAACCTTGCTGCCAGCGCGCGCAGTGCGCATCAACGTAGCGGTCTCGGGGAACAGCTTGGCGAAATAGAAGCGCGCGGTCTGCAGCTTGGCGGCGTAGAAGGGGTCGGTGTTGCCGTTGGCGATCTCGCGCAGCGCCGTCTGAGCCATGCGGGCCCAGAAGTAACCAAACACCAGGTGGCCGGCCACACGCAGGTAGTCCACCGCGGCAGCGCCCACCTCGTCGGGGTTCTGCAGGCCTTTGAAGCCAAGCTCCATGGTGAACTTGTTGATCTGCTCACCCAGCACCGCCAGCGGGTTGATGAACTCGGCCATCTTCTCGTTGACGCCCTCTTCCATCACCAGCGCGGTCACCAGCTTGCCAAACTTCTTGAGCGTGGCACCGTTGTTGCCCAGCACCTTGCGGCCCAGCAAATCCAGGCTCTGGATGGTGTTGGTGCCTTCGTAAATCATGTTGATGCGGGCATCGCGCACGTACTGCTCCATGCCCCATTCCTTGATGTAGCCGTGGCCACCAAACACCTGCTGGCACAGGGTGGTGGCGGTCCAGGCGTTGTCGGTCAGGAAGGCCTTCACGATGGGCGTGAGCAGCGACAGCATGTCATCGCTGTCCTTGCGCACCTTTTCGTCGGGGTGGTGGTGCACTTTTTCGAGCAGCACCGAGCAGAACACCGCCAGCGCGCGACCACCTTCGGCATAGGCCTTGGCGGTGAGCAACATCTTGCGCACATCGGGGTGCACGATGATCGGGTCGGCCGGCTGGTTTTTGCTCTTGGCACCACTCAGGCTGCGCATCTGGATGCGGTCCTTGGCGTAGGCCAGTGCGTTCTGGTAGGCCACTTCGGTCAGGCCCAGCGACTGGTTGCCCACGCCCAGACGGGCTGCGTTCATCATCACGAACATGCCCTGCATGCCCTTGTTGGGCTGGCCCACCATGGTGCCGATGGCACCGTCCAGCACGATCTGCGCGGTGGCATTGCCGTGGATGCCCATCTTGTGCTCCAGCCCAGAGCAGAAGATGCCATTGCGTGCGCCCAGCGAGCCGTCTTTGTTGACGTGGTACTTGGGCACGATGAACAGGCTCACACCTTTGATGCCGGGCGGCGCGTCGGGCAGGCGGGCCAACACCAGGTGGACGATGTTCTCGGCCATGTCGTGTTCACCGGCGCTGATGAAAATCTTGTTGCCGGTGATCTTGTAGGTGCCGTCGGCCTGGGGTTCGGCCTTGGTGCGCATGAGGCCCAGGTCGGTGCCGCAGTGGGGCTCGGTCAGGCACATGGTGCCGGTCCACTCGCCGGTGCTCATCTTGTGCAGGTAGGTGGCCTTTTGTTCGTCGGTGCCGTGGGTGTGCAGCGAGGCGTAAGCGCCGTGGGTCAGACCGGGGTACATGGTCCAGGCCTGGTTGGCGGAGTTGAGCATCTCGTACAGGCACTGGTTCACCACCAGCGGCAGGCCCTGGCCACCAAAAGCCGGATCGCAGCTCAACGCCGCCCAGCCGGCTTCCACGTACTGCTTGTAGGCGGCCTTGAAACCGGTCGGGGTTTTCACCTCGTGGGTGGCCTGGTCGAGCTGGCAGCCCTCGGTGTCGCCGCCGATGTTCAGCGGAAACACGACCTGCGAGGCGAACTTGCCGGCTTCTTCCAGCACCGCGTTGATGGTGTCGGCATCGACATCGGCGTGCACCGGCATGGCGCGAAAATCGTCGCAGACGTTGAGCACTTCGTGCATCACGAACTGCATGTCGCGCAGAGGCGGGTTGTAAACGGGCATGGTGTGTCTCCCAGGGTTGGTGAAGTAAAAAAAATCAGTCGCGCGCGCCGCAGCGCGCCAGGATGTGGTCAAAGCCCCGGTGGGCCCGGGCAATGGATTCGGGGCTCTTGAGGAAACGCGCTTCGTAGTGCAGGGCCAAAATCAGGCCATGGATTTCGAACAAGGTCTGGTCCTCGTCCACAGCGGCGTTCAAATGGCCTTCGGTCTTGGCCTGCGCAATGGCACGCTTCATGGCAGCGTGCCAGGTCATCACCGTGTCCACCAGCGCGTCGCGCACCGGGCCGGGCCGGTCGTCAAATTCCACCGCGCCGCTGATGTAGATGCAGCCCGAGTCGATTTCAACCGAGGTGCGCTGCATCCAGTTGTCGAACAGCGCGCGCAGGCGCGGCAGGCCGCGCGGCTTTTTCAGGGCCGGCAAAAACACCTCTTCCTCGAAGCGGTTGTGGTACTCCCGCACCACCGAAATCTGCAGCTCCTCGCGCGAACCGAAATGGGCAAACACACCCGACTTGCTCATGTGCATGGCGTCGGCCAGCGCGCCTATGCTCAAGCCCTCCACACCCACATGGGTGGCCATGCCCAAGGCCACATCGACGATGGCGGCTTTGGTCTGCTGGCCCTTGTGGGCGGCCTTGTGTGCCGCAGCTTGCGTGCTGCGCCGCACTGGGGCAACTCGGGCGGAAGGTGTTGCGGTCATGGAGGTGGGAACAAAATAAAACGAACGATCGTTCTATTTTGTACGGAATTCGTGTGATGTACAGATGACAAACACCGTCTGCGTGGGTATTTGTCTAGAGTGGCGTGTCTAACCCCATCCACCCCCAGACGAGAAAACCATGTTTGTTGTGATTTTTCGCGCCACCGTGCGCCAGCTGGACGACCACTACAGCGCGATGGCCGCGCGCATGCGCGAACTGGCCTTGAGCGAGTTCGGCTGTCTGGGCTTCCACGCCGTGACCGAGGGCCAGCAGGAGGTGGCCTTGTCCTACTGGCCGGACGAGGCGGCCATACGCGCCTGGAAAAACCACCCCGAACACCTGCTGGCGCAGCAACACGGCCGGCAGCGGTGGTACACGTCGTATTCGGTGGAGGTGGCTGAGGTGAGCCGACGTTACCAGGGCGGCGAAGCCGCAGCCTGACGCTGCGGCCCGTCCGGATCAAGCCGCCGGCTGACCCAGAAACGCCTGCACCAGGCCACACCAGAACGTGGCCCCGGGCGCGATGATGTCGTCGTTGAAGTCGTAGCCCGGGTTGTGCACATTGCAGGCACCTGGCGTGCCCGGCCCGCCATTGCCCACAAACACATAACAACCCGGCACCTGTTGCAGCATGAAGGCGAAGTCTTCACTGGCGGTGAAGGCCGGGCCATGCGGCTCGACCTGTTCTGGTCCAAAGAGACGCAGCGCCACCTGGGTGGCCAGAGCGGTTTCTTTCGGCGTATTGACCAGCACGGCGTAGCCATCGCGCCAGTCGATCGCGGCGGACACGCCGTAACTGGCTGCCTGCAGTTGCACCAGTTCGTGGATGCGGGTCTTGAGCAGCGCGCGCACGCCATTGTCCAGCGCGCGCACGCTCAGCTCCAGCCGGGCTTCCTCGGGGATCACGTTGTTGGCCTGGCCGGCGTGCAGCGCCCCCACGGTCACCACCGCCGCTTGCTGCGGGTCCACGTTGCGGGCCACGATGGTCTGCAGGGCCATCACGATGGACGCAGCGGCCACCACCGTGTCGCGTGCCTCGTGGGGCAGTGCTCCGTGCCCGCCCCGCCCGGTGAGGGTGATGCTGACGTTGTCGCTGGACGCCATGGCCGCGCCGGGTCTGAACACAAACCGCCCGGTGTCGATGCCTGGCATGTTGTGCAGGGCGAACACGGCGTCGCAGGGAAATCGTTCGAACAGGCCGTCGGCCATCATCTGTACCGCACCACCGGCACCCTCCTCGGCGGGCTGGAAGATGAGGTGCAACACGCCGTCAAAGTCCAGGTCTTCCGCCACCAGACGGGCCGCCGCCAGCAGGGTGGCGGTGTGGCCGTCGTGGCCACAGCCGTGCATCAGGCCGGGGGTGGTGCTGGCCCACGCACGGCCGCTGGCCTCGGCGATGGGCAGGGCATCCATGTCGGCGCGTATGCCCAGCGCGCGCTGGCTGTGCCCCCGGCGCAGCGTGCCCACCACCCCAGTGCGCCCCAGGCCGGTGGTGACCGCATACCCCCACCCGCGCAGCTTGTGCGCCACCAGGGCCGACGTGCGGTGCTCCTCGAACGCCAGTTCGGGGTGGGCATGGATGTCGCGGCGCAACTGGATGAACTCGCCCACCCGGTCGGCCAGCGCGTGACCGAGGTAGGCACTCTCCGTCATGGTTTGTGGTCCGTTCATTGCGCCTGCAGGTTCATGGACTTGGCAATGGCCTGGTACTTGGCGGTGTTGTCGGCATACAGCTTGCCGACCGCCGCCAGCGGCTGGGGGCGCGGCACGGTCATGGCCTGCGCCTCCAACACGCCGCGCACGGTCGCGTCGTTGGCCACCTCGCTCAGCGCCTTGTGCAGGGCCAACACCACCGGCTCGGGCGTGTCCTTGTGCACAAAGTACCCGGCCCAGGTGTCGAACACAAAACCCTTGAGCGCCTTGCTCTCGTTGAGCGTGGGCACCTGCTTGAACAGCGCCTGGCGCTCGGCCGACAACACGGCCGGAGCCTTGAGCTTGCCGTCCTCCACCAACTGCACCTGGCCCTTGCCGTAGGGCGTCATGAAGATGTCCACCTGGCCCCCCATGAGGTCTTGCACGGCGGGCGCGCCGCCCTTGTAAGCCACATGTGTCATGGGCAGGCCCGTCACTTTGGCCATGTGTTCGCCCAGCAGGTGGTACAGCGAGCCGGGCCCCACGCTGGCAAAGGTCAGCGGCTTGCCTTCAGCAGCACTCTTGCGGGCGTAGGCCACCAGCTCATCGCCGTTGTTGGCGGGCAGGTCTTTGCGGGCCAGCATCACCAGCGGGTTGATGGTGATCATCTGCACCAGGCGGAAGTCCTCTGGCTTGTATTTGATGGCCGCGTTCGACAGCGGCGAGAGGATCAACTCGTTGGGCGAGCCCTGAAAAATCATGTGGCCATCGGCCGGGCTGTTCAACACCTTTTGTGCCGCGATGCCTCCGCCCGCACCCCCCAGGTTTTCCACCAGAACCGGCTGACCGAGTTGTTTCGACAGGGCGTTGTTGAGGCTGCGGGCAATGACGTCGGACACCCCACCAGCGGGGTACGGCACCATCAGCGTGACCGGCTTGGACGGAAAGGTCTGGGACCAGACCGCGCCACACACCAACAAGCCGCAAACCGCGGCCACCCAGGCTTTCAAGGGGGATTTCATGTCGTTCTCCTCTGCAATGTGGTTGAAATGCAAACCCATCTTAGGGATCGAAATTGATGTGGTCCAATGCATTTTTAATTGCTTTTTCATGATCTCAAACGCATGGATTCAAGATGACACTGGTGCAACTTCGCCACCTGATTGCCTTGGCCAGGGTGGGCTCGTTCGTGAAGGCCTCCGATGTGTTGTGCATGACACAACCTGCGTTGAGCCGCAGCATCAAATCGCTGGAAGACGAGCTCGGTCAGCTGCTGTTTGACCGCATCGGCAAACGCATCGAACTGACCGCCTTCGGACAGGCGGTGCTGGTGCGCAGCCAGGCACTGGTGGAAGAGGCGGAACAACTCAAACACAGTGGCCGGCGGCTCAGCGCCGACGACAGCGGACGCATCCGTCTGGGTCTGAGTTCAGGGCCTGGCGCCATGCTCAGCGCCCCGGTGATGGCGCATTTCGCCCAGCACTTCCCCAAGTTCCATGTCGATATCGTGCGGGCCAACACCAGCAGCCTGGCGCAGATGCTCAGGGACCGACAGCTCGACGCCCTGGTGGTTGACATCCGTTCGCTGCGCCCCGCCCCCGACCTCAAGGTGTCACACATCGTTGAGATGGATGGCACCTTCATGTGCCGCCGGGGTCATCCACTGGCAGATCTGCCCAAAGTGAGCTTCAAGAACGTGGCGAGCTATCCGGTGGCTTCCACGCCACTGAGTGACGAGCTCGCCCGCATCCTGGTCGAACGCTATGGCGAGCGCGCACACCCGGACGTGCTGGTCAAGTTCAGCAGTGACGAAATTTCACACATGATCCAGGTGACCGAACAGACCGACACCATCCTCCTCGCCATCCGAGCGTGTGCGCCCCACCTGGTGGAACTGCCCGTTATCCCGCCACTCAAGGCCAAGGCCCGGTTCGGGCTGGTCACGGTAGCGAACAAGGCCGAAGCCTTGTTCCTGCCCGAGGTGCGGCGACTGATCGACGCGGTGATGGGGGCGGCAGGTACTTAAGCGTCGGCCAGCAACAACACCAACGCCGCATCCAGCTGCTCGGTCGGCACCCGCCGGAACCCGCTGCGCGCGAAACGCTGCAAGCGGCCCACCGCAAAGGCGGTGAGCACGCCGGCGAGCACGTTGGTGTCGGTGGTGGGGGTGTCCGAAGTCGGCACCGCCTCACGCAAGGCTTGGCGCAGCGCGGCGTCGAACTTGTCGAAGAACAGGTTCATGCGCTGTTGCAGGCGTTCGTGTTCGAACACCAGCGCGTCCCCCACCATCACCCGCACCATGCCCGGGTTTTTTTCGCCGAACTGCAACAGCATGGTCACCAACCGTGCGGCGCATTGGCTTGGGTTGTTTTCACGCTGCGTGATCTGCTGCACCAGTCCGAAGACGCTGCTTTCGATGAACTCGATCAGGCCTTCAAACATCTGCGCCTTGCTGGCGAAGTGGCGGTACAGCGCCGCCTCGCTGACCTGCAGGCGGGCAGCCAGCGCGGCGGTGGTCACACGTTCTGCGCCGGGCTGCTCCAGCATGGCCGCCAGGGTCTGCAGGATCTGCACCCGGCGTTCGCCGGGCTTGGGACGCTTGCGCCCGATGGACCCGCCCTGCCCGTCAGCCGGTGTGTCGTCGGTCTCGAGATCGTCGCTGTGCATCGCCACGCGCCTTCAGTGCGAGCGGATCATGGTGCCAAACGGCTGGTCGCCCAGGATTTCAAGCAGCAGCGCGTGTGGCACACGGCCGTCGATGATGTGCACTGCATTCACGCCGCTCTTGGCGGCATCCAGTGCACCGGCGATTTTGGGGATCATGCCGCCGCTGATGGTACCGTCCTGGCACAGCTCATCGATGCGGCGCATGGTCAGCTCGGTGAGCAGCTTGCCCTCCTTGTCGAGCACGCCGGGGATGTTGGTGAGCATGAGCAGTTTCTCGGCCTGCAGCGTGGTCGCCAGCTTGGCGGCCACCACGTCGGCATTGATGTTGTAACTCTCGTTGTTCTCGCCGAAACCGATGGGGCTGACGACCGGGATGAAGGCATCGTCCTGCAGGGCCTTGACCACACTGGGATCGATGGCCACGATGTCGCCCACCTGGCCCACGTCGTGTTCCACGCTGGGGTCTTTCTGGTCGAGCATGCGCAGCTTGCGCGCGCGGATCATGCCGCCGTCGCGCCCGGTCAGGCCCACGGCCTTGCCACCGGCGCGGTTGATCAGGCCCACGATGTCCTGCTGCACCTCGCCGGCCAGCACCCACTCCACCACCTCCATGGTTTCGGGGTCGGTCACGCGCATGCCCTGGATGAACTCGCCCTTCTTGCCCAGGCGCTGCAGCAAACCTTCGATCTGCGGGCCACCGCCGTGCACCACCACCGGGTTGATGCCCACCAGTTTGAGCATCACCACATCTTCGGCAAAGGCCGCCTGCAGGGCCGGGTCGGTCATGGCGTTGCCGCCGTATTTGATGACCATGGTCTTGCCGTGGTACTTGCGGATGTAGGGCAAGGCCTGGGCGAGGATGTCGGCCTTGTCGCGGGGCGCGAGCGGTGTAGCAGGGGCGGCGATGTTGGAGCTCATGGCAGTGTGTGTCTGAAAGAAAACCTGGGCGGCACGCACCGCCCCACCGCCGTGCATTATGCGTGTGTGCTCAGAAGGTTTCCCAGTCGCCGTCGCCACCTCCGGCCAGCGCCGGGGCCGGCGCTTGTGTTGGTGCCGGCCGCGTCAAGCCCACCGCCGCTGGCTGGGTGGCCCGCTTGGGCGCGGGCATGGCCACACGGCCCGCCGGTGAGGACACGCTGGGCGAACGGCGCGTGGCACTGGGTGCCGCCGAGGTCACCACGGGCGCGGGTGCGTGCGTGCGTTCGCCATGCGCCACCTTGAACACCGCCACCGCCTCCACCAGTTGCCGCGCCTGCTGGCTCAGGCTTTCGGCAGCGGCCGCACTTTCCTCCACCAGCGCGGCGTTTTCCTGGGTGGTGGTGTCCATCTGGGCCACCGCCTGGCCGATCTGGCTCACGCCGTTGTTTTGTTCGCCACTGGCGCTGCTGATCTCACCGACGATGTCGGTGACGCGCCGGATCGACTGCACCACCTCGTTCATGGTCGCGCCGGCCTGGTCCACCAGCGCGGTACCGCGTTCCACCCGCTCCACGCTGGCGGTGATCAGTTCACGGATTTGTTTGGACGCTTCGGCGCTGCGTTGGGCCAGGCTGCGCACCTCGCCCGCCACCACCGCAAACCCGCGCCCCTGTTCGCCCGCACGTGCCGCTTCCACCGCCGCATTGAGGGCGAGGATGTTGGTCTGGAACGCGATGCCGTCGATGACCCCAATGATGTCGGCGATCTGCCGTGAGCTGTCGGTGATGCCCTTCATGGTGTCCACCACCTGCCCCATCACCTCACCGCCTTGGGTGGCGATGTCGCTGGCCCCCCGGGCCAGCGCATTCGCCTGCTGCGCGTTGTCGGCGTTGTGCTGCACCGTGGTGCCCAGCTCGTCCATGGCCGATGCGGTTTGCTGCAAGGCGCTGGCCTGGCGTTCGGTGCGGGCCGACAAATCGTTGTTGCCCGACGCGATCTGTTGGCTGGCGGCGGCCACGTTCTCGGCCCCCAATCGCACACCACTGACGATCTCGGCCAGGTGCGCCTGGGTGTTGGACAAGGACCGCAACAGCACCGCCACCTCGGTCGGGCCTTGGGGGTGGATGGCGGTGGCCAGATCACCCGCCGCCATGGCATCGCTGGCGCGCACGGCCGCCTGCAGCGAATGGGCGAGGCGCTGGTAAGCCCACCAGGCCCCTGCCACCAGCAGGGCCACCAACACCACCGCCAGCGACTGCAGGATGAAGAACCAGCGGTCGCGTTCGGCTACGGCGTTGGCCACCGCCTGCTGGGTGCGGTCGTCCAGCGCCACGAAGAACCCGTCCAGCGGCTTCATGATCTTGGCCTTGTTGGCGTGGTACATGCCGTCGTGCATCATCTCCTGCGCCCGGTGAAGGTCCGGGGCCACCTGCACGGTGAACGCCCCACTGGCGTCGGCGGCCAAGCCCTTGACCAGGTTCATGGCAATGGTTTCGGTGCGGACCAACCCGTCGGAATTGGCAGCAGCTTCCTGCAGTTTGGCCAACTCGGCTTCGGTGAAGCCTGCGGCTTTCATCAAATCCAACAAGGAGGCAGCCGCTTGTGTGCCTCGCCCTGGATCGACGTTGGCGGCGCGGAAGTCCCAATAGATGCGTTCGGGGTGGGCGGGCCGGGGTTTTTTGCCCGCGCGGATGTCCAGTATCTCCACGTACTGCTCTTCCCAACGGGGGTCGCCGGTCATCACGTAGGTACGGGCCAGACGGGTCAGGTCGTCGGAACCTTGCCGCAACTCATCGGCCAGCAGGTAGGACGCATAACGCGACTGCTGCGCCTCGCTGACGGCATCGCCGGCTTTCTCGAACCGGTGCAGCACCCAGGCGGCCAACACCAACACGGCGACCAGCACCATGGCGGCCGCTTGGCCAGCCCGCTTCAGACTTGTGGTTTTCATACGCTCCCTTTGACAGCAGCGCTCTGGACCGGAAGTCTCAAACCCCGGAACGCTGTGGCGCGTGGCTGCATCGTGTTGACGGTTGGGGCAGGCTGTCGTCAACGTTGAAATCCCCATGCCGGCCCTCGAAAGGGCACAAGCACGCCTCACCTCCGCTCACCATTGCAAATCAAGAACAAAAATTTGGTCTGACTTGAAGGGTGTTTTGTTGTTTTCGCAAACTTTGACAAATCAGTGTAGACCATACGCCGGCCGCGGGCTACCGCTTTTCCATCTGATTCACCGCTCCCCATACCCCAGCCCGCGCCAGCTGTCCCCGCACCCGGTCACTACAATGGGCCGCCCCGTGGCACCTGTTCCGCCCTTCATGCCGACCCCCTTCCTCTGCCTCGTGTGGCCCCCCCTGCTGAGCGGCTGTTTGCGCCGGCGGCTGCCTTGGGCCGCGTTGCTGTGGATGTGTGCCAGCGCCAGCGCGGCGGGCCTGCACATCACCGACGACCGAGGCGTCACCGTGCGCTTCGTTGCGCCACCCCAACGCATCGTCACCCTGCTGCCTTCGCTGGCGGAAACCGTGTGTGCGCTCGGCCAGTGCCAGCGCCTGGTGGGTGTGGACCGCTACACCAACTGGCCTGCCGAGATCGCTCACTTGCCGCGCCTGGGCGGGGGCCTGGACCCCAGCGTGGAAGCCGTGCTGGCGCTGCGCCCCGATGTGGTGTTGCTGGCGCAGTCGGCCCGCGTGATCCCACAACTGGAGGGGCTGGGCCTGAAGGTGATTGCACTTGAACCCCGCACCCACGCCGACGTGCTGCGGGTGCTGGAGCAGGTGGCTACCCTGCTGGGGCAATCCCCACAAGCGGGCCGTGCCGTCTGGCGCCAGATCGATGCCGACGTGGCGGCCGTGGCCCAGAACCTGCCGCCGCGAACCCGACGCGCACGGGTCTATTACGAGGCGGACAGCGGCCCCTACGCGGCCGGCCCACCGTCCTTCATCGGCGAAACCCTCACCCGGCTCGGGGTCAACAACATCGTGCCGCCAGAGCTCGGGCCCTTCCCTCGGCTCAACCCGGAATTTGTGGTCCGCGCCGATCCGGACATCATCATGGTGGGCCTGCACAACGCCGCCGAAATGGCCCAACGCCCCGGCTGGTCGGCCCTGCGCGCGGTCCGCGAACAGCGCCGCTGCGTCTTCAACGCGGCCGAAACTGACGTGCTGATGCGCGCCGGCCCACGCCTGGCCGAAGGCGCCCGGATCATGGCCCGTTGTCTGAAGGAGAAAGCGCCTTGACGCACGCCCGCACACGCCACCCGGCCTGGCTGGTGGCCACCTTGGTGTGGTGTGGCGGCGTGTTGGCGCTGGTGGGCCTGGGCGTGGGCAGCACCGGGTTGCAGGCGGTGTGGACCCTGTGGGACGACCCGATCGCCGCACAAATCGTCTGGGACATCCGCGCCCCACGCACCGTGGCCGCTTTCTGCGCAGGTGCGCTGCTGGGCCTGGCCGGCGCCGTGGCGCAAGGCCTGTTCCGCAACCCGCTGGCCGATCCCTTTTTGCTCGGCAGCGCCTCGGGCGCCTCGTTGGGCGTGGCGCTGGCGCTCGCCACCTGGGCCACATCGGCGGCAGCCGGCAGCTGGTGGCTGCGCCTGGGGCTCACCGGCGCCGCTTTTGTGGGCGCGGTACTGGCCGTGTTGCTGACCCTGGCGCTGGCGCGCGGCGTGCAACACACCCTGCGCCTGCTGCTGGCGGGTGTGGTGGTGGGGGTGGTGCTGGGCGCGCTGACCTCGCTGGTCACGCTCACCGCGCCCGAAACCCTGGCCGCCATGCAAGCCTTCATGCTGGGCACCACCGCCACCGTCGGCTGGGCCGGTAATGCGCTGATGGCCGGCATCGGATGCTTGTGCCTGCTGCTGGCCTGGGCGCTGGCGCGTGCGCTCGATGGCCTGGCCCTGGGCGAGTCCACCGCTGTGAGCCTGGGCCTGCCCCTGGCACCCTTGCGCGCCGCGCTTCTGGCGGTGCTGGCGCTGGCCACCGGCACCGCCGTGGCCCAAACCGGCCTGATCGCCTTTGTGGGCCTGGCCGCGCCGCACCTGGTGCGCGGCGTCATCAAAACCACCCATGCCTGGTTGTTGCTGATGGCCAGCCTCATGGGCGGTGTGCTGCTGATGTTGGCCGACACCTTGGCGCGCGGGCTGCTGGCCCCACAAGAGCTGCCGGTGGGCGTGCTCACCGCCGTGTTGGGTGGCGGCTACCTGTTGTGGTTGATGCACCGGCGGGTGGGTTGACCACATGAACAGCCCCCCCGCCCTGCAAGCCAGCCAACTGAGCGTCTCGCTCGGCAGCGGCACCACGCGCCGAGAGGTGCTGTCCGGCCTCAACCTCACACTGCGCGCCGGCGCCTGGACCGCCATCGTTGGCCCCAACGGCGCGGGCAAATCCACCCTGCTGCGCGCCCTGGCGCAACTCATCCCCCACCAGGGCAGCGTGCTGCTCCATGGGCAACCGCTGTGTGCGCTGGACCCCCGCCAACGCGCCCGCGCCTTGGCCTGGCTGGCCCAAAGCGGTGCCGGTGAAGCCAGCGCCGACGAACTCACCGTCTACGACGTCGCCCTGCTCGGCCGGCTGCCGCACCAGGCCTGGCTGGCACCGCCCAGCGCTACCGATCATGCCGCTGCGGAAGCTGCCTTGCGCCAGACCCAGGCCTGGGAGTGGCGCGCCCGCGCGCTCGGCGAGTTGTCGGGCGGTGAGCGCCAGCGTGTGCTGCTGGCGCGCCTGCTGGCGGTGCAAGCGTCGGTGATGCTGATGGACGAGCCGCTGGCCAACCTCGACCCGCCGCATCAGGCCGATTGGATTGCCCTGGTGCGCGCCCTGGTGGCAGAAGGCAAAACCGTGGTCAGCGTGCTGCACGAAATCTCGCTGGCCCTCATGGCCGACGACCTGGTGGTGATGCAACACGGGCGCATCGCCCACACCGGTCCCAGCGCCCAACCACAAGCCCATCAAACCTTGGAAGCGGTGTTCGACCACCGCATTGCCATCCATCCCTTGGGCGCCCACTGGGTCGCCCTGCCCACACCATGAACACTTCTCCTTTGGCCCGGTGCGTGATGATGCTGGGCACCACCAGCGGTGCCGGCAAAAGCTGGCTCACCACCGCCCTGTGCCGCCACTACGCCCGCCAGGGCTTGCGCGTGGCGCCCTTCAAGGCGCAGAACATGAGCAACAACGCGCGGGTGGTGCCCAGCCCCAGCGGCGGCTTTGGCGAAATCGGCAGCGCCCAGTACTTCCAGGCCCTGGCCGCCCGCGCCGCGCCCGAGGTGCGCATGAACCCGCTGCTGCTCAAGCCCGAGGCCGACACCCGCAGCCAGGTGGTGCTGATGGGCGAGGTCAGCCGCGAACTCAGCGACATGCCCTGGCGCGGCCGCAGCGAACGGGTGTGGCCCCACATCACCGCCGCGCTCGACGCGCTGCGCGCAGAAAACGACGTGGTGGTGATCGAGGGTGCCGGCTCGCCCGCCGAAATCAACCTGCACGCCAGCGACATCGTCAACATGCGCGTGGCACGCCACGCACAGGCGCGTTGCCTGCTCGTGACCGACATTGACCGTGGCGGCGCCTTTGCCCACCTGTACGGCACCTGGGCCTTGCTGCCGCCCGAAGAACGCGCCCTCATCCAGGGGTTTGTGCTCAACCGCTTTCGTGGCGATGCGGCATTGCTGGCGCCCGCGCCGCTGATGCTGCAAGACCTCACCGGCGTGCCCACCGTGGCCACCCTGCCCATGTGGTGGCACCACGGTCTGCCAGAAGAGGACGGCGTGTTCGACGACCGCACCCGCGCCAGCGGCGAGGTGCACACCACCATCGCGGTCATCGCCTACCCCCGCATCAGCAACCTGGACGAGTTCCAGCCGCTCAAAAACGTGCCCGGCGTGCGCCTGCGCTGGGCACGCACTCCGGCCGATTGCGCGGGCGCCGACTGGGTCGTGCTGCCCGGCTCCAAACACACCAGCGCCGACCTGGCCTGGCTGCGCACCCAAGGGCTGGACCGCGCCGTGGCCACCCACGCCGCTGCCGGCGGGCGCGTCCTCGGCATCTGCGGCGGCCTGCAGATGCTGGGCGAGGCCTTGCTCGACCCACACGGCATCGACGGCAACGCGCCCGGCCTGGGCCTGCTGCCCCTGGTCACGCAGTTCGAGGAAGTCAAGACCGTGCGCCCCAGCCACACCACCCTGGGCGAGGTGCGCGGCGCCTGGCACGCGCTGACGGGCGTGACCGTGAGCGGCTACGAAATCCACCACGGCCAAACGGTGCAACACCCCGCCATGGCCGCCGCCGGCGATCTGGCCCACACCGTGTTGCCCGGCCTGGCCTGGCAAAACGGGGCAGGCAACGTGCTGGGCCTCTACCAACACGGCCTCTTCGAAGACGCCAACGTGCTGTGCGCCCTGTTCGGCGCCAGCGTGCCCACACTCGACAGCGTGTTCGATGGACTGGCGGACTTCATCGAGGCGCACTTCGACGCTGGCGTGTTGGAGGCGCTGACACGCGCTTGACCCAGATCAATGCCCGGCCGGCGCAGCGGGCACAAGATGAAGTCTCCAGCTCCGGAGACCCGCATGAAAACGTTGCCCACCTTGCTGACCGGCCTTTCGCTCATGTCTGCCCTGTGGTGCGCCCCCGCTGCGGTGGCGCAGCCGGTGGCCAAAGACGGCGTGTTGACCACACCCGCCGGCGTGAGCCTCTACGTCAACGACAACGACAGAACCACACCCGGCAAAACCGTGTGTTATGGACCCTGCCTGATGTTGTGGACGCCCTACCTGGCAGCGCCCAACGCACAGGCCAGCGGTGACCAGGGCTTCATCACCCGCGAAGACGGCCAGCGGCAATGGACCCACAAATCGATGGCGCTGTACCAGTGGGTGGACGACAAGCAGCCGGGCGACCGCAAAGGCGACGGCGTGCGCTCAGTCTGGCACTTGGCCAAACCCTGACGGTTCGGGGCAATCACGCTCACTCCAGCGGCAAGGCGCTGGTGCATTTGAGTTCGTTCAAACAGATGCTGGAACGCACGCCGTTCACCCCGGGCAGTTGCGCCAGGGTGCCCAAGAGAAAGTTGGACAGGCTTTTGAGGTCGCTGGCCACCACCTTGCACACGTAGTCGAAATCGCCCGTCACCGCATGGCACTCCAGGATCTCGGGCATGCGCTCGATGGTGCGCTGGAACTTGAGCACCTCCTTGAACTGCCCTCGCTCCATGGTGATGTGGACAAAGGCGGTCACACCCAGCCCCAGGCGGTCGGCGTCCAGCCGCGCCTCGTAGCGCTTGACGAAGCCCAAGCGCTCAAGACGGCGATGGCGCCGGTTGCACTGCGCCGGCGAGAGGTGCACAGTGGACGCCAACTCCTGGTTGCTGATGCGGCCGTTGGCCTGCAACGTGGCCAGGATGCGGCGGTCCACACGGTCCAGCGTGTGGTCCTGCAAGGATTCTTCGATTTTTTCTTCTTTCATGAGAGAAACCTCTGTGTGATTGGGCAATCATGGCCCATAACGCAAACAAATTGTCCCTCAATCGGCGCAAACTGCACACCATTGCACCTTCTCTGGAGACACACCGTGAGCCCACTCGCCCCCACCGAAGCCAGCGCCCTGTTGGCCACCCTGCCCGCCTGGCAGGCCGATCTCGCCGCCGGCAAGATCACGCGCGCCTTCCGCTTCGACGACTTCGCCCAGGCCTTTGGCTTCATGGCCGAAATGGCCACCGTCTCCGAACGCATGAACCACCACCCGGAATGGTTCAACGTCTACAACCGTGTGGACGTGACGCTGACCACCCACGACGCCGGTGGCCTGTCGCAGCGCGACATCGACTGGGCGCGCGTGGCCGACCAGGCCTTTGCCCGCCGCGCGGCCTGACCAGGGAGCCCGCCATGCAAGCCGAGGCAAGCACCGAAACACCCACCGAGAAACACGGCCTGGCCGCCGGCGACGCCGGCCGCCCCGCCAGCGCCGACTGGACCATCCCCCAAGGCTGGGAGCGCTACTCGGCCGCCGACCACGCCACCTGGAAGACGCTGTTCGAGCGCCAGAGCCAACTGCTGCCCGGCCGCGCCTGCGACGAGTTCGTGGCTGGCATGCGCGACCTGCCCATGCGCGCCGACGAAATCCCCAACTTCGAGCAACTCAACGAAGTGCTCCAACAACGCACCGGCTGGCAGGTGGTGGCCGTGCCCGGCCTGGTGCCCGACGAGGTGTTTTTTGACCACCTGGCGAACCGGCGTTTTCCCTCGGGCAACTTCATCCGCAAGCCCCACGAACTGGACTACCTGGAAGAGCCCGACGTGTTCCACGACGTGTTCGGCCACGTGCCCATGCTCATGAACCCGGCCATTGCCGATTTCATCCAAGCCTACGGCCAGGGCGGCCTGCGCGCGCAGCAGCTGGGCCACCTCACACAACTCGCGCGGGTCTACTGGTACACCATCGAATTTGGCCTGCTGCAGCAAGGCGACGGCCTGCGCCTGTACGGTGCTGGCATCGCGTCCTCGTTCACCGAGTCGCAGTTCTGCCTCGACAGCCCCAGCCCCAACCGCATCCGCTTCGACCTGGAGCGGGTGATGCGCACGCACTACCGCATCGACGATTTCCAGGAGAGCTACTTCGTGATCCGCGACCTGGACGAGCTGCTGGAGTTCACCCGCATCGACTTCGCGCCGCTGTACGAGCGCACCCAGGCAGCGCAGGCACTGCAGCCCGGCGACGTGCTGCCGAGCGACCAGGTGTTCAGCCGAGGCACCGGCGCCTACCACGCCGCCAAACGAAAGCCTTCTTGATATGACCACACCCACCGTTCTCATCACCGGCGCCGCCGGCCACCTGGGCCGTGCCGTCGCCGCAAACTTCTCAGCGCAAGGCGCACGCCGCGTGCTGCTGGACCGCAACGCCGATGCGCTGCGCCAAGCCTTTGGCGCCGACACCGCCCAACAGCTGTGCCTCAGCGCCAACCTGTTGGACGGCAGCAGCACCCAGCAAGCCGTGCAAACCGCCCTCGCCCAGATGGGCCAGATCGACGTGTTGTGCCACCTGGCCGGCGGCTTTGGCATGGGCGAGCCCGTGCATGCCACCGGCAGCGCCACGCTGGAGCGCATGCTCGACCTCAACGTGCGGGCCTTCCTGCACATCAGCGAAGCGGTGGTGCCCGCCATGCTGGCCGCCGGACGTGGGCGCATCGTCACCGTGGGGGCCTTTGGTGCGCAACGCGGCGGCGCGCACATGGGCGCCTACGCGGCCAGCAAGGCCGCGCTGCAGCGGCTGACCGAATCGATGTCTGCGGAACTCAAAGGCCAGGGCATCAACGTCAACTGCGTGTTGCCCTCCATCATCGACACCGCCGACAACCGCGCCGCCATGCCGGATGCCGACCCCAGCCAATGGGTGGCCCCCGCCGCCCTGGCCGACGTGATCGCCTTCCTGGGCTCTGACGCCGCACGCGCCATCCACGGCGCGTCCATCCCGGTCACCGGCCTGGTTTGACCCCCATCACGCCAGGGCTTGCATTTTTTGCAAGTCCCGGTTCGCGAACTCGCACTGGTCAGACCGCCCCAGGCTCCGTACAGTGTCAAGCTGACACCTGATCAGTTGACAGTCGAACGGAGACACATGAAAGCAGCAGTAGGCATCATTGGCGTGGGCATGATGGGGCATGGCATTGCCCGCAACGTGCTCAAACACGGCTTTGCGCTCACCGCCCTCGAACACCCGGGCAACCAACCCCTCACCGAACTGCTGGCCGGCGGCGCCACCACCCAGACCACCGCCCGCGCCGTGGCCCAGGCCAGCGACGTGGTCATCCTGTGCGTGACCGGGTCGCCCGAAGTGGAGGCCGTGCTCACCGGCGAAGGCGGCGTGCTTGAAGGCCTGCGTCCCGGCGCCATCGTGGTGGACTGCTCCACCGCCATCCCCACCGCCACCGAACGCATGGCCGCCTTGGTGCGCGCACGCGGCGCGCGTTTTGTGGATGCCCCCATGACCCGCTCGGTGCAACACGCCCACCAAGGCAAGCTCAACCTGCTGGTGGGCGGCGATGCGGCCGACACCGAGGCCGTGATGCCGGTGCTGCGTTGTTTTGCCGAAAACATCGTGCTGACCGGCGCCCTCGGCTCTGGCCACCGCATGAAGCTGCTGCACAACTTCGTGTCGCTGGGCTCGGTGGCCCTGCTGGCCGAAGCGGCGGCCTGCGCCCAACGCGGCGGCATCGAGATGCCGGTGCTGGTGGATGTGCTGTCCACCGGTGGCGGCGCCGGCATCGCGCTGGAGCGCCTCAAGCCCTACCTGCTGAACGAAGACCCCAGTGGCCTGCAGTTCTTCATGAGCAACGCGCTCAAGGACCTGGGCTACTACGTCAACATGGCCAGCGACGCAGCCGCCCAACACGCCATCGCCGACGCCGTGGCCGGCACCTACGACAGCGCCGTGCAACAAGGCGGGCCGCGCAAGCTGGTGCCCGAACTGGTCGGCCTGCTGGCAGGACGTTAAACCCACCCCGTTGCATGCCCGCTGCGCGTGGCCGCATCCCCATCAAGGGGCGACACCAGCCGTCCGGCAGAGCCGGCCCGGCGGTGTCTCCCGGTTTTACCCATGCCCGCGCCGTAGGCGTGCCGGGAATCTCACCTCACGATGTTTCAGGAGTCACCCATGTCCACCCATCGCATCGCCGTCATCCCTGGCGACGGCATCGGCCCCGAAGTCATGCCCGAAGGCCTGCGCGTGCTGGAAGCGGCCGGCAAGAAGTTCGGCATCGCCTTCCAGTTTGACCACTTCAACGACTGGTGCACACCGCACTACCTGAAGCACGGCACCATGATGCCGGACCACTGGCAGGCCCAGATCGGTGGCCACGACGCCATCTTCTTCGGCGCCGTCGGCACGCCCGACATCGTGCCCGACCACGAGGCCGTGTGGGGCTCCATCATCAAGATCCGCCGCGAGTTCGACCAGTTCGTCAACCTGCGCCCAGTGCGCCTCATGCGCGGCGTGCCCGCGCCCCTGGCCCACCGCCAGCCCGGCGACATCGACTTCTTGGTGGTGCGCGAGAACACCGAAGGCGAGTACTCGTCGGTGGGCGGGCGCATGTTCGAAGGGAGCGACAACGAGATGGCCATCCAGGAATCCATCTTCACCCGCCGGGGTGTGGACCGCATCCTGCAGTACGCGTTCGAGCTGGCGCGCAGCCGACCGCGCAAGTCGCTCACCGCCGCCACCAAGAGCAACGGCATCTCCATCACCATGCCCTACTGGGACGAGCGCCTGGCCGAGATGGCCAAGCGTTACCCCGACGTGAGCGTGAAGAAGTTCCACATCGACATCCTGTGTGCGCACTTCGTGCAGCACCCCGACTGGTTCGACGTGGTGGTCGCCTCCAACCTGTTCGGCGACATCCTCTCCGACCTGGGCCCGGCCTGCACCGGCACCATCGGCATCGCGCCCTCGGCCAACCTCAACCCCACACGCCGCCACCCTTCGCTGTTCGAGCCGGTGCACGGTTCGGCACCCGACATCGCGGGTCAGGGCATCGCCAACCCCATCGGCCAGATTTGGTCGGCCGCGCTGATGCTGCAGCACCTGGGCCAAGGCAATGCCGCGCACGAAGCCGCTGCTGCACACATCGTGCGCTGCATCGAAGACGTGATTGCGACCGGCCCGCGCACCCGCGACATGGGCGGCACGGCCAACACCGCCGAAGTGGGGCAGGCCATTGCAGCGGCCGTGGCCAGCGCCCCACCCACCCAAGGCTGATCAGGCATCGGCCACGCCGGTCAGAAAGTGCAACAGGCGCCGCGCGGGCGCCTGAATCACGCCGTGTTTCACGCACACGTGCATGGGCCGGTCGGCCCAATCGTCGGTCAGGCGAATGAAGCGCAGCTTCATGGTGTGGCGGAAGGCGGCCACCGCGCCCTCCGGCATCACCGCAATGCCCTGACCGGCCGCCACCAGTCGGCACACGCCCTCAAAGGACTGGACCTGTATGCGCAGGCGCAGGAACTGGCCGGCGGCCTCAGCCGCGTGCTTCATGGCCTGCGTCAGGGCCGCCGAGTTGTCCAGCCCCACAAACTCGTGCGCCAACAGGTGTTCAAACCGCACCGCGCGTGCTTTGATGGCATGACGCTGAGGCACCACCACACACAGGCGGTCGTGGCCGTAGGGCTCAAAGCGCAGATCGGGCACAGGCGCTGACGTCACCAGGCCCAGATCGGCCGCCCCCTCGCGCACCGCGTCCACAATGCGCCCGCTGCGCACCTCCTGCACATCCACCTTGATGTCGGGGTGCAGTCGGGTCCACTGCGCCAGCCGCTCCGGCAGGTCCTGGCTCAGGGCCGAGGTGTTCGCGTACAGCCGCACGCGGCCCACCGTGCCCCGGGCGTAATCGGACAAATCGCCGTGCATCAGGTCCACATCGCGCATCAGCGTTTGTGCATGACGCACCAAGGCCTCACCGGCCGGTGTGGGCAGCACACCGCTGTGGACGCGCTGCAGCAAGGGGGTCTGAAAGTGGTGTTCCAACGCGGCAATGCGCCGGCTGGCCGCCGACAGCGAGAGGTGGCACAGCTCGGCCGCCCGCGACAGGCTGCGCAGTTCAACCGCGCGCTGAAACAGCTGGAGGGACAGGAGATCGGGCGTCGGCATTCAGGCAGCGAAGTACCGGTGCTCCAGCGTTCCTCGCCAGTCACCCTCAAACACAAGGTCACACACCACCTCCGAGCGATCCTGACCTTCCAACGTCAACTCGCCCGCACGCGAGAAGCGCTCGTCTTTGAACGCCCGCGTCAGGCGTTCAAGCAAGGCCTGCTTGTAACTGGTGTCCGCGTTGCCCTCTAACTGCAAGCCCTTGGTTTCCATGACCACCGTGCGCGTTTGCCCGTTCTGGTTGACCACACCAAACACAAAGTCGGGGTATACCTTGTGGCGCTTCCAGCCCTGCAGGCCATATTGCGACTTGGCCACGTTGCGGTGCCACCAGCGCAGTGCCGCTTTTTGGTCCAGGTAGCCAGCAAATGCCACCTCCAGATCGTTCATGTCGGGCGTGTGCAAAGCCGGCTCCAGCAGACTTTTCTCAACGGCCCGCGCATCCGGCCGCTGCAGCACCGGTGGCTGGCTGGCCAACACGAGTTCTGCCTGCCGCGGAAGCTCGAAGTCTGTCGCGTCTGCGCGGAGGGAAAACTGCACCAAGCCTTCGTCAACCAGTCGGTTGAACACTGCCTGAGCCAGGCGGTCGCGCTCCTTCTCGATGTCGATGCGCAAGCGCTCGGACAGCGACGACACGGAACGTGCCAACACAGACTGCGCCAGCCCCTGCTTCGTCAGACGGCCAAACACCTGATCCACCCAATCCCACACCAGCCACGCGTTGGGCGCCAGGTCCAACAACGACCTCACCACGCGTGAGCGGTCCAGCGTTTCGGTCTGCGCGGCATCTTGCGTCTGCTGGGCAAATGCATGGCGCGAGAGGATGGACAGGTCAATCATCAAATGCTGGGCACCGCCCGGCTGCAGATCAGGCGCCCAGGTTGCAGCAAGCGCATCCACATTCAACGCTGTCCAGTCCAGCCGTGCCAGCACGTCGCTTTCGTACACCAGTTCGCGGCGCGCCTCCCCCGCCTCAGCCCAGGTCACCTTGGGCACAAAAATGCGCAGCGCCGACAGCTCGTCCCGGCGCTTCAGGGGAATGCGGCGCTCCGGCTTCTCCATCGCAGCCGCATCGCCATGCACCGCCACGGCCAAATCGCCCATGCCCTCGCCTTCCAGCGATTGTTTGATGGACTTCACCACGTCCGAGGTCTTGGCGTCGAAGCACTGCACATAACAAGCATCCAGCGCTTCACGCCCCGTCTTGGTCACCTGCGGCTGGCGCAGGATGCGCCCCACCAACTGCGTCATGGCCGCCGGGTTGCGGCCGGCCGCCAGCGCACTGAGCACATAGGCAAACGGGCAGTCCCAGCCCTCTTGCAGCGCCTGCTTGGTGATGATGGCACGCACCTCGCATTGCGGCGACATCAGGTCGATGTTCTCGGGTTGCTTCAAGTCGTCTTTTTCCGACGTCTTGATCGCGATCTGGCGTTCGTTCAAACCCAGCTGCAGCAGGTGGGCCTTGGCGTCTTCGGCGTGGATGAAGCCAGCGTCGCGCATGTCCGCCCCGGTGCGCTCGACCTGCACCAGCAAGATCGGCCGGATGTAGCGCGCCGTCTCCGCCTGTAGCATGTCGGCCTCGCGCTGCAAGGCGTCCAGCTGATGCAGCGATGCCGCCAGGCATGCCTGCCAATCGGCCCAGCGCCGCACCTCCACATGGATGGGCAGCTTGATCATCTCCGCCTCATCCAGATCGGTACCGCGCACATCCACCAAGATGTTCGACCCGCGCCCCTTGGCCGACGCCACGCGCGGCGTGGCCGACAGCTCCAGCATGAAGCTGGGGTTGAAGCCATCGAGCGTGGACAACGCGTTTTCCGAGTACGCGTGGTGCCCCTCGTCAATCACCACCATCGGACGCAAGAGCCGCATCACATTGCCCAACGAGCTCTTGACGATCGAGCCCTTTTGCGCCCGCACTTGCTCCGCGCCCTGCCAAGGGCTACCGTAAGCGTCCAGGTTGGGCACCTCGCGCAACAACGCCCAGTGCGCTTCGATGTCGTCTTCTCGCGGCAAGAAGCCCAGCACATTGCCCCGGTCTCGGAAAAAACGCAGCGTCTCCTTGCTCTGCCGCGCAGCGGACTGCAGCATCAACACCATCACACACAGGTGCGACTCCACGTCCAGGCGCGACAGCGGCGAGTTCTTTTCCAGAATCTTCACCCGCCCGGCCCCGGCCACATTCAACATCTGGCGGTAGGGATGATCGCGGTCGCTCAACGTCTTGAGGGTCTGGCGGTAAATCGCTTCATTGGGCACCACCCACAGCACCAGCCCAGTGTGCTGGTTCAGGTAGGCGCTGAACACGCGCGCCACGCTGGCGGCGGCCAGCAACGTCTTGCCGCCCCCTGTGGGCACCTTCAAGCACACATTGGGTATGGCGCGGCAAGCACCATCAAACCGGCTGGAATACGGCTGCTGCCTGAACGCGGGTGGCAACACATGGGCTTTGTCCAACGCGGACCACGCCTTTTTGGGAAAGTCCGCCGCGTCGCGAGTCAGATCTTCCATGCCCTCCATTGCCCGCAACGCTGCTACAGCCTGCACGGCCTGCGCCTGGTGCTTCTTCAGCTGATCCAGATACAGGGCCAGTTGCTGCAGCACCTTGGCTTGAAAATCCTTCATCTGGGTGCCGCCCAGTTCTTCCACTTTGGCCACGTGGCGTGCGGGTTCCCACAGCAGCCGCTTGTGTCGCTCGATTTGTTCGCGGAACTCGTCTTTCATCACATGCTCCAGCCGCACCAGATCGACGCCGTACAACAAGCCGAGTTCGTCGATGCGCGCCCACATGGCGGCTTCTTCGGCAGAAGACATGTCGGGTGCCTCAAACGCCATGTCCACGTCCGATTGCGGTCTGTGCGTACCCGCCGCCCTGGAGCCAAACAACCACACCGCTTCCAGATGGGGTGTGCTCTCGAAGATCCGCAACAAACGGGTGAGCGAACCCGTTGCCACGCCACTGTCCTTGCGGGTCAACGCCTGATCGCGCCGTTGCTGTTGCGACAGCTCCATCAGAGCGCCTCCAGCTTGCCCAGCAAAGCGTCAAATGCAGCCACCGCACGGGCTCGTACAAGCGCCACGATTTCCAAGGCCTTGGCCTTGTCATACTCGTGCGAGGAATCGTTGCGCGCCGCCGTGATTTCAGCCCACAGGTCGGCGTCGTTCACCAACGACGTCTTCAGCGCTGCCTCCATCACGGCCTTCTTGGTGGACTCGTAGGTGACCTCCTCCTGATCCATCAGCCATTGGCGCATGGCCTTGCGGGCTGTTTCAAAACTCAGCTCAAAGCGCTTGATGATCGAGTCGCGCAAGAACTCGTCTTCAGGCTGCTCCAAGGCCAGCTTCAACGCGGCCAATGCGTCACGAAACTGGGCCAGCCTATGGGCAAAACGGTCTTCACTCATGCGACGTCCTTCAGGCTTCGCGGTACAACGCAAACGGCAGCGGCGCGTAGTCCACACCGTGCTCTTGCAACTGGCGGTTGCTCAGGTACTTGGCCGGGGCAAACACCAAGTGGCGCAGCGGCTTGCGCTCGCGTGTGGAATCGTGTTCTTTGCCCCAGCACTGGAACTGCTTGGCCAGGCTGAGCGTGAGCGCCGCCTCCGGGCTCTTCAAGAAATTCAGATCGGGTTGGTAAACCAGCCACACGTGGCAGTCTTTCGCCTCGCCCAAGTACCAAGGCGGCGCCTTTTTGGGGGCAGGCGGCAGCACGCCACCGGTGGCGGTGTAAAACAGCCAAGCCCCCAGTGCATCAAACGCGGGCAGCCGCTCGCCACTCAGCAGCTTGTCCAGGTCCACCGCATCGCCCAGCGTGCAATAGGTGAAGCTGCCGCCCAGGCCCGGCGCCATTTCCGAAATGCGGCGCACGCCCTCCACGCGCAACACGCCGTCATCGATCTTGGTCTCGATCTTGTCAAAGCGCTTGCGGTGGGTGGCCTTGGGGGCGGCCTGTTCCACCAAATCACCCTGGCCGTCACCCTCGTCCACCAGCCCTTCGGCGCGTTTGATCGCATCCACCTTGGCCAGCCATTCGGCCGCCTTCTTGAACTGCGTGAACGTGATTTTTTCTTCGAGCAAGGTCTCGCGCTGCGTGCCTTCCCAGGCATAACCTTTGATGGCGCGGCGCACACGCTCGGCCGTCAGCGTGTCGGCATAGGCCTCGCCTTCCACCAGAATAAAGCGGCGGTTGCCGCCGTCCTTGGCGTTGGCTTTGAGCACCGCGTGGGCGGTGGTTCCGGAGCCGGCGAAGCTGTCGAGGATGAGGGCGTCAGATGAAGCGCAAAGGTCAATCACACGCTCTGCAAAACTCAGTGGCTTCGGAAAATCAAAGGGTCTTTCACCAAAAATCCGATCCAGTTCGTCATAGCCCGACACCCCCTTAAAGTCGGACCAAAAGGTAGTCTCAGGCATACGCGCTGCGGTCTCAGACAAATAGCGTTTTTTCCTTGGTTTGCCGCTAGCAGAGATCGGCCAAGCAATCCGCTTTTCTGACAAAAGCTTTTCAAAACCATCTTTGTCTGTAATCCAGCCAAGATCGGGATCAGGATGAAACACACGCCCGTCCGTTGGATGCTCGATTGGATAGTGCAAATTTGGTCGTCTATCGGCCTTTGCTTTCCCCGTGAGGGGGTCAGTCACATATGCGCCTTTCGGATCGGCATCCGGGTTCGAAAAATCTGATCGGTCAATGGTCCTTCCGCGAACTCGCTTACCCTTAGAAAATAGCAAAACATACTCGTGATCCGTTGAAAGCTTCGTAGCGATTCGGTTGTCAACGTTTCTTGTCCGCCAAACCACGCTGCCTACATACGATTCTTCACCCAGAATTTCAGTGACTGCACAAAAAAGGCGGTGCACCTCGTTTTCGTCAATACAAATTGCAAGGACCCCATGGTCGGCCAGAAGCTCGGAAAGCAACACCAGCCGCGGCCACATCATGCACAGCCATTTGTCGTGGCGCAGCATGTCCTCGCCGTCCACCGGGTTGGTGGTCAACCACTCTTTCATGATGGGCGAGTTCACGCCATCGCTGTAGCACCAGCCTTCGTTGCCGGTGTTGTAGGGGGGGTCGATGAAGATCAGGTCCACCGCGCCCGCGCAACGCGGCAACAGGCTTTTGAGCGCGTGAAGGTTGTCGCCGTGGATGACGAGGTTCCCACTCAGGTCCGGCGCGCCCACCCCTTTATCGGCAAGGGGTTGCAGCGGCCGGTACGGCACCGTGAGGTGGTGGTTGTAAACGTACTCTTTGCCTTTGAAGACGATTTCGGGCATGGGACAGGCAGGGTTCGCTGATGCAGGGATGCATCAGATTATCGGCCCGCCCGGCGCGCTGATAACGCACTAACCACGCGGATGGTGCTGCGCGTGCAGGTCTTTCAGCCGTTCGCGGGCGACGTGGGTGTAGATGGTGGTGGTGGAGATGTCGGCGTGGCCCAGCAGAAGTTGCACCGCACGCAAATCGGCCCCGTGGTTGAGCAGGTGGGTGGCGAATGCGTGGCGCAGGGTGTGCGGCGACAGCGGGCTGCGGATGCCAGCGGCCAGCGCGTGTTTTTTCACCAGGGTCCAGAACATCACCCGTGACATGCCCGCACCACGCGCGGTGACAAACAGGTCCTCGGTCTGTTGCCCGCCCAAAATGGCGCCGCGCGCCTCGAGCAGGTAGCGCTGCATCCACTCACCGGCCAGCAGGCCAAACGGCACCAAGCGCTGCTTGTTGCCCTTGCCGGTCACGCGCAACACGTGCTCGCTCTGGCTGACCTCAAACGTGCGCAGCGACACCAGCTCGCTCACCCGCAGACCACTGGCGTACATCAGCTCCAGCATGGCGCGGTCGCGCAGACCCAGGGGGGTACCTACGTCGGGGGCGTTGAGCAAAGCCTCCACCTGGGCTTCGGTCAAGGTCTTGGGCACACGCAACGGCTGTTTGGCCGCCTGCAGGCGCAAGGTGGGGTCGGCGCTGATGAGCCGCTCACGCAAGGCCCAACGGAAGTAGCGTTTGAAAACGGTGAGACGCCGGTTGGCCGTGGTGGCGCGGGTCTGGCTGTGGCGTGCGGCGAAGTAGCCGTTGATGTCGGCTTCGCCACAATCGGTCAGCCGCTTGCCGTGTGAGGCCAGCCACTGGCCCAGCAGCGCCAGATCGCGGCGGTAGGCGTCCAGCGTGTTGCGCGACAAGCCCTCTTCCAGCCAGAGGGCATCCACAAAAGCGCTGGTGTCCGCCTCCACCGCAGACCGGGCGGCGGCCACCAGCGCCGGATCGGGCTCAGTCAAGTTTGAGCTTTTGCTTTTCGACGACCTGCTTGTACACACCCAGCTCGGCCTTGATCTGCTCGGTGAACTGGGCCGGGGTGTTGGCCACGATCAGCGAGCCGGTGTCTTCGATGCGCTTGCGCACGGCCGGGTCGGCCAGGGCCTTCATGGCGGCGCCTTGCACCTTGTTCACGATGTCGGCCGGCGTGCCCTTGGGCGCCAGCAGGCCGTAATAGGCCATGCGGTTCACCGGCTCCAGGCCCACGTCCTTGAAGGTGGGCACATTGGGCAAGGCACTCAGGCGCTGGGGCGCGGCCACCACGATAGGCACCAGCTTGCCGGTGTTGATGAAGGGCAGCGCGGAGGGCAGGTTGTCGAAAATGATGGGCACCTGACCAGCCACGGTGTCGTTGAGTGCCGGGCCTGCACCACGGTAAGGAATGTGGGTCATGAACACGCCGGCCAGGCTCTTGAACAGCTCGGTCTGCAGGTGGCCAATGCCGCCGGTGCCCGACGAGGCGTAGGAGTATTTGCCCGGGTTCTTCTTCAGCTCGGCGATGAAACCGGCGTAGTCCTTGGCCGGGAAGCTGGGGTGCACCGCAATCACGTTGGGGGTGGCGGCGATGTTGGTGATAGCGATGAAATCGGTCAGCGGGTTGTAGCTGATCTTGGGGTTGATGGCCGGGTTGGCGGCCGTGGTGGACACGGTGGCCATGCCGAGCAGGTAACCATCGGGCTGTGCGCGAGCGAGTTCGGTGGCGCCCACCACACCACCACCACCGGCCTTGTTTTCCACCACCACCGATTGGCCCAGTTCCTTGCCCAGCGGCTCGGACATGACACGCGCGATGATGTCGGTGGTGCCACCGGGCGCAAACGGCACCTGCAGCTTGACGGGGCGGCTGGGGTAGGCCTGGGCGAACGCGGCACCACTGAGGGTGGCCAGGGCGGCAAGGGTCAGCACTTCGCGGCGGAACATCATGAGGAAGTCTCCTGTTGAGAGCACGTAAAAGGGGCGCCACAGCAACAGCTGTGCCGCAAGGTGCTGCGAATATAAATGAAGGTTGAAGGTTCCCGACCGCATGGAATCCCCCAAGGGCAAACCCTAGGGATGGCGCGCGTTTGGAGCGCCATCCCTTGTATCCTCGCGCCGGTGAACTTCGCCCAACTGCTGTTTCCCGATTTTTCGCTCATCCTCATCGGCTACCTGCTGTGCCGCCTGACCGCGCTCAACCGCAAGGTGTGGGAGCAGGTGGACAGCCTGGTGTACTACTTCCTGTTTCCCACCCTGCTGTTTCGCTCCATCGTCACCAGCCCGCTGGATCTGGGCGCCACGTCGGGCCTGATCGGTGCTGGCATGAGCATGGCGGTGGTGGCGATTGCCTTGTCGTATTCGCTGCCCCACTGGCCCTGGCTGGGCAAACACCTGGACGTGCGGCTGCACGCGGCCAGCGCGCAGGTGGGCTTTCGCTTCAACTCCTTCATTGCGCTGGCACTGGTCGAAAAAGTGGTCGGCCCCCAAGGCCTGCAACTGATCGCGGTGCTGATCGGTTTTTGTGTGCCACTTTTCAACACCGGCGCGGTGTGGCCCATGGCACGCCATGCCCAGCGCGGCTTCGCGCGGGAGCTGATGCGCAACCCGCTGATCATTGGCACAACGTGTGGCCTGGCGTCCAATCTGCTGGGCTTGCAGATTCCGCCTTGGCTGGACCCCACGGTCAACCGCATCGGCCAGGCCTCGCTGGCGTTGGGTCTGATGGCGGCCGGCGCCGGCATGCAACTGGGCAGCCTGGCCAGCGCCAAGGGACTGGGGGTGGCGGTGCTCTCGCTCAAACACTTTGTGCTGCCACTGGTGGCGCTGGGCATGTCGCGCGTGTTCGCGCTCGACGCGACACAGACCCTGGTGCTGCTGATGTTCTCGGCGGTGCCCACCGCGTCCAGTTGTTACGTGCTGGCCGCGCGCATGGGCTACAACGGTGCCTACGTGGCCGGCCTGGTCACGCTGTCCACGCTGCTGGGCATGCTGAGCCTGCCGTTTGCGCTGGGGGTGTTGGGTTCACTGGGTGGGGGCTGACGCAGCGTCTGCCGGCACGCGCCGCATCAACACGTCGAGCCGCCGCTGCAGGCGTGCGGCTTCATCACCCTGCCCCGCCGCTTGTGCGCGCGCCAGCGCCACACCCAGCCATGCCATCAAAGGGCGGCGCCAGCCCTGCGCGCTGGCGGTGTCCACCGTCAAACGCACCACGGCATCGGTGGCGCGTTCGGCGCGGAGCAACACCGCTGCGGCCACCAGACGCGACAGCGGGTCGGCGATGGCAGCGACGCGGGCGGCGGCTTGATCGGGCGCTGCACCCACCAGCATGCGGTGCACCTCGGGCAGTTGTGAGGCGTCGGCGGGTGTGACCTGGGCGCGCAAATAGCGGGCGTAGGCCTGCTCTGGCGCGGCCGCATCGGGCGCCACCGCCTGGTAGGCGGGGCAAGCGGTGAAGCTCAGGCTGGCCACCTCGGCCGCACAGTGCACCAACTCCAGGCGCGCCAGCCGCTCGGGTGCGCCGGTGCGGGCCACCTCGGCGCGGGCGCGGTCGAGTTCCAGCGTGGCCACGCGCGTGTTGCCGCTGAGGTAGGCGTCCACCGAACGCGCCAACGACCCTTGCGCGCTCACGGCCCAGTCGGGCGGTGGTGGGGTGCTGCTGCAGGCAGACAAGACCACTGCGATCCAAAGCACGGTGAAACGGGTCATGGCAGCTTGATCTCCGTGTCGCGCGCGAAAGGCCACTTGCGGTTGACCTCGTTGACCAGGGTTTCGACCTTGCGCAGGCTGGCTTCAACCTCGGTGCGCAAGGCCCCCAGATCGACCGTGGCCTCGCGGGTGTTGCTGGCAATGCCCTGCGCCTCCACCAGCACCGCGTCCAACTTCTTGAGGCTTTGCCGCGCTTCACCCAGCGCCGTGTTCATTTGCTGCACCAGCGCTTGCGTGTCGGTGACCAGCCCACCCTCGCCCAGCACACGCCGGTCGGCGTTGACCACCAGGCCTTCGGTGCGCTGCGCCAGGCTGTTGAGGCGGGTCATCAAGGTCTCGGCCTGTGCCAGCGTGGCGGCCAGGCGTTTGCGGTCGGCGTCGTTGCCGGCCAACACCCCCAGGGCACCTTGTGGGCCGTTGAGTTTTTCGGTGAGCGACTGGGTTTGTTGCAGCGTGGTGTTGAGTGCCGACTGCGCGTTGGTCATGCTGGCGAGGTTGTTGAGTAGCTCGCGCGCGGTGGCCACCACCTGCGGGATTTCGGCCGTGGCATCGCCCAGCAGCACACGCCGCTCGGCGCCATCGGGCAGCGGTGGGTCGTCCAGCACGCCGCTGAAAGCGCGCAGGCGAACGCTGCCCACCACGCTGCGCTCCATGGTGAAGATGCTGCTCTGGCGCAGCCAGCGGGCGTCGCGCTCGGGCACGTCAATCACGATGCGGGCGTTGCCTTCGGCGGACAACTCGATGCGGCGCACGCGGCCGATGGGAAAACCCGAGAACGTGAGGTCCATGCCCACGGTCACACCTTCGGAATCGTCGGCCACCAGCACCACGGTCTGGTGGTCCTCAAAGGCACCACGCGCGTACAACAGGTACACGGCAGAGCCGACCACCAGCAACACGAACAGCAGCATCAGCAAGGCGGCTTTGAACTCGATGCGGCTCAGGCCGGCAGGGGAAGCGGAAGGTTCAGCCATGGGGCTCAATAGTAGTTGCCCAACAGGGACAGGGCTTCAAACAACAGCAACAGCATGAACATGCGCACCAGGCCCTGGATTTCGGCGCCACCGGCACCACCCCCGCCGGTCGGCTGTGGGTGGGTGGCAGCGGCCATGGGCACCACCGCCACGGCCAGGCTGAAGAGCAGCGTTTTCACCACAAACACCAGCGTGACGGCGGGGGCGAACACCTGCCCCACGGTGCGGGTGTAGGGATCCCAACCAAACGGCGTGAAACCATAGACCACCAGGTAACTCACCACCAGCGTGAGCACGGCGCTCAGCGCGGTACACAACCAGACCGCGAACACGCCCGCCACCACGCGCGGCAGCACCTCCTGACGCATGGGGTCCACGCCCTGCGCCAGCAGCGCGTCAAAACGGCCACTGGCGCGCATGGCCGCGACCTCCGAGCCGTAAGGTATGGCACAACGCATGGCCACAAACAGCGCTGCCGCCAGCGGCAACAGCTCCAGCACCAACACCCGCACCACCATCTCCAGGGCGTAACGCGAGAGCCCATAACTGGCGGCCGACACCACCACGATGCGGACCAGCACGAGGCTGAAAAAACCAAACATCAGCACGTACCACATGAGCGACGGGCCGGCGGACTGGTACAGGTGACGCGCCATCACCGGGCGCAACGCACGCGGGTAGCTGCCCGGCGTCAATGCCCAGGCCATGATCTGCGCAGCCAGCCGCGCGATGTAAACCCACTGCGCGCTCCAGCGCAACGCGGCGCCGCCCAGGTCGCGCAGCGGCTGAGATGGCGGTGGAACGGTCCTCATGGACACATCGTATCGGAGCCCTGCGCCAGCGCCCACGCCACATGCTCGCGCACCAAAGCGCTGGTGTGTTCGCGGCGCGTTTGCAAGGCAGTGCGCAGGGGCTCGGGTGGCTCGCCTGCAGCCAGCGCGTTGCCCAGGGCCACGGCGATGTTGCGCAACCAGCGTTCATGGCCGATGCGGCGGATGGCGCTGCCTTCGGTGCGCTGCAGAAACGCGGCTTCTTCCCAGGCAAACAAGGCCACCAACGTGTTGCCACCCATGGCCGCGCGCGGTTCAAAGTCGGGCAGCGGCGAGCGCTGCGCGAACTTGTTCCACGGGCACACCAGCTGGCAATCGTCGCAGCCGTAGATGCGGTTGCCGAGCAAACGGCGGAACTCGATCGGGATGGGCCCGGCGTGTTCGATGGTGAGGTAAGAAATGCAACGGCGTGCATCGAGCCGGTAGGGCGCCACGATGGCGCCCGTGGGGCAGGCGGTGATGCAGGCCGAACATTGCCCGCAATGCGCGCTGGTGGGGGCGGTGGTGGACAAGGCCATGTCCACAAACACCTCGCCCAGAAAAAACATGGAGCCGGCCTCGCGCTGCAACACCAGCGTGTGTTTGCCGCGCCAGCCCAGGCCGCTGCGGGTGGCCAGCTCGGCCTCCAGCACCGGGGCGGAATCGGTGAACGCGCGGTGGGCCAAGGGCGCTGCGGCCAGCGCGATGCGCTCGCCCAGCTTTTGCAGGCGCTGTCGGAACACCTTGTGGTAATCGCGGCCTCGGGCGTAGAGCGAAATCACGGCTTCGCCGGGGCGTTGCTGGCGGCTCAGTTCAGCCGCAGCCCAGCCCTCGGGCGTGCTGGCGGGCAGGTAGTCCAGGCGGGCGGTGATCACGCTGACCGTGCCGGGCAACAGCTCGGCGGGGCGGGCGCGTTTGAGCCCATGCTGGGCCATGTAGCCCATCTCGCCATGAAAGCCGGCGGCCAGCCAGGCCAGCAAACCCGGCTCGGCACTCGAAAGATCGACACCCGTCACGCCAATTTGGGAAAATCCGAGTTCCCGGCCCCAAGCCTGTATTTGCGAAACGAATTGAGCAGCATCGACCACCCCATGATTGTAGGCAGCGCCCCCACGCCAGACAGCGTGTGGCGCACGCAGCTGCTGGACGAGACACACACGCAGGCGCTGGCCGACACCATGGCGCGCTCGCCTGTGTTGGCCAATGTGGTGATCGCCTTGCATGGCGACCTGGGGGCGGGCAAAACCACGCTGGTGCGTCACCTGCTGCGCGCGTTGGGCGTGGCGGGGCGCATCAAAAGCCCCACCTACACCGTGGTCGAACCTCACGAAGCGCCCTGGCCTGCCGCCTGGGGCAGCCACACCGGCGCGCCACTGAACATCTGGCACTTCGATTTCTACCGGTTCAGCGACCCGCGCGAGTGGGAAGACGCGGGGTTTCGCGAACTTTTTGCACAGCCTGGTCTCAAGCTGGTGGAATGGCCGGAAAAGGCCCAGGGCATGATGCCGACACCCGATGCCGACCTGAGCCTGCACCCCATGGACGACCACGAACACAGCCGCCGCCTCACCTTCATGGCCCGAACCCCACGTGGCCAACAGTTGCTGGAGGCCGCCCGCTCATGAGACGGCGGCAGTTGATCGGAACCGGTTCGTTGGTGCTGCTGATTGGCGCTCACCAGATCGCACGTGGTGCCTCGGTGGTGGCGGTTCGCATCTGGCCCGCACGCGATTACACGCGCGTGACCATCGAATCGGACGGCGCTTTGACGGCACGCCAGTTTTTTGTCTCCGACCCACCGCGCCTGGCCGTGGACATCGAAGGCATCGATCTGCTGCCCGGCCTGCGCGAACTGCTGGGCCAGGTGCGCTCGGACGACCCCAACATCGCCGGCCTGCGGGTGGCACAGAACGCGCCCAATGTGGTGCGCCTGGTCATCGACCTCAAAAAACCCATCACACCTCAGGTGTTCAGCCTGGAGCCGGTCGCGGCCTACCGGCACCGGCTTGTGCTCGATCTGTACCCGGTCACGCCGCCCGATCCGCTGGACGACTTCATTGCACAGCGCCTCAAAGATCTGGCCCCCGGCATGAGCGCAACACCCGCGCCAGCGCCAGCACCCGACACCGATCCGTTAGGCGACCTGATTGCGCAGAAATCCGCACCGGCGAAGACCGCCACCGCGCCCCCAACGCCAACGCCCGCAGCGCCCGTCAGCCCCGTCCCACGCGAGCCGGTGCGCGCCGCGCCCACCGACCGCCTCATCATCGTCGCGCTCGACCCCGGCCACGGCGGTGAAGACCCAGGCGCGGTCGGCCCCGGTGGCACCTACGAGAAAAACGTGGTGCTTCAGATCGCGCAGCGGCTGCGCACCCGCATCAACGCCACCCAGGTCAACGGCCACCAGATGCGCGCCTTCATGACCCGCGATGCCGACTTCTTCGTGCCACTGCATGTGCGGGTGGACAAAGCGCGCCGGGTGCAGGCCGACCTCTTCGTCAGCATCCACGCCGACGCTTTCTACACCCCCCGGCCCCAGGGCGCCAGCGTCTACGCCTTGAGCGACCGTGGCGCCTCCAGCGCGGCCGCGCGCTGGATGGCCGACAAGGAAAACAAGGCCGATCTGGTGGGCGGCATCAACCTCGGCGGCCAGGACGCCGGTGTGCGCCGGGTGCTGCTTGACATGAGCACCACGGCACAAATCAACGACAGCCTGCGCGTGGGTGCCACCTTGTTGGGCGAGATCGGCCGCGTGGGCAAGCTGCACAAACCCCGCGTGGAACAGGCGGGGTTTGCGGTGCTGCGCGCGCCCGACATCCCCAGTGTGCTGGTGGAAACCGCCTTCATCAGCAATCCCGACGAAGAACAACGCCTGCTCGACCCGGCTTACCAAAACCAGCTGGCCGATGCGCTGCTGCGTGGCATCGTGCGCTACTTCTCCCGCAACCCGCCGCTGGCGCGCACGCGGCAGGTGTCGTGACGGGGCGGAGCCTCAGGCGGGAGACTTCGCCTCGGCCCGCGAGGCCCGCCAGGCGCCGAACATCGCAATCAGGCCCGGCACGATGATCATGGCCCAGATGATTTTGCTCAGGTGGGTTTGCACCCAAGGCAGGTTGCCGAACAGGTAGCCGGCGCCGGTCAGGCCCACCACCCAGATGAACGCGCCGACCACGTTGTAGAAGGTGAAGGTGCTGCGTGTCATTTCGGCCACACCGGCCACGAAGGGCACAAAGGTGCGCACAAACGGCATGAAGCGCGCCAGGATGACGGTGATACCGCCGTATTTTTCGTAGAAATTGTGCGCGCGGTCAAAGGCCTTGCGGTTGAAAAAACGCGAGTCCTCCCACTGAAACACCTTGGGGCCGAAATAGCGGCCAATCGAGTAGTTGAGCTGGTCGCCCAAGATGGCGGCCACCACCAGCAGCGCCATGGCCAGCGGCAGGCTCATGAAACCGGCGCCACACAGCGCGCCCACCACAAACAGCAGCGAGTCGCCCGGCAGAAAGGGCATGACCACCACACCGGTTTCCACAAAGATGATGAGAAACAGCAGGGCGTACACCCAGGCGCCATAGGCCTGGACAAACGCCTCCAGGTGGGCGTCCACGTGCAGGATGAAATCGATCAGCGTCGCAATGAGGTCCATGGGCACGGATTATCGACGCGGCGCGACAGCCCTTCAGGTGCTGCCGCGCACCCGCAGTTCAAAGCCCAGATCGCGCGAACTGGGCTGCGGGCTTTCCCCCCGCATGAGGGCGAGCAGCATCTGCGCGCTGGCCTCGCCCACCGCCTTGCGGGGCGTGTGCACGGTGGTCAGCGGCGGCAACATCTGGTCGCTGCCGGCCAGGTCGTTGAAACCGGCCACCGCCACCTGCTGCGGCACCGCCACACCCAGCCGCAACGCCGCCAGCAAGCCACCCTGTGCGAGGTCGTCGTTGTTGAAAAAGATGGCATCGCAATCGGGGTGGGCGCGCATCAATTCGGCGAACAGCTCACCGCCCAGCCGCATGCTGGAGGGTTCGGGCACCAGGCGTTCGAGCTTGGGGTCGTACAGGCCGTGTTCACGCAGGCAGCGCCGATAGCCTTCGGCACGCTGGAGGGTGCGCGGGTCGAGCTGGGCAGCGGCAAACGCGATGCGCCGGCGCCCGCGCGCCACCAAATGGGCGGTGATGGCGTGGCCGGCATCCTGCTGCGAGAAGCCCACGCAGTACACATCCGGTGCTGGCGATAGCTCCATCAGGTGGACACAAGGCACGCCGCTGGCCGCCACCATCTGGCGTGCCGCGTCGGTGCGATCAAAGCCGGTGAGCAGCAGGCCGGCCGGCCGCTGCGCCAGGTAGGTGCGAAGCAGTTGCTCCTCCTCGTCAGGGCGGTAGTGCGTGACGCCGATCAGCGGCTGAAAACCCTGCGGCTGCAGTGTCCGGTGCACGGCGTCCAGCACGTCCACAAACAACGCGTTGGACAGCAGGGGCACCAGCACCGGCACCAGGCTGCTGCGCTGCGACGCCAGGGCGCGGGCTGCCGGGTCGGGCACGTAGCCCAGTTGCTGCGCCGCCCGCTGCACCCGTGCCACCAGATCGGGGGCCACGCTGCGTTCGCCACGCAGGGCACGCGATGCGGTGATCGGGCTGACCGCCGCCAGTCGGGCCACCTCGTTGAGCGTGATGCGACCGCTTGAGCGGCGCTTGGGTTCGGCACGTTCCAAGGGTTTACCCTTTGTTAATGTGGAAAGATTGCTGCTAGGATAGCGCTGTCCAACGGCTTGAACAAGCCGTCAACACACAATTTTTCGTCAAGGCCCTCATTCAAGAAGCCTTGGTCTGCTTCCTTCACGGAAGCTCTTTTTTAAACGCATTGGATAGCGCTGTCCCACATGAATGAGTCGCCTGTATCGGTGTTTCTGGTGGTCATGGGCGTGGCCGGCTGTGGCAAGTCCAGCCTGGGGGCTGCCCTGGCGCAGGCCTGCGGCGTGCCCCTGATCGAGGGCGACGACCACCACAGCGGCACCAGCCGCGAAAAGATGCGCCTGGGTGTGGCCCTGACCGACGCTGACCGCGCCGGCTGGCTGCGCACCCTGGCCGAGCTGCTGCAGGCCCACCAACAGGGTGCGGTGCTCACCTGCTCGGCTCTCAAACGCGCCTACCGCGACCAGCTGCGCGCCGCCTGCCCAGGCCTGCGTTTTGTGTTTCTCGACATCGACCGCGAGGAGGCCGGCCAGCGTGTGGCGGCCCGTGCCGGCACCCACTTTTTTTCCAGCGCACTGGTGGACAGCCAGTTCGCCACGCTGGAGCCGCCCGTGGGCGAGCCGGGCGTGTTGCGGTTGGACGCACGCCTGCCCCTGAACCAGCTGTGTGCCCAGACCGTGGCCTGGTTGCCGCACAAGGAGCTTGCACCATGAACCACCCCAACCCTGAGCAGCGGGAGCACCCGATGGTGCGCTGGGCCAGCAGCGCCATGGCCGTGTGCCTGGCTGTGATGGCCACCGCCGTGTTCGTCAACGTGGTGCTGCGCTACGGCTTTGGCAGTGGTGTGGCCGCCAGCGAGGAACTCTCGCGGCTGCTGTTTGTGTGGATGGTGTTCATTGGCGCCACGCTGGCCTACCCCGGCGGCGAGCACATGGCCTTCACCAGCCTGGCCGGCCTGCTGGCGGGGCGCCCGCTGGCCTTTGCCGCCGTCACAGCACTGATCCGACTGCTGGTCATTGCCGCCTGCGCCATGCTGGCCTGGGGCGCTTGGCAACAGGTGATCGTGGGCCTGGGCAGCCAGTCGGTGGTGATGGGGTACTCGGCCGCGCTGCTGCCGCTGCCGGCCCTGCTGTGTTCGGTGGCCATCGGTGTGATGGCTTTGTGGGAGTTGATTCAGCGCAAGCCGCTGGACCTGGGCCATGGCGCCGACGTGGAGTGATGATGAGCGCTGAAGCACAGGCCTTTGTGGTTTTTTCGGTGGGCATGCTGGTGCTCATGGGCACCGGCATGAACATGGCCCTGGCCCTGGTGTTGACCGGCGCCGGTATGGCTTGGGTGCTGGACTTCTGGGACACCCAGCTGCTGGCCCAGAACCTGGTGTCCGGCGTGGACAGCTTTCCCTTGCTTGCAGTGCCATTTTTCATCCTGGCCGGCGAGCTGATGAACGCAGGCGGCATCAGCCGCCGCATCATCGACATGGCCCAGGCGTGGGTGGGTCATGTGCGTGGCGGCCTGGGCTACGTGGCCATTGGCGCTGCGGTGTTGATGGCCAGCATGAGCGGCTCGGCACTGGCCGACACGGCGGCTCTGGCCACCATTCTGCTGCCCATGATGCGCCAGCAGGGCTACCCCATGAACACCTCGGCCGGCCTGATCGCCTCGGGCGGCATCATCGCGCCCATCATCCCGCCGTCCATGCCCTTCGTGATCTACGGCGTCACCACCAACACCTCCATCTCGGCGCTGTTTATTTCGGGCATCGTGCCCGGTCTGCTGATGGGTGCGGGGCTGATCTTTGCGTGGCGCTGGGTGCTGCGTGGGCTGAACCTGCCCCAAGGCGAGCCCTTGCCGCTGCGCGAACGCCTGCGTGTCACCGCACGCGCTTTCTGGGCATTGCTCATGCCCCTGATCATCATCGGCGGCATGAAATCCGGCGTGTTCACGCCCACCGAAGCCGCCGTGGTGGCCGCCTTCTACGCGCTGTTTGTGGCCCTGTTCGTGCACCGCGAGATGAAGTTCAGCGCGGTGCATGGCGTGCTGGTGCGCGCCGCCAAAACCACCTCCATCGTCATGTTCCTGTGCGCCGGTGCCCAGGTGGCCAGCTACATGATCACCTTGGCCGATCTGCCCAATCTGCTCACGGGCTGGCTCGGCCCCATGGTGGAGAACCCCCGCCTGCTGATGGCCGTGATGATGCTGGTGCTGGTGCTGATCGGCACGGCGTTGGACCTCACGCCCACCATCCTCATCTTCGCCCCGGTGATGTTGCCCATCGCCGTCAAGGCCGGCATCGACCCCGTGTATTTCGGCCTGATGTTCGTGCTCAACGGCGCCATTGGCCTGATCACGCCGCCCGTGGGCACGGTGCTCAACGTGGTGGCGGGTGTGGGACGCATCTCGTTGCCCAGCGTCATCCGTGGCGTCAACCCCTTCCTCATCACCTACGTGGCCATCCTCGTGCTGCTGGTGGTGTTTCCGCAGATCGTCATCGAGCCGGTGCGCTGGATGCGATGAACTGAACCCGTTTTTCACCCGACCTCAACCCCAAGGAGACTTCCATGACAACCTTCCGCCGCACCGTGCTGGCCGCCGTGTCCGCCGCCGCCCTGGTGGCGTCTTTCGGCGCCATCGCACAAGACATCAAGCCGCGCATCATCCGTTTTGGCTACGGCCTCAACGAGGTGTCCAACCAAGGCCGTGCGGTCAAGCTGTTTGCCGAAGAGGTGGAAAAAGCCTCGGGCGGCAAGATGAAGGTGCGCGCTGTCGGCGCCGCCGCCCTGGGTTCAGACGCGCAGATGCAGCAGGCCTTGATCGGCGGCGCGCAGGAAATGATGGTGGGCTCCACCGCCACGCTGGTGGGCATCACCAAAGAAATGGCGATCTGGGACACGCCTTTCCTGTTCAACAACGCCAAGGAAGCCGATGTGGTGCTCGACGGCCCCGTGGGCCAGAAAGTGATGGACAAGCTGCAGGAAAAAGGCTTGGTGGGCCTGGTGTACTGGGAAAACGGTTTCCGCAACCTGACCAACAACAAACGCGCGGTGAACAAGCTGGAAGACCTCGACAGCATCAAGCTGCGCGTCATGCCCAACCCGGTGTTCCTGGAAAGCTTCAAAACCCTGGGCGCCAATGCCGTGCCGCTGTCCTTCTCGGAGCTGTTCACCGCGCTGGAAACCAAAGCCGTGGATGGCCAGGAGAACCCGTACAACACCATCCTCTCCAGCAAGTTCTACGAGGTGCAGAAGTACCTGACCGTGACCAACCACGTCTACAGCCCGTGGATCGTGCTGGTCAGCAAGAAGTACTGGGACGGCCTGAGCAAGACCGAACAAAAGGTGCTGCTGGACGCCGCCATCAAGAGCCGCGACTTTGAGCGCAAGGACACCCGCGAAGAAGCCGCCAAGGCCCTGGCCGAACTCAAGGCCAAAGGCATGCAGGTCAACGAGCTGACGCCCACCGAAACCAACCGCATGCGCGAGAAGCTCAGCGCCATCAACGCCAGCATCGCCGCCAACGTGGGCGAAGCCCTGTGGAAAGAGACACAGGCGGCTGTGGCACAGGCACGCAAGTAAACACCTGGTCGGTTGGGCCAACCACCTGCCGGCCCCTGGGCCGGCTTTTTTGTGGCCGCCTAAAATTCCGGCGTGAACGCACCCGAATCCGCGCCCCGGCACGCCCAACGCCGCACCATTCTTGAACTCCCCGACGAGCTGATCAGCCAGATTGCCGCTGGCGAGGTGGTGGAGCGCCCCGCCTCGGTGGTGCGTGAGTTGGTGGACAACGCCCTGGACGCGGGCGCGCACCACGTCACCGTGCGGCTGCTGGCCGGCGGGGTGCGGCTGATTGCGGTGGAGGACGACGGCCAGGGCATCCCACGCAACGAGCTGCCGGTGGCGCTCAAGCGCCATGCCACCAGCAAGATCCGCTCGCTCGACGAGCTCGAATCGGTGGGCACCATGGGTTTTCGCGGCGAGGCGCTGGCGGCCATCGCCTCGGTGGCCGAGCTCAGCCTGCTCTCGCGCACACCGCCTGGCGACAGCGCCGACGCCGAACACGCCTGGCTGCTCAACGCCCGCACCGGCGAACTCAGCCCCGCGCCGCGCGGCGTGGGCACCAGCGTGGAGGTGCGCGAGCTGTTCTACGCCACGCCCGCGCGGCGCAAATTCCTCAAAACCGATGCCACCGAGCTGGCCCATTGTGTGGAAGCCGTGCGCCGCCACGCCCTGGCCCGGCCCGACGTGGGTTTTGCCATATGGCACGAAGGCAAACTGGTGGAGCAGTGGCGCGCTGCGCCGCCCGGCGCCAGCCCCGAAGACAGCATGGCGCAACGCCTGGGCGATGTGCTGGGCCGCGAGTTCCTCGACAACAGCCTACCGGTGGCCTGGCGCAGCAGCAGCGACCACCCCCACCCCATACGCGTGTGGGGCCGCGTGGGTCTGCCCGACTTTGCGCGCGCACGCGCCGACCAACAGTTTGCCTACGTGAACGGCCGTTTTGTTCGCGACAAGGTGGTGAGCCACGCCGCCCGCGCCGCCTTTGAAGACGTGCTGCACGGCCAGCGCCAGCCGGTGTACGCCCTGTTCATGGAGATCGACCCGCGCCGCGTGGATGTGAACGTGCACCCCACCAAAATCGAGGTACGCTTTCGCGACAGCCGCGAGGTGCACCAGGCGGTACGCCACGCGGTGGAAGACACACTGGCCGCGTCCCGTGCAGGCCAGCCGGTGGCGGCCACCCCAACAGCGGTGCCGGTGGTGAACCTGGTGTCGCCTGCCTGGCAGAGCCCGCTGCCGCTGTCCGAACGGCCCGCGCCCAGCCCGTTTCTGTACCGCCCCACCACCCCACCCGAGGTGGGCCACCGTGTGCACGACCTGGGCGCCTTGTGGTCGGTGGCATCCCCCATGCCAACACCCGAACCGCCTGCGCCTGTGCCGGCCGCCGAAGCACCGCCCACCGACACCTGGCCGCTGGGCCGCGCCATCGCACAACTGCACGGCGTCTACATCCTGGCCGAAAACGCCCAGGGCCTGGTGGTGGTGGACATGCACGCCGCCCACGAGCGCATCGTCTACGAGCGCCTCAAACAGCAGCTTGATGCCGGCCCAGAAGCTGCGCTGGCCAGCCAGCCTCTGTTGATCCCGGCCACCTTCGCTGCCACCCCGGCCGAGGTGGCCACGGCAGAAGCCAGTGCCGAGGGCTTGTTGCAGCTGGGGCTGGAAATCACGCCGTTTTCGCCCCAGACGCTGGCGGTGCGCGCCGTGCCCGCCACGCTGGCGCAAGGCGACGCGGTGGCGCTGGCGCGCAGTGTGTTGGCCGAACTGGGCCAGCATGAAGCCAGCACCGTGGTGCAACGCGCCCGCAACGAGTTGCTGGCCACCATGGCCTGCCATGGCGCCGTGCGCGCCAACCGCCGGCTCACGCTGGAGGAAATGAACGCCTTGCTGCGCCAAATGGAAACCACGGAACGCGCCGACCAATGCAACCACGGCCGGCCCACCTGGCGCCAGCTGTCCATGCGCGAGCTCGACGGCCTCTTTCTGCGCGGGCGCTGAGCCAATGCGATGAGCACACCGCATCCCACCGAACGCCCCGCTTCCGTGGGCTTTGCCGAGGCCCTGCGCTTCTGGCTCAAGCTGGGTTTCATCAGCTTTGGCGGCCCGGCCGGGCAGATCGCCATCATGCACGCCGAACTGGTCGAGCGCCGCCGCTGGATCAGTGAAAAGCGCTTTCTGCACGCACTCAACTACTGCATGCTGCTGCCCGGCCCCGAGGCCCAGCAGTTGGCCACCTACATCGGCTGGCTGATGCACCGCAGTTGGGGCGGCATCGTGGCCGGCGGGTTGTTCGTGCTGCCTTCTCTGTTCATCTTGATCGCCTTGTCTTGGGTGTACCTGGCGTTTGGCAACGTGCCGGTGGTGGCTGGCCTGTTCTACGGCATCAAGCCGGCCGTGACGGCACTGGTGTTGCACGCGGCCCACCGCATCGGCACCCGTGCGCTCAAGAATGGCTGGATGTGGGGCATTGCGGCGGCCTCGTTCGTTGCCATCTTCGCTTTCGACACGCCCTTTCCCGCCATCGTGGCGGTAGCCGCGCTGATCGGCTGGCTGGGCTCGCGCCACGCGCCCGCGGTGTTTGCGCTGGGCGGTGGCCACAGCGGCGCACACCAGGGCTATGGCCCGGCCCTCATCGACGACAACACGCCCACGCCCGCCCACGCGCGCTTCTCGCGCGCCCACCTGCTCAAGGTGCTGGCCGTCGGTGCCGGCCTGTGGCTGGCCGTGATGGGCGCACTGCTGGCCTGGCAGGGCTGGGACGCCACACTCACACAGATGGGCTGGTTCTTCACCAAGGCCGCTTTGCTGACCTTTGGCGGCGCCTACGCGGTGCTGCCTTACGTGTACCAGGGCGCGGTCGAAACCTTCCAGTGGCTCAGCGGCACACAAATGATCGATGGACTGGCGCTGGGCGAAACCACGCCCGGGCCGCTCATCATGGTGGTGGCCTTCGTGGGTTTTGTGGGTGGCTGGCAGCAGGCCGTGTTGGGGCAGGACGCGCTGTTCCTGGGTGCGTCGCTCGCCGCCACGCTCGTCACCTTCTTCACCTTCCTGCCGTCCTTCGTTTTCATCCTGGCCGGTGGACCGCTGGTGGAAACCACCCACGGCAAGCTGGGCTTCACCGCGCCGCTGTCGGCCATCACCGCCGCCGTGGTGGGCGTCATCCTGAATCTGGCGCTGTTCTTCGCCTACCACGTGTGGTGGCCACAAGGCTGGGACGGGCGCTTCGACGCCGCCTCGGCCCTGATCACCGTGGCCGCCACCGTGGCGCTTTTCCGGTTCAAAACCGGCGTTTTTTCGCTGCTCGGTGCCTGCGCGGCCATTGGGCTGGGCATCACCTTGCTGCGCTGATGAAGGAGAACCTCATGACCACACCCGCCATGACGCCCGCCATGCAACTCGCACTGGAAGCCCGAGCAGAACGGCGCCGATGCAGCAGATCACACCATTCGCACCATTAAAGTGCAAAACATTGCCAATTTCCTCATTTCGGTTGACGAAATGCACGTTTCGCATAATGTCATGCACTTTTATGGAGCATGACTTTGAAATACGCATCGGTTCACCAGTTTCTTGAGCATGTCGCGCAGCACAACCCCGGCCAGCCCGAATTTCACCAGGCCGTGGGCGAAGTGATGGAGAGCCTCTGGCCCTTCATCCAGCGCCACCCCAAATACGCGGAGCAAGGCCTGCTGGACCGCCTGGTCGAGCCCGAGCGCATCGTCATGTTCCGCATCTCCTGGGTCAACGACCACGGGGACGTGCAAGTCAACCGCGGCTACCGCATCCAGCACAGCTCGGCCATCGGCCCTTACAAGGGCGGCATGCGCTTCCACCCGTCGGTCAACCTGTCCATCCTCAAGTTCCTGGCCTTCGAGCAGACCTTCAAAAACGCCTTGACCACCCTGCCCATGGGCGGCGGCAAGGGCGGCTCCGACTTCGACCCCAAAGGCAAAAGCCCCGGCGAGGTGATGCGTTTCTGCCAGGCACTGGTGAGCGAACTGTTCCGCCACGTGGGCTCTGACACCGACGTGCCGGCCGGCGACATCGGCGTGGGCGGACGCGAGGTGGGCTACATGGCCGGCATGATGAAAAAGCTCAGCAACCGGGCCGACTGCGTGTTCACCGGCAAGGGCCTGAGCTTCGGCGGCTCGCTGATCCGCCCCGAGGCCACCGGCTACGGCACGGTGTACTTCGCGCAGGAGATGCTGAAACAGAAAGGCATGTCGTTTGATGGCCTGCGCGTGAGCGTGTCGGGCTCGGGCAACGTGGCCCAGTACGCGGTGGAAAAGGCCATGGCGCTGGGCGCCAAGGTGGTCACCGTGTCCGACTCCAGCGGCACGGTCATCGACGAAGCCGGCTTCACGCCCGAAAAACTGGCCGAGCTGATGGACGTTAAAAACCACCTGTACGGCCGCGTGAGCGACTACGCCGCCCGCACCAAAACCCATTTTGAAGCCGGCATGCGCCCCTGGGCCGTGCCAGTGGACGTGGCCCTGCCCTGCGCCACCCAGAACGAGCTGGACGCACAAGACGCCCGCACCCTGCTGGCCAACGGTGTGAAGTGTGTGGCCGAGGGCGCCAACATGCCCACCACGCTGGACGCCGTGCGCGTGTTTGAGGATGCCGGCGTGTTGTACGCCCCCGGCAAAGCCAGCAACGCCGGTGGCGTGGCCACTTCGGGCCTGGAGATGAGCCAGAACGCCATGCGCCTGAGCTGGCCGCGCGAGGAAGTGGACCAACGCCTGCACGGCATCATGGTCGGCATCCACCAGGCTTGCTTGCAACACGGCCGCCGCGCAGACGGCTCGGTCAGCTACGTGGACGGCGCCAACATCGCCGGATTCGTGAAGGTGGCCGATGCCATGCTGGCGCAAGGCGTGATCTGAAGCCCGGGCGGCATGGCCGCCCTATCCCTCGCCACAGGACGTCGTTACACTGTTCACAAGATGACGCGAAATCGACGGGTGGGATCCAGGAAAACGCGCTGGGCGTGGCTCACAGGGCTTTGGCTGGTGTGGGCAGCCGGTGCGGCCTGGGGCCAAGTAGGCTCGCTCCCACCGGCCGTTGGGGTGTCCACCACAGTGGTTGGCATCCTCAGCTACGTGCGCTGGCCTGCCGAGGTGACCGACGTGAACCTCTGTGTCGTCGGGCCATCGGACCACACCGACGAGCTGCTGCGCGTGCAGTCCACTGAAATCGCACCGCAGCGGCGGCTGCGCATCAGCCGCCAGTCGGTCGACGCCGAATTGGTGCCGACCAGTTGTCAGGTTGTCTACCTCGGCACACTTGACGATGTCGCTTGGCAATCCCTGTTGCGTCGCCTCGGCCCGCGCCCCATCGTCACAATGGGTGAACGCAGAGAACAGTGCCTGGCTGGCGGCATGTTCTGCCTCGACGTACAGCCGAATTCGATCGCGTTTGAAGTCAATCTCGACTCGCTGGCCCGGGGTGGGGTCCGGGTGCATCCCAACGTGCTGCAATTGGCCCGGCGCAAGGCGCGAACGCCATGAACCCCACGCCACGCCAAGCCGAACCGTCCATGCCGAGTTTGCGAGCCGAACTGCGGCGGGCGCACCTGACGCTGATCGTGGTGTCGGTGGTGCTGGCCGGCGGCCTGCTGACAGCGCTGGCCTGGGGCGCCTTGCGCACACACGCCATGCACAACCTCCAGCTGCTCAGCCGCACCGTGGGCTACACGGTGGAAGCGGCCTTGGTTTTCAACGACAAGGAGGCGGCGACCGAAGCACTCAATACCGTGCTGCGCGACGAAAGCGTGGCCGAGGTGCGCTTGTTCGATGCCTCGGGACAGCCCTTCGCCCACTGGCGCGCACAGGCCGGTGGCCTGTGGTCGGAAGCGGCCCAGGCCTTGTGGCCCACCCCCATTGAAATGACTCTGGAGCGCGACGGCAAGGTGCTGGGGCGACTCTTCCTGCGTGGCGACGGCTCCGAGCTGCTGCGCTTTCTGCTGACGGTGGTGGCTGTGGTGTTGGGGTGTTTGGCGGCCACGGCCTGGCTGGCCCTTCGTCTGGGCCAGCGCATGATGGGGCACATCGTTGGCCCACTGCAGGCCATGGTCGAAGTGGCGCACGCGGTGCGACACGATCGCGCCATGCACCGCCGCGTGCCAGCAGCCGGCGTGGCGGAACTGCAGGCCTTTGGCAACGACTTCAATGCCCTTCTCGATGAACTGGCACTGCGAGAAGCCGCACTCGAACAGGAAAACGCCCACCTGGCCCACCGCGCCGAGCACGACGCACTGACCAAACTGCCCAACCGGGCCGCCTTCGACCACGCACTGGAGGCTGCTGTGGCGCAAGCCCATGTCACTCAAGGCCAGTTGGCGGTGTTGTTTGTGGACTGCGACCGATTCAAGCAAATCAACGACACCCGAGGCCACGCGGCAGGCGACGCCGTGCTGCGCGAGGTGGCACAACGCCTTCGCGCACAAGTGCGAGACAACGACACCGTGGCCCGGTTGGGGGGCGACGAATTTGCGGTACTGATCGCACCCGTGCGCGACTTCGCACGGGTGCACGGCATCGTGACCGCACTGGAGCACGCTATGTTGCTACCCATTGCGGCGCCCGAAGGCCCACCTTTGCAGATGGCCCTGTCAATTGGCGTGGCGCTGTACCCGGAGCACGGTACCAACGCCAGCGCATTGCTGCACAAAGCCGACAACGAGATGTACCGCGTGAAGCGACAGCGCGCGCAGGTCGCCTGACCCAGGAGGATTTCATGTCAATACAAGGTTTGCCCAAGCGCCCCAATCCACCCACGCCGCGGCGCCTTTTTGTGGCCGCCAGTGGTGCCTGCTGTCTGGCGCTGTTGGGATGTCAATCCGCACCCCAACCCAAGTCTGCGACAGCGCCCAAATCGCCATCCCGTCTGAAAGACGAACAACTTCAGGTGTTGCGCCAAGCGGGTTTTCGCGAGACGGACGACGGCTGGGAGTTGGGGCTGAGCGTGAAGATCCTGTTCGACGTCAACAACGCACGTGTGAACGAAAGCTCGCGCGAGGCCATCGTCAAGCTCGGGCGGCAGTTGCGGGCAGTCCAGATCCTGAAACTGCGGGTGGACGGGCACACCGACAATTCGGGCACGCGGGCTCATAACGAACAGTTGTCCCTGCGCCGAGCCGAGGCGGTGGGCGACGCCTTGACTTTGGCGGGCTACGCCGCCACCGAGCTTCAACTCAGGGGGCTGGGTGCCCAGTTTCCCGTGGCGGACAACAGCACCCCCGAAGGCCGGGCCGACAACCGCCGCGTGGCGATTGTCGTGCCAGCCCTGCCGTGATTCACAGCACGATGCGGGCGGCCAGCGCTTGCAACTCGGCCAGCGGCGGGTCTTTGCGCGGCCACACGAGCTCGGCCCCGTCGTTGGCATAACGCGGCAGCACGTGCACATGCACGTGGGGCACGGTCTGCCAGCCGGCGGGTTTGTTGGTTTGCAGCAGGGTCATGCCCTCGGGCTGGAAGGTGGCCTGCACCACCTTGGCCACGCGGGTGGCAACGGCAAACAGGTGGGCGGCTTCGGCCTCGGCCAGTTCCATCACGGTTTCCACCTGGCGTTTGGTGGCCACCAGCACGTGGCCGGGGTTGACCTGGCCGGCGTCCATGAAAGCAATCACCTGCTCGTCCTCGAACACGATGGCGGCCGGGATTTCGCGGCGGACGATGCGGGTGAAGACACTGTCGGTCATGATGTGCAGACGGTAAATGCGGACATGGCGGCCATTCTGCCCTGAACTTTTCGCGCGCCTGCTGCTCGGACCACCCCATGAAACGCCTGCTTTTTGTGTTGATCACCGCTGTGGGCTTGCTGGCCGGCTGCGCCACGCTGGACGAAAAACAGCGCCAGTGGATCTTCCAGCCGTCTGACCGCAGTTGGTCGCGCGGTGCCGAGGCAGCTGCCGGCATGAGCGATGTGTGGATCGATTTCGAATCCCGCGAGACCGGTCAGCCGGTCAAACTGCACGGCCTGTGGGCGCCGCATGCCGACTTTGAGCGCAGCGCCGACGCGCCCATCCTCCTCTACCTGCACGGCGCACGCTGGAACGTGACCGGCTCGGCCTTTCGCATGCAACGCATGCAGGAGCTGGGTTTTTCGGTGCTCGGCATCGACTACCGGGGTTTCGGCAAAAGCACAGCCGACCTGCCCTCGGAGGCCATGGCCTACGAAGACGCCCGCGCCGCGTGGGACTGGCTGGGCCAAACCTATCCCGGCCGGCCGCGCTACATCTTCGGCCACTCGCTGGGTGGCGCCATCGCCATCGATCTGGCCGCGCAGGTGGGCGACGAGGCCGGCACCTTGGTGGAAGGCACCTTCACCTCCATCCCCGACGTGGTCAGCAACTTCAAATGGGGCTGGCTGCCGGTGTCACCGTTGATCACCCAGCGGTTTGAGGCGGTTCAACGCGTGCCCGCCATCGGCTCGCCCTTGCTGGTGGTGCACGGCAGCAACGACCGGCTCATCCCGCCCGCACTCGGGCAGCGCCTGTTTGATGCCGCCACCGGCAAAAAAGCCTTTGTGCTGGTGGAAGGCGGCTCGCACCACAACACCAACTCGGTGGGGCAGGCTCAGTACCGGGTGGCGATTGCGGAGTTGTTTGGCCTGCGTTGAAAGCCCTCACGCGCGGAAGACCGTTTCGCCGCCGGGCCGCCCCAAGGCAAAACAGCCCCCTTGGGGGGCAGCGACCCGCGCAGCGGTGGAGTGTGGGGGCTTTGGTTGCGTCCGCATCTGCTACCCTCAGCCGGATGCCTTCTTCGTCGAATTCCAACGCCATGTCGCCAGCACTGGTGGTGCTGGTGCTCACCTTGATGTTGGGTCTACAGCCCATCACCACCGACCTGTACCTGCCCGCCCTGCCCGCCCTCACCCAGGGTTTTGGCGCGCCCATGTCGCAGGCCCAACTCACACTCACCGCGCTGCTGCTGGCGTTTGGCCTGTCGCAACTGGTGTGGGGCCCGCTGTCCGACCGCTTTGGCCGCCGCCCGGTGCTGCTGGCAGGCATGCTGGCCTATGTGCTCGCCTCCATCGGCTGCACCGTGGCCACCAGCATGGAGCAACTCATCGTCTGGCGCACCGTACAAGGCGCGGCCATGGGCGCGGGCGTGATGTGTGCGCGCGCCATCGTGCGCGACCTCTACACCCCGGCCGAAGGCGCGCGCGCCATGTCCAAGGGCTTGTCGGGCCTGGGGGTGATCGCCTTTCTCAGCCCACCGCTGGGCGGGTTGTTGTCCGACGCTTTCGGCTGGCGCATGGCGCTGCTGGCGCTGGCCCTGTTTGGCGCGGTGGCGTTGGTGCTCATCGTCTGGCGCTTTGAGGAAACCGTGCCGGCCCGCAACCCAAACGCACTTCAACCCGGTAACCTGCTGCGCACCTGGGCGCACATCCTGCGCAGCCCCACGTTCTGGGCCTACGCCTTGCTCACAGCCGCATCCTACGGCGGGCTGTTCACCTTTCTGGCCGCGTCGTCGTTTGTCTTCATCCAGGTGCTGGGGCTGAGCAAAACCGCCTACGGGCTGGTGATGAGCACGGTGTCGCTGTCCTACATCGCCGGCACCTTCGTCTGCCGCCGCCTGTTGCCCCGCCTGGGCGTGCGCCGCACCGTGCGGCTGGCGGCAGCCCTCACGCTCACGGGTGGCACGCTGGTGGGCGTGCTGCCGCTGCTGGGCATACAAAGCGTGTGGGCCATCGTGCTGCCCTTCTACCTGTTCATGATCGCGCACGGCGTGCACCAGCCCTGTGGCCAGAGCGGTGCCGTGGGGCCCTTCCCGCAGGCCGCAGGCGCGGCTTCGGCGCTGAGCGGTTTTCTCATCACCGTGGTGGCCTTTGCCATGGGCGGCTGGTTGGGCCAAAACATGCAAATGGGCGCCGGGGGTTCGGTGCTGCCGCTGACGAATGGCATCTGGTTCTGGGCCGCTGCCATTGCCCTGGCCGCCTGGACGCTGGTGTGGCGCTTTGGCGAACCACAAACGCCGCCCCAGCGCGTGGCAGAGGCTGCTGCACCATGAGCACCCGCTGGCTGGCCCTGACCGGCCCCACCGCCAGCGGCAAAACCGCCGCCGCACTCGCCATCGCCCAGCGCTGGCCGGTGGAAATCATCAGCGTCGATTCGGCCCTGGTCTACCGGGGCATGGACATTGGCACCGCCAAGCCCAGCGCCGCCGAGCTGGCCGCCGTGCCGCACCACCTGATCGACATCCGCGATCCGCTGGACGCCTACAGCGCGGCCGAATTTGTGCGCGACGCCACCCGGCTGCGCGACGACATCACCGCGCGTGGCCGCGTGCCGCTGCTGGTGGGCGGCACCATGCTCTACCTCAAGGCCCTGCTCGACGGCATCGACGACATGCCGCCCGCGCAGCCTGACGTGCGCGCCGCCATTGAAGCCGAGGCCCAGGCCCAGGGCTGGCCGGCCCTGCACGCCCAACTGGCCCAGGTGGACCCCGCCACCGCCGCCCGCCTGGCGCCCAACGATTCACAGCGCATCTCGCGCGCACTGGAGGTATTCCGCGTCAGCGGCCAGCCCATCTCGGCCCTGCAACAAGGTGCGCGCAAGGGCGCCTGGCCACTGCCGGCCGGGGCCTTGCTGTCGTTGGAGCCCACCGACCGCGCCTGGTTGCACGCCCGTATCGCGCAGCGTTTCGACGCCATGCTGGCGGCCGGATTTCTGGACGAAGTGAAGGTGCTGCGCGCGCGCGGCGACCTGCACCCCGACCTGCCCAGCATGCGATGCGTGGGCTACCGCCAGGCCTGGGAAGCGCTGGACGCAGGCGCGCCCGCCGCGCTGCAGCAGCTGCGCGAACAAGGCATCGCCGCCACCCGCCAGTTGGCCAAGCGCCAGATCACCTGGCTGCGCAGCATGCCGCAGCGCACACCCATTGCCTGCGAAGCGCCCGACGCGCTGGCGCAGGTGTTGCAACACGCCGCCCGGCACCTGGACGCCCATGGCTGAGGCCGTTGTTGAGGTTGAAGGCCTGGCCAAACGCTACGGCGCCAGCACCGTGTTCGAAGGTGTCAGCCTGCGCGTGAAACCCGGCGAGAGCGTGGCCATCGTGGGCGAATCGGGCGTGGGCAAATCCACCCTGCTCAACTGCCTGGCCGGCCTCGACACCTGGGACGCCGGTGAGGTGCGCCTCTGTGGCCACCCCTTGAGCGCCCTGGACGACAACGCCCGTGCCCTGCTGCGGCGCGACCGCGTGGGCTTCGTCTTCCAGGCCTTCCACGTGTTGCCCCACCTGGACGTGGCTCAGAACGTGGCCCTGCCCCTGCTGCTGCAACAGCGCCCCGACGACACCCGCGTGGCCGAGGTGCTGTGCGCCGTGGGGCTGGGCGATCTGGGCGCGCGCCTGCCGCAACAACTCTCGGGCGGGCAACTGCAGCGCGTGGCCATCGCCCGCGCGCTGGTGCACCGGCCCGCCCTCATCCTGGCCGACGAGCCCACCGGCAACCTCGACCCCCACACCGCCGAGCAGGTGCTGAGCCTGCTGCTGGCGCAGACCCAACAACACGGCGCCGCCCTGGTGTTGGTCACGCATTCCGACCACGCGGCGGCGCGCACCCAACGCTTGCTGCGCCTGAGCGCCAACGGCATCACCGAACATTGAATCGACCATGCGCACCCTGCTGATCTCCGCCCTCGTCCTGACCACGTCCACCGCCTGGGCCCAGTCGGCCGAAGGCTTTCAGAGCTGCCTCTCCAACCTGCGCGCACCGGCCCGCGCTGCCGGCGTGAGCGACGCTACCTTCGCCCGGCACACCCAAAACCTGTCGCCCGACATGAGCGTGATCGAAAAACTGGACAACCAGCCCGAATTCCGCACCCCCATCTGGGACTACATGGCCGGCCTGGTGGACGAGGAACGTGTGGAGCAAGGCCGCGCCTTGCTGGCCCAGCACCGCGAGACGCTGGCCAAGGTGGAGGCCCGCTTTGGCGTGGACCCGGCCACGGTGGTGGCGGTCTGGGGTGTGGAGAGCAACTTCGGCCAGAGCTTCGGCAGCTACCCGCTGACGCAGGCGCTGGGCACGCTGTCGTGTTTTGGCCGGCGCCAGGCCTACTTTCGCGGCGAGTTCTACGCCACGCTGCGCATCCTGCAGGCGGGCGACATCGCGCCCGAGCGCCTGGTGGGATCCTGGGCCGGGGCCTTCGGCCACACGCAGTTCATGCCCAGCACCTTCGAGCGCCTGGCGGTGGACTTTGACGGCGACGGCAAACGCGACCTGATGGACAGCACCACCGACGCGCTGGCCTCCACCGCGAACTTTCTGCAAAAAGCCGGCTGGAAAAGCGAGCAAGCCTGGGGATACGAGGTGAAGCTGCCGCCCGGCTTCAGCACCGCCGGCGAAGGCCGCCGCACCAAACGCCCCATGAGCGAGTGGGCCGCGCGTGGCCTGCGACTGGTGGACGGCAGCCCCCTGCCCGCCAGCGGCAGCGCCGGCCTCATGGCGCTGGCCGGGCCAACCGGCCCGGCCTTCCTCGTCACCCGCAACTTCGACGCCCTGTACAGCTACAACGCCGCCGAAAGCTACGGCCTGGCCATCGCCCACCTGTCTGACCGCCTGCGCGGCGGCGCGCCCTTCGCCACGCCCTGGCCCACCGACGACCCCGGCCTCTCGCGCGCCGAACGCCGCGAGCTGCAAGGCCTGCTGCTCATGCGCGGCCACGACATTGGCGCCATCGACGGCATGTTGGGCGACAAAAGCCGTGCCGCCATCCGCGCCGAACAAACCCGCCTGGGTTTTGAGGCCACCGGCCGCGCCGGGCAGAAACTCCTGAAGGCATTGCGAGGCTGAACATGCTGACGCTGGACACCGCCCTGGCCTTCTTCGGCGTCTCGGTGCTGCTGGGCCTGAGCCCAGGCCCCGACAACGTGTTTGTGCTCATGCAATCCGCCACCCACGGGCGGCGCGCCGGCTGGCTGGTGACACTGGGCCTGTGCACCGGCCTGCTGGGCCACACCGCCGCCGTGGCCCTGGGCCTGGCCGCCGTGCTGGCGGCCTCGCCCATCGCCTTCACCGTGCTCAAACTGGCGGGCGCGGCCTACCTCATTTACCTGGCTTGGGGCGCGTGGCATGCACCGGTCAGCGCCTTGAGTGCCGAAGCCACGGCCGGCAGCGGCTGGCGCATGTACACACGCGGTGTGGTCATGAACCTCACCAACCCCAAGGTCGGCATCTTCTTCCTCGCCTTCCTACCCCAGTTCGTCCAACCCGAGGCCGGCGCGGTGACACAACAGGTGGTGCAACTCGGCGCGCTGTTTGTGCTGGCCACGCTGCTGGTGTTTGGTGGCTTCGCCTGGTTTGCCGCACTGATTGGCGGCTGGCTGCGCCGCTCGCCCAGCGCTCAGCGCGTGCTCAACCGCGCGGCAGCCGTGGTGTTTGTGGGGCAGGCGGCGCGGCTGGTGTGGGTGCAGCGCTGAATCAAGCGCCCCCCGCGCCGCCTTCGGCGTCACCCCCCAGGGGGCGATGCCAGCCGACTGGCAGAGCCAGATCGGCGGCATCCCCGGCTGGGATACCTTAGGCGACCAGAACCCAGTTGGCCAGCAGGTCGTCGCAGTTGATCGCCCGAACGCGCGGGCCAAAGCTGGAGATGTTGGTCAACGTCGCGTTGTGGTGCGCAATCACCTGCTGCGGCGTCAGCGCCACGTTGCCGGCCGAGGTGTGGGCGTCGGCCACCAGCGTGACGGGGTAGCCCAGCGCCAGCGCGCGGCGCGTGGTGGTGTCCACGCAGAACTCGGTGTGCATGCCACACACGATGAGCTCGCTCACGCCACGGGCCGACAACAGCGCCTGCAAATCGGTGCGCAAAAAACTGTCGGGCGTGGTCTTGCGCACACGCAGGTCATCGGGCTCGGCCAACAGGCCATCGGCCAGCTGCCATGCGCGGCTGCCGTGCGCCAGGTAGCCGCCTTGCCCTTCGTGCTGGATGAACACCACCGGCACCCCGCTGGCACGCGCGTGCGCGGCCACGCGGTTGATGCGGGCGATGACGTTGGCACAGTCCCGTGCCGCGCCCTCGCCTTCGCACAGGCCTTGCTGGACGTCGATGATGAGCAGGGCGCGGGTCATGGATTCGTTTTCGGAGTTGGTGAGGGGACACGGTAGTCAACGCCAGCAGCCGCGCGCGTAGCGCGGCGGCGCCTGATCGCCGCCAGCGCGTCCTCAGCGGGTACGGTGCGCCCGGCCACCACATCTGACAAGCCCGCCGCAGCGTCATGCAGAAGCACATGGTGAACTGCCGCCGCCGCATCACTTTCTGGCGATCGCGCAGGCATTGCGGCAACGACCATCCCCAAGCCTTCACCGGCGCCGGGGGTGCGCTCGGTCACAGCTTCACCGCCGTGCCGCTGACGGCCACCATCATCATGCCGTTGGTCTCGCCCAGCACCTCGTAGTCGAAGTCGATGCCGATCACGCCGTTGGCGCCCAACTCCTTGGCGGCCTCGATCAGCCCTTCGACCGCCGCATCGCGCGCACCCGACAGCGCCCGCTCATAGCCCCCGGCCCGCCCGCCCACCACGTCGCGCACCGACGCGAACATGTCGCGGAAGATGTTGGCGCCAATCACCGCCTCGCCATTGACCACGCCCAGGTACTGGCCGCGCGTGATGCCCTCGGGTGTGGTGGTGGACAGGAAAAAGTCTTTGTCGCTCTTGGAAAACCAGCCCATGTGAGTCCTCTCTGATGTGTGCACCGCCAGGCGGGTGCGGCACCATTGTGCCGCGTGGGTCACCCACCAAAAGGTGGCCGTCGAGAAATTGCACGACGAACGCACCGGCTCCACCGATTCGCAGGCTATAGTTTCGCCAGAGCAAACGTGCCGAGTTTGATGAAATTTTTTTAATTTGCTTTCGGACAGTGTGCCGCACACACGTCCAAGCAGGAAGCCATTTTCAAGAGGAAGTCGCGACCAGAATATCCCGTACGGTCCGTTTTATCCTGCCGGGTCTGCAGGAGACAATACATTTGGCTTGTTAGCCGAGCTTGCACTCGCTTGAAGCTGAGGAGAACTAGTGATTTATCTGATTGCTGTTGTTATGGGCTACTTCACCGCCACAAATGGCATGGTTGAGCGCCGTGCCAGAACATTCATTGGCATGGGGTATACCAATCCAACCTACGCAAAGATGTCTGCTCTTGGAGGCTTGGGTGGGTGGTTCTGCATACTTCCTGCTGCCTATTTCGTTGGTTCCGACTATGGCAATGGGTTCTTGCAAGGGTTACTCTTTTGCGCCGCAGCCTTGGGGGGTGCAGTTCTGGCAGGTCTTGTTAAATTTCCGGGCCTAAGCTATCTCATTGGCGCCTTTACATTGCCGGTTAACATCGCGCTTGTCGCCCTCGTCTACCTTATTACTCGAGCATAGGCTCAGAGAGAGACAAGGCTAATAATTCATTCAAGCCGACGCGGCTTCGCTGCACGGCTTAATTCAGGCGTTCGCCACCAATGGGGAGATCAATGTGATCCGACTCTTTAATTTCGCTCTGCTCGCCCTTCTCGCCGGCTGCGTCTCCACTGAGATGAAGGGCTACATGGGCAAGGACATCCGCGAGGTGGTGCTGGTAAATGGCCCGCCGATCAACGAACTCGACATGGGTGGCGGCGTGCGCGCATTTCAGTTCAAGTGGGGCGGAGGAACAATCGTAGTGCCACAAACCAGCCGCACGACCGGGCAAGTGAACACCTACGGAAACACGGCTGTCGTAAACGCCACCACAACCACCACTGGCGGCCAAGTCATCCACAACGAGGGCTGCACAATTTCTTACCTCACAAAGTGGAGCGAGGAACGTCAAGGGTGGGTCATCTTCGATTACCGCTACCCAAAACAGCTCGTGTGTTGAGCAGGTTGGGGCTGAAAATTTGTCTAAGCCAACGCCGCTTCGCGGCGCGGCGTAACACAGGTACTAACAAAATAGGTTTATTGTTTGCCGATCGACTGCTGCTGTCCGACAGTCAATCCGTCACCCGCCCTACCAAAGCCCCTCCAACCGCCCTTCCCGCAAGCGCCACGCCTGCTGCGCCATCGCCCGTGCTTCGGCCTCGTCGTGGGTCACCAACAGGCAAGCCATGCCGGTTTCGGCAATTCGCCTGGAAAACTCGTCACGCAACTGCTGCCGCAAATCAGCGTCGAGCGCGCTGAAGGGTTCGTCCAGCAGCAGGGCGCGGGGGCGGGTGATGAGGGCGCGGGCCAGGGCCACGCGCTGTTGTTCACCGCCCGAAAGCGTCCACACTTTTTGCCGGGCTTGTGCGGCCAGGCCGAAGCGCTGCAGCAGGGCCTCGGCGGCGGCGCGGGCCTGGGCCTTGGGTTGCCGCTGTTCGATGAGGCCGAAGGCGACGTTGTCGCGCACGTCGAGGTGGGGAAACAGCGCGAAGTCTTGGAACATGAGGGCGAAGCCGCGCCGTTCGGGTGGCACAGCGGCGAGGTCTTGCCCGGCCCACAACACGCGGCCAGCCTCGGGTGTTTGCAGGCCGGCCACGATTTTGAGCAGGGTGCTTTTGCCACTGCCGGAGGCGCCGAGCAAGGCCACGGTTTGGCCGGGGGCCACGCGCAGGCTCACGCCTTGGGCCAGGGGGCGGCCGTCGTAGTGCTGGGTGATGTGGTCGAGTTCAAGCATGGGGGTCTTCGCGCTGCTCCAGGCAGACAAACACCAGCAGCGCCAGCGCCATGAGGCCGCAGGCCAGCACCAGGGCGGCGTCGAGGTTGGCCGCGCCGGGGCGGCCCAGGCGTTGGTAGATGAGGGTGGTGAGGGTGGTCCACTCGGGCCTGGAGAGGAACAGCGACACCGCAAATTCGCCCAGCATGGTGGCGGCCGCAAAGGCCATGCCCCGGCGCAGCGCGGGCGCCACCAGCGGCAGGGTCACGCGCCACCAGGCGCGCGCGGGCGTGGCGCCCAGCGAACGTGCGGCCTGTTGCAGGTGGGCAGGTTGTTGGTCGAGCGCGCCGATGAGGGCCTGCGCCACGAAGGGGTAGGCCAGCAGCGCGTAGGCGGCCACCAGCAGCGCCAGGCTGGCCGTCCATTGTGGGTAGAGCAGCAACAGGCCAAAGGCCACCGTGACGGGCGACACCACCAGCGGCACATACACAGCGCCGCGCCACCACAGGGCATGGCGCAGCGTGAAGGCATGCAACAGGCCCAGCGTGGTGGCCAGCACCAAGGCCGCGCCGCTGAAGCGCAAGGTGTTGCCCAGCGCCGCCAGGGTGTCGGGCTCAGCCCACACAGCCCAAGCGCCCCACCCTGCCGCACCCGCCTTGGCCCACAAAGCCAACAAGGGCGCACCACACACCACGGCCAACAGGCCCAGGGCAGCGGCCACGGCCGCGCGCAAGGCGGCACCGCGCAGGGGCAGGCGTGGCACGCGGTCAGCGCGTTCGGGCGCGGCCAGGTGGCGCGACACGGTCACGTACACCAGCGCCACGGCCGACATGCCACCCAACGTCCACAGTGCCAGGGTGCCGGCCTGCGCCAGTTGCAGCTCGTGAGCCACCAGGGTGTAGATCTCCACCTCCACCGTGGCGTAACGTTGGCCGCCCAACACCAGGGCCAGGCCAAAACCAGCAAAGCAGTAGAGGAACACCAGGCACAGCGCGGCGCCCACGGCAGACACGATGGCGGGCCACTCGATGCGCCAGAAAGCGCGCCAGGGCGTGGCACCCAGGGTGCGTGCAGCCGCCAGGCGTTGGGCGCTCACGCGCTCCAGCGCTTCCACCGCCGTGCGCACCAGCACACAGAGGTTGAAGAACAGGTTGCCGTAGAGCAGCAGCCAGGGTGTCTCTTCCAAGTCCACGCCCATCTGCCCGGCCCAGCCGCGTGGCCCCAGCAGGGCCAACACGCCCAGGGCCGCCACCAGGGTGGGCACCACAAAGGGCAGCATCAGCACGCGCAACACCCAGCGCCGGCCAGCAAACTCCACCCGCGCCAACACCCACGCCACGGGTAGGCCCAGCACCAGCACCAACGCGCAAGTGGCGGTGGCTTGCAGCACCGACCAGCCCATGCGCCAGCGCAAGTGGTCGTCTTGCCACCAGGCCCAGTCGACCCAAGCGGTGGCGCCGCCTTCAATCAACAAACGCGCCAGCGGGGCCAGCAGCAAGCCCACCAGAAAGGTGGCTGGCAACAGCCAGAGCCAGCGTGCCGGGGTGACTTTCACTTGAGGACGGTGCGCGTCCAGCGCGTGACCCATTGCCCGCTGTTCGCGGCCAGCGTTTCTGCAGATGGGTTGTCCACCGCCGCTGGCGTGGGCACACTGGCCAACGCGGCCACGGGCGCCGCGCCCTTGTCGGCCGGCAGCATCCACATTTCGGTCTGCAGCGCCTGCTGCACGGCCGGGCTGCGCAGAAACTCGATGAACTGACCGGCGGCGGCGCGTTGCCCACCACCGCGCACCAGGGCCACGCCCTCCACCTGGCGGAACACCCCCCCCTTGAGCAGCAGATTGAGTGTGGGTGGCTCGGTGATTTTTTCTTTGCTGAAGAACACCTCGGCCGCCGGGCTGCTGGCGTAGCTCACCACCAGCGGGCGGCTGCCGCCGTTGCGGCTGAATTCGGTGTAGTAGGCCTCGCTCCAGCCTTTGACCACCTTGAGGCCATTGGCGCGCATTTGCACCCACCAGGCGAAAGCCGCTTCTTCGCCCATGCCACCCACCGTGGCCAGCAAAAACGCCAAGCCGGGGCTGGATGTGGCGGGGTTGGGCACCACCAGCTTGCCAGCCCACTCGGGGCGGGTCAGGTCCAACAGGTTGGTGGGGGCGCTGCGTTTTTCGCGCGCCAGCCAAGCCTTGTCGGCATTGAGGTTGACGAAGCCGTAGGTGACGGGCACCACGCCCGCGCCCACCTCGGCCACCGAAGGCCGGCGCGCGGCCGGGCCGTCGTAGGTGTCGAGCACATTTGCGGCGCGGGCCTTGTGCCACAAGGCGTTGTCGATGCCAAACACCACATCGGCAATCGGCTTGGCGCGCGTGAGGATGAGCTTGTTGAGCATCTCGCCCGCATCGCCGCCCTTGATGAGTTGCAGGCGCACGGCGGCCACGCGCTCAAATTCGCCCAGCAGCGGCTTGGGCAGGTTGAAGGAGCTGTGGGTGAGCACGCGCAGCTCGGGCGTGGCGGCGCGCACCGGCGGTGTGCAGGCCAGCGCGGCCAGGGTGGCCATGGAAAACGTTCGGCGTGGAATCAAACCCATCCCCTTGGACACGGACAACAGCACATGGGCAATGGGCGTGGGCGCAACACGCGCTGAGCAACACGGCGCCGTCACACTCCCTACGCTGGCACAACCCAGATCAGGTAGAGGGGTAGCACTTGAGGCGCTGCACGCACGCGGCATCCCATGAGCGGGTGACCTGCTGCGTTGCGATTCTTGTCCATAGCCTGCTATGGACTGCAAATCGCGCCTTGCATGTCATCTCCGCCCAAGGGCGCCGCGCACGCGCAGAGCCTCAAGCGCCGCCCCAAGGGACTCTCTCAGCCGCGCGGCCCGTTTGGGCCACCCGGCACCCCCGGTGAAGCGCCGATTTTAGGCGCGCGGGTAAGCTCCCGCCCATGTGGCCTTTGCTCAAGACCTTTTCCTGGCAAGAAATCACCCACCACCCCTGGCGCACCGCCGTGGCGGTGCTGGCCGTGATGCTGGGCGTGGCGCTGGCCTTTGCGGTGCACCTCATCAACGCCTCGGCCCTGGCCGAATTTGGCAGCGCCGCCCAGGCGGTGAGCGGTCGGCCTGATGTGTCGCTGCGCGCCCGCCAAGGCAGCCTGCCCGACACCCTGCTGGACCGCGTGGCAGCGCACCCGCAGGTGGCCGTGGCCAGCCCGCTGCTGGAGCTGTCGACCTACGCACAAGGCGCGGCGGGCGAGCGTGTGCCGGTGCGGGTGTTGGGGGTGGACGCGCTGACCGTGGGGCGCATCAACCCGTCGCTGGTGGCGCGGCCCGCTGAGGCCGCCGGACGGCTGGACGTGTTCGCGCCCGATGCCGTGTTCCTCAACCCCGCCGCCCGCCAGAAGCTGGCTGGCCTGGCGCTGCAGGTGCAACAAGGCCTGACCCTGCACCCCCTGCGGGTGGCCGGCAGCGTGGCCGCGCCGGGCGCGCCGCTGCTGGTGATGGATGTGGCCGCCGCACAAGAACACTTTGACCGCCTCGGCCAACTCAGCGCCATCGACCTGCGCCTGCGCCCCGGCACCGATGTGACCACGCTGCAACGCGAACTGGCGCTGGACACCGACCTGCTGTGGCAAACCCCGGACGCGGCCGACGAGCGCCTGGACCGCCTCTCGCGCGCCTACCGTGTCAACCTCACCGTGCTGGCGCTGGTGGCCTTGTTCACCGGCGCTTTCCTGGTGTATTCGGTGCTGAGCCTGGGTGTGGCCAAACGCCAGCCGCAGTTTGCGCTGCTGGGTGTGTTGGGCCTGGGCGCGGCACAGCGCCAGCGGCTGGTGCTGATGGAATCGCTGTTGCTGGGCGCGGTGGGCAGCCTGCTGGGCCTGGCCCTGGGCAGCGGCCTGGCCGCACTGGCCTTGCGGGTGCTGGGCGGCGACCTGGGTGGGGGTTACTTTGGCAGCCAGGCACCCGCGTTGCGATGGACTGCGGGTGGGCTGCTGGGCTACGGTCTGCTGGGCGTGGCGGCGGCCGGCCTGGGCGGCTGGTGGCCGGCGCAAGCGGTGCGGCGGCTGGCGCCTGCGGTGGCGCTCAAGGGGTTGACGGCCAGCGCGCCGCGTGCCCGCCAAGGGCTGCTGCGCGGGGCGCTGCTGCTGGTGCTGGCCGCCGGGCTGGCCCTGCTGCCGCCGTTGGGCGGCGTGCCGCTGGCGGCTTACGCGTCTGTGGGGCTGTTGCTGCTGGGTGGCATTGCCATGTTGCCGGGCCTGGCGCGCTGGGCGCTGCGTGGCCTGGCACCCTGGGCCGCACAACACGCCCTGCCCCTGCTGGCGCTGGAGCGGGCGCGCCGCCTGCCCGAGGTGGCAGCGGTGGCCACGGGCGGCGTGGTGGCCAGCCTGGCGCTGTCGGTGGCGCTCACCGTGATGGTGGCGAGTTTTCGAGACTCGGTCACGCAGTGGCTGGACGTGGTGCTGCCCGCCCCACTCTACGTGCGCACAGCCCAAAGCAGTGGTGCCGGCGACACGGTGTTTTTTGAACCGGCTGCGGTGGATGCCATCCGCCAGGTGCCTGGCGTGGCCCGCGCAGAAGGCCTGCGGGTGCTGCAGATCCAGCTGGACAGCAACCGGCCCGCCGTGGCGCTGGTGGGCCGCCGCCTGAGCGACCCGGCGCGCGATCTGCCGCTGCTCCAGCCCCCGCTGCCCGCACCACCCGACCATGTCGCCATCTACGTGAGCGAGGCTTTGCAGGCCTTGTACGGCGCACAACCTGGGCAGGTGTTTGCCCCGCTGGCTGGCGCCTTCACCCGGGCGCCCCCCTTCTTTGTGGCTGGGGTGTGGCGCGACTACGCACGACAGCACGGCTCGCTGGTGATGGACCTGGACGCGCTGCAGCGCCTGAGTGGCGACGACCGCGTCAACGACATCGCGCTGTACCTGGATCCGCAAGCCAGCAGCGCCACCGTGCAACAAGCCGTGCGCGACACGTTGAAACAACACCAAGGTGGCCAGGACCTGATCGAGATCGCCTCCGCCGAGGCCATACGCGCGCGCTCGCTGGGCATCTTCGACCGCAGCTTCGCCGTCACCTACTGGCTGCAGGCGGTGGCCATCACCATTGGGCTGTTTGGTGTGGCGGCCAGCTTCAGCGCCCAGGTGCTGGCACGTCGGCGCGAATTTGGCCTGCTGGCCCACCTGGGCCTCACGCGGCCACAGGTGCTGCGCCTGGTGGCGTCCGAAGGCCTGGTGTGGACGGTGCTGGGCACGCTGGCCGGCCTGGCGCTGGGCCTGGGCGTCAGCCTCATCCTCGTCTTCGTGGTCAACCCGCAGAGTTTTCACTGGACCATGGACTTGGCCCTGCCCTGGCCGCGCCTGCTGGCCCTGTGCGCGGCCGTGGTGGCCAGTGGCACCCTCACCGCCTGGCTGGCCGCGCGCGCGGCGGCCAGCGCCGACGTGGTGCGGGCCGTGCGCGAAGACTGGTAAAACCACCGTTTCATCACAACAAGAAGCCCGCACATGAACTCCTGGGTCCAAGACGCCATCGCCCGCATCGCGGCCGACTTCCAGCGCAGCGCCGACACGCACCTCATCCCGCTGCCACTGCCCACGTTTGCGCGCCATGGCATCGACCTCTACCTCAAGGACGAATCCACCCACCCCACTGGCAGCCTCAAACACCGGCTGGCGCGTTCGCTGTTTTTGTACGCGCTCTGCAACGGCTGGCTTCACGAGGGCACGACGGTGGTCGAGGCGTCCAGCGGCTCCACCGCGGTGAGCGAAGCCTATTTCGCGCGCCTGCTGGGCTTGCCTTTCATTGCCGTCATGCCACGCAGCACCTCGGCGGAGAAGATCGCGCAAATCGCCTTTTATGGCGGGCGCACCCATTTTGTGGAGCACGCGGGCGAGGTGTACGCGGCGGCGCAGCAACTGGCCGACGAAACGGGCGGCCACTACATGGACCAGTTCACTTACGCCGAGCGCGCCACCGACTGGCGGGGCAACAACAACATCACCCAAAGCATGTTTGAGCAGATGGCGCACGAGCGCTGCCCGGTGCCGGCCTGGATTGTGGTGGGAGCGGGTACCGGCGGCACCAGCGCCACCATCGGCCGCTACCTGCGCTACCAGCGCCACGCCACCCAGCTGTGTGTGGCCGACCCCGAGGGTTCGGTGTTTGCCGCTTACCACGCGCAGCGCGACACCTTGCTCACCGCGCCCGGCTCGCGCATCGAAGGCATTGGCCGCCCACGGGTGGAGCCCAGCTTCATTCCCACGTTGGTGGAGCGCATGGAAGTGGTGAGCAACCTGGAATCGGTGGCCGCCATGCACGCCCTCACCGGCCTGTTGGGCCGCAAGGTCGGGCCGTCCACCGGCACCAACTTCGTGGCCATGCTGCGCCTGGCCAACGAAATGCGCGCGCAGCAGACGCCGGGCTCGGTGCTCTCGCTGCTGTGCGACGCGGGCGAACGCTACGAAAAAACCTACCACGATGCGGCCTGGGTGAAGGCCCAGTTTGGCGACACCACGCCCGCGCGCCACCACCTGGCCACCCTCTTGGGTTGACATGCTGTTTCGCCGCCACTTGCTGCAAGCTGCCGCTATGGCTCCGCTGCTGGGGGCCGCCAGCGGGTGGGCACTGTCTCCCCGTGTGCTGCAATTTCCGCGCGACCACGGTGCCCACCCTGAGCTGCGCACCGAATGGTGGTACCTCACCGGGCAGGCACAAACATCGGCTGGGCGCGAATTCGGTTTTCAGGTGACGTTTTTCCGCTCCCGTGTGGATGGCACCCAGGCCATGACCAGCCGGCTGGCCGCGCGACAGTTGTTGTTTGCGCATGCGGCCATCACCGATGTAGCCGGCGATGGGTCTGGCGGCAAGCTGTGGCACGACGAGCGCATCGCGCGCTGGAACGGTGCACCGGGCGGCGCAACCGATGCTTCGTTGCAAGACACAGCGGTACAGCTGTCGGGCTGGTTGTTTCGGCGCCAGGCAGACGGCTACGCCACCCGCATCAGCGGCGACGACTTGAACCTGAACTTGCGCGCCCAGCCCAGCCAGCCGCTGCTGCTGCAAGGCGATCAGGGGTTGTCGCGCAAAGGCCCCGAGGCGGCGCAGGCCAGCCACTACTACAGCCAGCCGCAGTTGGTGGTGTCGGGCTCCCTGGGCTTACAAGGCCAGCGTTTTGAGGTGACCGGCCGCGCCTGGCTGGACCACGAATGGAGCGAGGCCTTGCTGCACCCCGAGGCCGTGGGCTGGGACTGGATAGGCATGAACCTGGACGATGGCAGCGCGCTGACCGCGTTTCAGCTGCGCCGCGCCGATGGCAGCGCGCTGTGGGCAGGTGGCTCGCTGCGCCGCCCTGCAGAAGTGGTGCCACGCATTTTTGTGCACGACGAGCTGCGCTTTGAGCCCGTGCGCTGGTGGACCAGTGCCCAAACCGGCGCGCGCTACCCCGTAGAGTGGCGGGTGGCCTCGCCCGCCGGTGTGCACACCGTGCGCGCGCGGCTCGACGCCCAAGAGCTGGACGCGCGCGCCAGCACCGGCAACGTCTATTGGGAAGGCTTGTCGCTGCTGCTGGACGCACGCGGCCAGAAGGTGGGACAGGGTTACCTGGAGATGACCGGCTACGCCCAGCGCCTGCGGCTCTGAAGCGGGGCCTCAACCATCGCTCAGGCCCATGCCTTCGGTGGGCGAGCGGCTGCTCTCGTTGTGGGCTCGCACCAGGCGGGTCAACATGTCCAGAAACTGCGGCTTTTCGGCGTCGCTGAGCGGCGCCAGCATGCGCGCCTGGGCGGCTTTGACGGCTTGTTCCATCTCGCTCAGCAAGGTGCTGCCTTCGGCGCTGATGCCCAACAGCCGCACGCGCCGGTCGGTGGGCGAGGCGCTGCGGCGCAACAGCCCGCGCGCCTCCAGCCGGTCCACCACACCGGCGGTGGTCGAGGTGTCCAGGCCCATCAGGCCGGCCAGCGTGCGCTGGTCCAGCCCGGGCTGGCGGTGCACCGTCAGCAGCACGCCGTACTGGATGGGCGTGACCCCAAAACCCTCGGTTTCCTGCAGGAAGATGGCCACCGCGATCTGTTGCAGGCGGCGAATGTAGGGACCGGGCAAGGCGTCGAGTTGCATGGCGATCGGGAGGCAGAAGACGTCGCCGATTCTGCCTGTAGACAAATCCAAGGGTAAACCCTTGTTTATGCGAGTATGGAATACTAACTATACTTATTATAAGCATGCTGATTATCAGCATACAAATCCAAGAGTCCTCATGAACACACCCGACACCTCGTTGCCCGTTCTTGTTGCCGGTGGTGGCATCGGTGGCCTGGCCGCCGCCCTGGCCCTGGTGCGCCGGGGCTTCAACGTGCAGGTGTTCGAGCAGGCCGCCGAGATCGGTGAAATTGGCGCCGGCATCCAGCTTGGCCCCAACGCCTTCCACGCGTTTGACGCGCTGGGTGTGGGCGAAAAGGCGCGCGGCCGCGCCGTCTACACCGACTACATGGTGATGCACGACGCGCTGGACGAGTACCAGGTGGGCAAGATACCCACTGGCGAGGCCTTTCGCCAGCGTTTTGGCAACCCCTATGCCGTGATCCACCGGGTGGATGTGCACAAGTCCCTGCTCGAAGGCGCGGAAGAAACCGGGCGCGTGCGCTTTCAGACCAGCACCCGCATCGACCGCGTGGAACAGGACGCCGACAGCGTGACCGTGTACGACCAAAACGGCCTGGCCTACCGTGGGCAGGCGCTGATCGGGGCCGATGGTGTCAAGAGCGCGGTGCGCCAGCAGTACGTGAACGACCCGGCCCGCGTCACCGGCCATGTGGTCTACCGCGCGGTGGTGGACAAAGCCGACTTCCCCGAGGATTTGCAGTGGAACGCCGCCAGCATCTGGGTCGGCCCCAACTGCCACCTGGTGCACTACCCGCTGCGTGGCGGCGAACAGTACAACGTGGTCGTCACCTTCCACAGCCGCCAGCAGGAAGAATGGGGCGTGACCGAAGGCAGCAAGGAAGAGGTGCAGAGCTACTTCCAGGGCATCTGCCCCAAAGCCCGCCAGCTGATCGACCTGCCCAAGAGCTGGAAACGCTGGGCCACGGCCGACCGCGAACCGATTGGCCAGTGGACCTTTGGCCGCGCCACCCTGCTGGGCGACGCCGCCCACCCCACCACACAGTACATGGCACAAGGCGCCTGCATGGCCATGGAAGACGCGGTGACCCTGGGCGAAGCCCTGCGGGTGCACAACAACAACTGGGCCAAGGCGCTGGACCTGTACCAGCGCAGCCGCGTGGCGCGCACCGCCCGCATCGTGCTCAGCTCGCGCGAGATGGGCCGCATCTACCACGCCAAGGGCGTGGAACGCCTGGTGCGCAACGAGCTCTGGAAAGGCCGCAGCCCCGAGCGTTTTTACGACGCCATGGAATGGCTGTACGGCTGGAACGCCGGCAACTGCCTGGCCACCCCTTACTGACACGGAGGAGAGACACCATGAGCCACGAACTCGGCCGCCTGGAAGACCTGCCACAAAGCTACCGCGACGACCTGAAAAACCTGAACCTGGTGCCGCTGTGGCCCAGCCTGCGCGCGGTGCTGCCGCCGGGCACCCCCACCCGCGCCACACAAGCCGTGCACTGGCCCTACGCCACGCTGCGCCCGCTGTTGCTCAAGGCCGGCGAACTCACGCCGATTGAGAAAGCCGAACGCCGTGTGCTGGTGTTGGCCAACCCTGGCCACGGCCTGGAGAACATGAAGGCCAGCCCGGCCATGTACCTGGGCATGCAACTGCTGCTGCCCAACGAATGGGCGCCCAGCCACCGCCACACACCCAACGCGGTACGCATGATCGTGGAGGGCGAAGGCGCTTACACCACGGTGGACGGCGAGAAGTGCCCCATGGCGCGTGGTGACCTCATCCTGACCCCCACCGGGCTGTGGCACGAACACGGCCACGACGGCACCGACCCGGTGGTGTGGCTGGACGTGCTGGACCTGCCGCTGGTGTACTACATGGAGGCCAGCTACCACATCAACGGCGAGCGCCAGACCGTGAAGCAAGGCAGCGGCGACCGCGCCTGGACCCGTGCCGGTGTGGTGCCCACTCAGGTGTTCGAACGCAGCGACAAACGCTACCCCATGCTGCGTTACCCCTGGGCCGACACACGCGCCGCGCTGCTGGCCCTGGCCACCAACGAACCGCAGCTGGACTGCGTGCAGGTGACCTATGTGAACCCTGAGACGGGCGACGACGCCGAGAACATCCTGGGCTTTTACGCGCTGATGCTCCAACCCGGCCAGACGCTCCACCTGCCCGCGCGTTCGCCCTCGCAGGTGTTCCACCTGATCGAAGGCGGCGTGGACGTGTCCACCTGTGGCAAGACCTTCGGTCTGGTCGAGGCCGACACCTGCTGCGCGCCCGGCTATGAGCCCGTCACGCTGACCAACCGATCGGCCGACCAGCCGTCCTTTGTTTTTATTGCCGACGAGTCCCCACTGCACCGCAAGCTCGGTGTGTACGAGACGCGATAACCACCCCAGCCTCCTTCCCCGAGCATGACCACCTACCTCTTTGCCCCGCCCGCCGCCCCCTCCCTGCCCATCCGGGGCAAGACCGAGCGTTTCCCCATCAACCGCATCTTCTGCGTGGGCCGCAACTACCACGCACACGCCGTCGAGATGGGCCGCCCGGTGGACAAAAGTGTCGAGCAGGCGTTTTATTTCACCAAGTCGCCCCAGACGCTGGTGGAAAGCGGCACCACCGTGGCCTACCCACCGCGCACCAACAACTACCACTTCGAGATGGAACTGGTGCTGGCCATCGGCAAGCCGGGCTTTCGCGTGAGCGAGGACCAGGCCCACGAGCTGGTGTACGGCTACGCCGCCGGCCTGGACATGACACGCCGCGACCTGCAACTGGTGGCGCGCGACAAGGGCCGCCCCTGGGACACCGGCAAGGACATCGAAGAAGGTTCGGTGTGCTCCGAGATCGTGCCAATGGAAGGTGTGGTCATCGAGCAAGGCGCCATCGCGCTCGACGTCAACGGCGTGACCAAGCAGTCGTCCAACGTGGACAAGCTGATCTGGAACATCCGCGAAATCATCGCCGACCTCTCCACCTACTACCACCTGCAGCCCGGCGACCTCATCTACACCGGCACGCCCGAAGGGGTGGGGGCGGTGTCCACGGGCGACCACATCGCCGGCCATGTGGACCTGGGCAAACACGGCACCTGTGCGGTAACGCTCACCGTTGGCGCCCCCGACTGAGCGCTCGCAACACGAACCGCCACACGCGGGCCACCCGGGAGCGCACACACGAGCGGCGACAATAGCGCCATGCCTTGTTACCTGAAGCACTTCTGGCGGCTGGTCTGCCTGGCGTCTTGCTGGCTGGCCACCAGCACGGCGGGCGCACAAACCACCGCCCGCCCCCCATTTGAAGACAGCATGGCCCAGCGCATGCAGGCCTGCACCGCCTGCCACGGCGCCCAGGGGCGCGCTGCGCCCGATGGCTACTACCCGCGCATTGCTGGCAAGCCGGCTGGCTACCTCTACAACCAGCTGCTCAACTTCCGCGACGGCCGCCGCCACTACCGCCTGATGGCCCAGATGGTGGACCCGCTGACCGACGCCTACCTGTGGGAGATTGCGCAGCACTTTGCCGCGCTGGAGCTGCCCTATGCCGCGCCCGCAGCGGTGCAGGTGTCGGCGGCCGATCTGGCGCGTGGCCAGCAACTGGCACTGCAGGGCGACCCCGCCCGGCGCATTCCGGCCTGCGCCAGCTGCCATGGCAGCCAGCTCACCGGCATGGAGCCCGCCACCCCCGGCCTGCTCGGCTTGCCACGCGATTACCTCAACAGCCAACTGGGCGCATGGCGCACCGGGCAGCGCCGCGCCCACGCCCCCGACTGCATGGCCCAGGTGGCCGAGCAGCTGAGCCAGACCGATGTGTCGGCCGTGAGCGGCTGGCTGGCCACGCAGGCGGTATCGGCATTCGCCAAGCCCGCCCCGCCGCCCAACCAGGCCTTGCCGGCGGCGTGTGGCTCGGCCCCCACGCCAGGGGGCCGACCATGACACACCGCATCAAATGGCTGCTGATGTTGGGCGTGCTGCTGCTGGCCACGGCCACTGCCGTGGTGTGGCTCAATGTGCGCGGTGAAGCCCCCCTGTCCGATGCGCCGCCGCAGGCCCCAACGGACGCTGCCACCATCGAACGCGGTCGTCAGCTGGCCACCGTGGGCAACTGCCAGACCTGCCACACCTCACGCGGTGGTGCGCCTTACGCGGGCGGGCGGGGCATCGCCACACCGTTTGGCACCGTGTTCGCAGGCAACCTCACACCCGACGCCACCCACGGCCTGGGGCAGTGGAACAGCGACGCCTTCTGGCGCGCCCTGCACCATGGGCGCTCGCGCGATGGGCGGCTGCTTTACCCCGCTTTTCCCTACAACAACACCACCCTGGTCAGCCGCGAAGACAGCGACGCGCTGTACGCCTACCTGCGCAGCCTGCCTGCCGTGCCCCAGCCCAACCGCGCGCACGAACTGGACTGGCCCTACAGCACGCAGGCCGCCTTGGCGGTGTGGCGTGCGCTGTACTTCCGGCCGGGGGCCTACACGCCGCAAGCGCAACAAAGCGCCGAATGGAACCGGGGCGCCTACCTGGTGCAAGGCCTGGCCCACTGCAGTGCCTGCCACGCGCCGCGCAACGCGCTCGGCGCCAACAGCAACATGCTCGACCTGGCCGGGGGCCTGATCCCGCTGCAAAACTGGTACGCCCCGTCGCTCAACGCACCGCGCGAGGCCGGCCTGCAGGACTGGCCGCTGGAACACATCGTGGCCCTGTTCCGCGATGGCCGCGCACCCGGCGCCCAGGTGACCGGCCCCATGGCCGAGGTGGTGCAGCACAGCACCCAACACTGGACGGACACCGACCTGCGCGCCATGGCCACCTACCTCCAAGCCCTGCCGCGTGTGGACACCCCGCCGCCCCAGGCACAACGCCCCACCCCGTCTCGCACCCTCGACCTGGGCGCCCAGCTGTACGGTCAACACTGCGCCGCCTGCCACGGCGACGCGGGCGAAGGTGTGCCCAACGCCTACCCGCCGCTGGCAGGCAACCGGGCGGTGCTCATGGCCTCGCCCGCCAACCTGGTGCAGACCGTGCTCAACGGCGGCTTCTCACCCGCCACCGCCGCCCACCCCCGCCCCTACGGCATGCCACCCTATTTGTTGACGTTGAGTGACGCCGACATCGCTGCTGTGCTCACGCATGTGCGCCGCAGCTGGGGCAACCAGGCCGCAGCCGTGAGCGAGCTCGACGTTTTGAACCTGCGCGGCACCGCACGCCGCTGACACCCCGCACACCCATGCGCCTCAACCTCATCTACGCGCGCGCCGCCAACGGCGTGATCGGGAAGAACAACCAGCTGCCCTGGCACCTGCCCGAAGACCTGGCCCACTTCAAACGCCACACCAGCGGCTGCCCGGTGCTCATGGGCCGCAAGACCTGGGATTCCCTCCCACCGCGCTTTCGCCCACTGCCCGGCCGCCGCAATCTGGTGCTGACGCGCCAGAGCGACTGGCAGGCCGAGGGCGCCGAACGCTGCGACAGCCTGGACCAGGCACTGACACGTTGCGCCGACGCGCCCGAGGTGTGGGTGATCGGCGGCGCCCAGCTCTACGCGCTGGCGCTGCCACATGCCCAGCGGGTGGTGGTGACGGAGATCGCGCAGGACTTTGAAGGTGATGCGTTGGCACCCACGCTGGGCCCCGAGTGGATGGAAACGGCCCGCGAAACGGGCACCTCTGTCAACGGCTTGGCCCATGCCTTTGTGACGCTGGAGACACGGCACACAGGCTGACAACCACAGGCCCCAAACACAGCCGTTATCTCAGCATCGGTTCAACGGCAGGGGCCGGCAACCGGTAGCCCTGCGGATTGGCCTGCTGCCAGCGCCAGGTGTCCCGCATCATTTGATCCAGATCCCGCTGGGCCGACCAGCCGAGTTCGTGCTGCGCCACAGACGCATCGGCCCAGTACGCGGCCAAATCGCCCGCGCGGCGTGGCACCACCCGGTAAGGCACCGCTTGGCCACTGGCCGGTTCAAAGCTGCGGATCACCTCCAACACGCTGCTGCCTTTGCCCGTGCCCAGGTTCCAAACGGCCACGCCGGCCCGCTTGGTAAGGGCACGCAACGCCGCCACATGCCCCTCGGCCAGATCAACCACGTGGATGTAATCGCGCACGCCTGTGCCGTCGGCCGTGGGGTAATCGTCCCCGTACACCGACAGACACCCCAGGCGCCCCACCGCCACCTGCGCGATGTAGGGCACCAGGTTGTTGGGCACGCCCAGCGGGTCCTCGCCGATCTGACCACTTTCGTGCGCGCCCACCGGATTGAAATAGCGCAGCAAGGCCACGCGCCAACGTGCATCGGACGCTGCGAGGTCGCGCAACATGTCTTCCACCATCAACTTGCTGCGCCCATAGGGGTTGACGGGCGTGCCCACTGGCGTCGTCTCGCTGTAGGGGCTGGGGGCATCGGCCCCATACACGGTGGCCGACGAACTGAACACCAGGGTGTGCACGTTCGCCCTGTGCATGGCCTGGCACAAGGTCAAGCTGCCCACCACGTTGTTGTCGAAATAGCGCAAGGGGTCACGAACACTGTCCCCCACCGCCTTCAGGCCCGCGAAGTGCAACACCGCTTGCACGGGATAGCGTTGGAACAGCGCATCGAGCGTCGCGGCGTCTCGCACGTCGCCTTGCACCCACTGCGGTTGCCGCCCCGCCAAGGCGGCCACACGGGCCATCGATTCGGCCGAGCTGTTGCACAGGTTGTCGAGCACCACCACCGAAAAACCGGCCTGCAAGAGGGCCAAAGTGGTGTGTGAGCCAATGTAACCAGCGCCGCCGGTCACCAGGATATAAGGGCTTGTCATGGCGCCCAATTTTCGTGGTGCGGGCCGCACGCTCAGCGGGTCAAACGGACCATCGGACCCCATAAAAACCGTGATCTTGTTGACAGAAGTTGAGTTTTTGGCGCCGGTGAATGGCGCTCAGAAGTGCAAAAATTCGACCAACTTTCGTTAACAGAAAAACAAACGCCATGTCACTTTTGGGCCACCTCTCGATCGACGACCTCGGTCCCATGCTGCAGGTTGTGCAGCGCTCGTTCGGCGTGCGCAGCCATGGGGATTTGTTTCATTGGCTGCAAGACGACCTGCAGCGTTTCATTCCCCACGATGTGGTGATCGCCGCCTGGGGCGACTTTTCAATGGGTCTGATCTGTTTCGACGTGGTGTCGCCTATAGACGGCCTGCGGACTGATCGTTTCAGTGAGAAGGTGATTGAGCCTTTTGCCAACGCCTTGTTCAGCCGCTGGTTGGCCTGTGGTAACACGCCGTTCACCATCAACGGCTCGACCGGTTTTGATTTCGAACCGTTCGAGGACCAGGCCACTTTGGCCGGCATGCGGCACATGCGGGGCGGCTTGGTTCACGGCATCAAGGATCGGCGTGGCCGACACGACTGCATCTACATCATGCTCGGCGCCACCGACCTGACCGACGGCAAAGCACGCGATTCGCTGCGCTTCATGCTGCCCTACATCGACGCTGCCTTCCGGCAAGTGACGCCACTGCCGGAACAGTACTTTGAGGCCAGTCGACCCGCCGTGACCAACCAACGCTTGCCCAGCGATCAGGACTTTGACACCCAGCTGCCTGTCGGCGGCTTGAGCGGGCGCGAAATGGAAATCATGGAATGGGTCCGCATGGGCAAAACCAACCACGAAATTGGCATCATCCTCGACATCAGCGCGTTCACCGTGAAAAACCACATGCAACGCATCTTCAAGAAGCTCGATGTCATGAACCGGGCCCAAGCCGTCTCCAAGGTCGAAACCCTGAGCCGCTTGATGCCGACCAAATGAGCGGCGCCCCAATACAGGCATCACAGGGTTGAACGCGACACAACAAAAAAGGGCCAACGCCCCTTTTTTTGTTGCCACGCGGTGGCACACGCTGGCCCCCTTGTGCGTCAAGCCAGCACCGACTTGCGGCCCGCGCCTTTGCGCCGCCGCGCCAAGCCCCCCGCACCCAGTGCCGACACGAACAACAAGGCCGCGCCAGGCAGCGGGACCTCGGACGGCGGCACGAACATCACCACATCTTGCGCGCCGTTGTTGGTCAACACCACAATGCGGTAGTTGTCGGTCTCGGGCACGGAGCCCGTGTTCAGTTCATCCAACCAGTTCTGCGCCTTGGCAATGGCGGCGTGGGACTCCGTGGGGTAGGAAACATTCTGAACGGGATTGACTTGAAAGTTGCCATCGCGCAAGTTGGTTCCACCGCTCACCAGCTCCCAGACCGCAAGTTGCATGGCCGACGAGGCTATGCCGTCGGCCGCGCTCAGAACCTCGGTGTAACGCTGGTTGACGAGTTTCTGCAGCGAGTTTAGCCAGCTTTGTGTGCCGCTGGTGTCGATGTTGTAGACCGTGTTTGCTGTCGACACAGCCTGTGACAGCTCCACGCACCATGCCAGGATGCCGGTGTCGGGAGTGAAAAGATCCGTGCCGCTGACACCGTTGACATCCATGCCCAAGCTGCCGCTGGGGATCGTCCTGAAGTCGGTACCGGACCCGGCATTCATATCGATAGACACGCCTTGACCCACAAATTGTTGCTGGTCGTATTGCAGGGTCACGGTGGCAGCCGATGCCCCCGCGCTGGCGCAAGCCAGCGCCACGGCACACAAGGTAAGAGAAAAAGAATTGCGCAAAATTGACATGGATGCCACCTCCCTATATGGATTGATCTGTCGTGGCGATTCGCCACATTCAACAGATAACAGTGATGGTATCGGGAGCCCTCTCGCCTCCTATGGGCGTATCGGACTACCGTGTGGCAAGGTTTATTGCCCGGCGCTCGATCCGCCCAGCACACCATAGTCCCGCCGGTCTGCCAGCACCTGGTTCACCAAGGGCAAGTCGACGATGGGCTGGTCGCCGCCAAACCCGTAGACCAGCGCCATGTCGCACAACACGTTGATGCTGCGCGGCACACCGCCGGTGACTTCGGCGATGCGGGCCAGCGCCTCGGTGGTGAACAGTGGCTGCTCTCCGCCGGCCACCTGCAGCCGGTGCTGCACGTAGTCAACGACCTCGGTTGGGGTCAAAGGTGGAATGAAAAAATCCACCCCCACACGCTGGGCAAACTGCTGCAGCTCCGGTTTTTTCAGCAAGTCGCGCAGCTGCGGTTGGCCCACCAGAATCACTTGCAACAGCTGGTCTTTGTCGGCATTGATGTTGGACAACATGCGCAGCGCCTCCAGCGCCCCCGCGTTGAGGTTTTGCGCTTCGTCCACGATCAGCACCGTCCGCCGGCCAGCGGCGTATTCGGCGATAAGAAAACGCTGGAAGGCCTCGTAGCGCGCCACCGGGGACAGGCCATCAAACGGCTGGCCAAACGACAACATGATCCACTCAAGCAGATCGGCGATGTCGGGGTGCGTGTTGTAGACGAGGCCGACGGTCAACTCCTGGCCCAGGGTGTTGAGCAGGTGCCGGATCAAGGTGGTTTTGCCACAACCGATGTCACCACAAATGACGGTGAAGCCCGAGCGGTTCTGTATGCCGTACTGCAGCATGGTGAACGCCAACGCGTGGCGTCGACCCAAGTACAGGAAGTCCGGGTCGGGCTGGATGGAAAACGGTTTTTCTGTGAGGCCGTAGTGCGCTTCGTACATGCATCAAAGCCCTTGCAAGCTCTTCTTCGCTTGGTCTTTCTGGGCAAACGGGGCGCCCTTCGCGGCCAACTCAAGCGCCTGCTCCAGCGACTTGCGTGCGGTACCGGTGTTGTTGAGCGCCAGCTCCGTCATGCCCAGGTGAAAGTGCACCGACGGCAGCCCGGGCATCTCGGTGGCGGCCTGGCGCAACCACTTGGCCGCCTCGGCGTGTTTGCCCGCGAGGTGGTGGGTCCAGCCCACGGTGTCCTTGAATTGGGGGATGTGGCTGTCTTTCAGGCGCTGGGCCAGCTCGAAAGCGCGCTTGTGGCTGGCCGGATCACTGCGGTGGTCGGCCAACAGGCTGGCGAGGTTGTTGACCACCACCTCCGCATTGGGCTGGTCCTTGTGCAACTGCTCGTACTGCGCAATGGCTGCGTCCAGGTCGTTGGTTCGCTCCAACAAGCCAGCCCGGGCCAGACGCAAACCCAAGTCGCCCGGTTGGTCTTTGAGTGCGCGTTCCAGCACCTGATCGGCCTCGTCGAGTTTGTTGTCGGCCACCAGCAGGTTGGACAAGCCCAGTTGGGCCCCCGTGTGTTTGGGGTCGCGCGCCAGCACCGCCTCGAAACCCTGCCGCGCGGCCGCGCGGTTGCCGGCCTGTAGCGCCAGCTGGGCTTGCAGCAGACGGGCGGGCACGTTGTCCGGCGACGCCACCACCACCGACTGCACGAAGTTTTGTGCCTCTTTGAGCTTGCCCGCACGCAGGTAAGTGCGCACCAGCGCCACCATCGGCTGCATATCGTTGGGCGACAGCTCGTACGCCTTCTTGAAAGAAGAAATGCTGCTGTCAAACTGGTTGCGTGCGGCGGCCACCACCCCTTGCAGCTGGTTGGCAGCAACCGCTTGGTCGCCCAGCTTGGCCACCTGATCGGCCACGTTCTGTGCCCCCACCAGGTTGCCCGTGCTCAGGTAAGACTGCGCCAGCAAGCGGTAGGCCGGCAGGTGGCGGGGCGCCACACGCAGCGTTTCACGCAACACGTCTTCCACCTGGCGGGCCTTGCCGGACCGCATCAGAAACTCGGCGTACGGCATGGCAAACGCTGGCTCAAATTTGCCGGCCTGCGCCGAACGGGCGTAGTGGTCCTGCGCCAGGTCTTTGGCGCCTTGCATCTCGTGGGCCCGCGCCAGCAAGGCGTGCGCTCGTGCGGACGACGGCACATCGCGCAAGATGGTGCGCAAATCCGCCACGGCGTCGTCCAACCGGCGTTCGTCCATGGCCAGGCCAGCACGCAACAGCAAACCTTGTTCGTTGCGCGCATCCTTGGTCAGAATTTCGTCAACCAGCTGGGTTGCTTCGGCCTTTTTGCCTTGTGCCAGCAGGTCGGTGGCCAGCGCGCCGCGAGCGCGCAGTCCGGCAGCGTCGTCACCGGCCTGGGCCATCACCTCACGCCACAGCGCTTGCGCCTCGTCGCGCTTGTTTTGCTGCACGCGCAAGCTGGCCAGGTTGAGCTTGAGGTCGTGCGCCTTGGGCTCGGCCTGGATGAGCGCCGCGAGCTCGGCAGCGGCGGCGTCCTGACCCTGGGTGCTGCCCAGAAAACGCACCACGTCCAGCTTGGCCTCGGTGTCCTTGGGGTTCGCCTTCACCACGGCGCGGTACTGGGCCTCGGCCAAATCGCGCTTGTCGTGCATCAGGTAGAACTGCGCCAGGATGTGACGGAACACCTTGTTGTCGGGATAAAAGTCGATCAGCTTCTTGAAGATGTCCTCGGCACCGTCCAGCCGGGCCATTTTTTCCAGAGCCTGCACCTTGATGAGTTGCAGCGCCACGTCGCGCTCGTTGCCCTCCAGCGCGCGGTCCAGAAACGCGATGGCGCCCGGTGCGTCGTCTGCGCCCAAACGCTCAGAGGCCAGCACCACCAGGGCGTCCACATGTTTGGGGTTGCGCGCCACAGCTTTCTGCGCCAAATCCACCGCAGCTTTGGTGTCATTGAGCTTGAACATCACCGCCGCGCGCAGGGCCAGGGCGTCGGCGCTGTCGGGGCTGAGCAACTGAACGATCTCACTCTGCGCCAGCGCCTTGTCCATCACGCCGCCGGCCAGCAGGAGCTTGCCCAACTTGATGTGCGCCTCCACATGTTGCGGGTCCAGCTCCACCACCTTGCTGAGCAAGCCATGGGCGCGCGTCCAATCGCTCTGCCGCTCGGCAATGTTGGCCATGCCAAAAAGCGCCGGCACACTGTTGGGGTTGATTTGCAGCGCGTTCTGGAATTCCAGCCGGGCCTTCACGTGGTTGCCGGCGTCCAGGTAGCTCTGCCCCTTGTTGTGAAAAGCCGCGACTTTTTCCTCAGGCGAAGAACAACCCACCAGCCCCAGGCTCATGGCCACCAGCAAGGTGGCTGCCAGGTACCGCTTGGGCACACGCCCACCCACACTTCGTTCGTTGTGCATCATGTTCTACCGGCCCGTCTGGCGGGCCGCCTCCCTTGTTTCAATCGCTCATTCGGGCACAAACGGCCCCATCAAAGGCACGGCCAGGCGCACAAAGGCCGCCAGCCGCTCATCGCCCGCATCGGTCGCCTCGCCTGGCCGCACCGGCGTGACCACACGCACCAGCGCGCCATCGGTGCGGTTGCGGGTCACAGCGTCGGACAACAGGAACCACTTCATCAGGTACTCGTCGGAGATGCGCCGCCCGCGTTGCTCAAACCAGTAGTACACCAGTTGGCGCATGCTGCCTTTGTCGATGACCACACGCACCACCTCCATGGGTGTGCCGTCGTTGAGTGGCACCGCCACCCGGGTGATACCTGAAATCACCCACCCACCCCCGGGTATACACACCTGCGGCGAGTGCGGCGACACGCCCTTGCGCTGCGACGAGTAATAGGCGACGTAGAAGTTGACCAAATCGCCGGCGTCGCTGCGGTAATCGGCCAACACGTAATCGTCAAAGCCCAGCGCCTGCTCCACCTCGATGGACAGCGACGACTCCGACGCCCGCCAATTGCCCAGCTCCAGCGGAAAGGTTTTCAAGCTCATCCGCGTCGGCTTGATCTCTTCACGGCCACCTACCGTTTGAGCCGCAGCCCAGCCCAGCCCCAGCACCACCAACCCCGCCAACAGCGCGTGCGTGATTTGACCTGCCACAAACGAACCGGTCGGGCGGGCCACCGCTGGCATGGGGAACTGCTGCACATCCAGCACGCTGCGGCGCTGGGTGAAACGCTCGATGAGCCAAATCTCCCCCATCAGCACCAACTGGCACACCAGAAAGATGATCCAGCCTTCGAAGTAGTGCAAAAACCCGTCGGCCATGCCACTGCCCCAACGCTCCACCAGCACACCCACCATGGCAATGCGCGCGCTGTTGGTCAGCACCGTCACCGGCACCGTGGACACAAACAACAACACCCGCCAGCGCAGCGCCGCCGGGTACATGTAGGCCATCAAAAAGCCCAGACTCAGCAGCGGGTAAAGGTAGCGCAGCCCGCTGCAGGCTTCCACCACCTGCAGCTTGTAGCTGCCCAAGTCGATGACATTGCCTTCGAGGTACACCGCATAGCCCATCAGCCTCAAAAAGCCCACGCCCAGGTTGGACGAGATGAGTTGCAAACGCCACGAAAGCTGCGAATCGATGAAGTACGGAAGCGGGATGGCAAACAGCAAAAAGGCGATGGGCAGCAGCGTGACCCGCAGCAGAGACACCCCGCCGTAGCACAACACCAGCCCCACCAGCGCCACCAGAAACCCCACCTGGATGGCAATAAAAATGGCGGTCACCTCGCCCAACACCAGCAGGCCCGCAGCCACCACCAGCGCCACCAGGCCCCAGGCCGACGGCGCGCCACGGCTTTGCGCCAGCACCGCGCGCCGGTGCCACAGCAGGTACAGCGAAATCAGCGGCAGGAAAAAGCCGTGGCTGTACTCCTCTTGCTTGTACCAACGCGCCACCAAATCGGCCAGGCCACCATAGAAGGCGGCAAAGGCCAGGAGAACGCCCACCAACAGCAGGCGCTCATTGCGAGAAAAACGGGGGGCTGAGGACACAGGGGCGCGATGGGTGCAAACGTAGAAGGCCGCAATTACAACTGACGCCACCGGTGCCGGTCGGTTCAGTCCGTTAGGCCGGAAGGACCAAGGCAGCGCGTTTGCAGGCCTTCAGGCTGCTCATCTCTGGTGCACGACGGAGAATTTCGTCGCCATAGCCCTCCTGAGCATGTCCACGCTCAAACAGTTGCCCGCCCACCGGGGCGCATCACGCACCAAAGAGTTGCAACCGACAGGTGCCGTACAGCAACCCCACAATAACCGTCGCGTACGCCACGAAAGTCGTGCCGACAGCACTGCGCTCGCTATACCAAGCGGACCGCTGCGCCAGTAGTTGCCGATCAAAGTACCAATACAGCAAAATTGCAAAAACAATATTTACAATTGCTGCTGCAGCAATTCTAATTGGCTCACCACGCATATCCGGAAGGAGAAAATTTAAAACATAAACACCACACCAATGATTCAAATACAAGGGATAAGACATACCACCTACAATTTCCCCCAGCTTCGTTCGATCACCTTTTTTAGCCAGAATCAAAACGATGAAAATTGCAGCAATCGGAGAAGTTTTTCGATAAGCATCAGGAAATGCAGCCAAACACAAAATCGATATTATCAAAAATAATACAACAGCAATTCTAATTGCCGATTGACGACTCAGCAAACAACCTTGATTCAAAACAATCGCTGCCAAAACCCCGAACACAATTGCAGCATAAAAATCAAACCACCAGGCAAGCAATGCCAAAATGAGCCACATCGAAATCGATCGCCCCCTCCACACCGATGCAATCACGAGAATAATAGGCGCAACCAAGTAGAACTGCTCTTCGGCATTCACACTCCAAAGATGGTTCAGCGTACCACCTTGAGGCATAGCAGAAACGAATTCCGCCAATTGTGGTGTGCCAAAAATATTATAAACAAAGAGAATTTTATAAATTACAAATTCAATCCATTTTGCAGTAATAGGTTCACGCAAAACACTCACAGCAAGCAGCAGAAATAGCGCCAAGTAATATGGCGCCCAAATTCGAATGGCGCGGTTAAAATAAAAACGAGGTAAATCCGAAGGTGACAGACGAAGCAAAATCCCACCAATCAACCAACCGCTCAAGGCAAAAAACACCTGCACTGCAAAGTTTCCAGCCTGTCCCCACGGGAAGGCATGGTCGTGATACAACATAACAACACATGCGCAAACTGCCCGCAGCCAATCAAAAAGTGGATAATAAGGCGCCAGCGCCGTGTTATTTGACTTCATGTACTAATTAAAATCAACAATCCATGTGCAATCAAACGCACCAAACGGCATCATCCATCCTTGCCAGGCATTCAAGCGGGCAGATAAAGTTCTCTGGATTGATGGCACAGCGGCTCGAATGAATGTAAAAAGCAGAATGCCACCACTACAACCAAGGATGGCATTCAAAATCCAGTTCGATAAATCTGTTGCCCTTGTAAATCAACGGATTGCAAGCTTTTCATGGTCGAAAACCCGATTTTTGAACACATCCCTAACGACACCAGTTCCGATTGACTTAGTCCGTCAGGCAGGAAGAACCTAGGCGGCGATCAATCGTGGGCACCAAAGAACGCGCAGCGCCCGACCCGGCTACGGAACCAAGCCGTTCGAAACAAAAACAGGGGATTCCCCAACACGTACCGTTTGAACAACCTGCGAGGCTCCAGCACCAGCCTGTACAACCATTCCAGGCCCAGACGACGAAACAACGCGGGCGCCCGATCCACCTTGCCACCCAAAAAATCCAAGATGGCGCCACCACAAACAACCAAGCAGCTTCTGCTGGCCAACTCTGCCAGCGCAACCGCCACCTTCTCTTGCTTGGGCATACCCATGCCCAGAATCACCACATCGGGCTGGGCGGTTTTCAATGCGTCGCAATACGCTTCGGTGGGCAAAAACCCGTCCAAAACCGACACACAGCGCACACCCGCTTGCAACTCCAGGTTGCGCTGTGCCGCTTCCAGGTAGGGCAACTGCGTTCCCCACAAAGCCACCGTTTTTCCTTTGCACGTGTTCAGCAGCTCCGGAATGAAGTCTGTGCCATTCATGTTCAAACCCGGCGCCTGCCCACACACGCTCATCAGAACTCGCATGCCCGAACCATCGCGCAGCAAAAAATCAGTGTTCAGCAAATCTCGGCAAAAGCACGGCTGCTGCGCCACCATGTTCATGGCATGAGCGTTGACAAAGGCGAGGATCTTTACCTTCCCATCTGGTGCCAACATCCGCGCCAACAGTTGCGATCGATCAGTGGCATCCGCGACCGGCGTCAGTTTGCTCAGGACATCTCGCCAACGACCCAACCACCCAGTATCCGCATCCGTCATTCTTTTTCCCTGCGCGTCTTCACCCAGACCACTTGCCGCTTGAACAAAAACGCCACATACAAGGGCAATTTGCGCAACACATACACCGGCACAAAAAACAACTCATGCGCCTTGACCCATGCGCGCCCCACCAGCAACCAACCCACCCCAACAGCCGCAAGCAACATGCCACACAGGAGCAGCGCGATCACCAGAGGCGCCCAAGTGGCAAACCACCACGCCGCCGCCGCACCAAACAGAATGAACACCACACACAGGGTGGCCAGAAGCGCCAGTGGTGGAACACTCATGTCCAATGCCATGGCGAACAAACCGAGGTTTCGGTGTCGCACCGCGTGGACAAGGCATGCAGGCACATCGCGCATCAGCACCGACAAGTGGCCGTGCTCCCAACGCTTGCGCTGGCTGGCGGCACCTTCGTCGTTGGATGGAAATTCGCTTGCTATGGTGACCGACGGGCAAAACACAGGCGACGCCCCCAGGGCGCTGAACGACAGCCCCAGCTTGACATCTTCCACAATGTGCCCGGTCGCAAAACTCACCTGTTCCACGAGTGACCACGGGAAGGCCATGCCACTGCCCATGAGCTGGCATGGCAGCCCCAAACCCGCATAACCCAGTGCACGCACATGGTTGCGCAATGCCCAGGCAAACGCTGCCATGCGTAACTTCAGCCCGCCACCCTTGGGCGCCCGCATCAGGTACAAGCCTTGTACCGGCCGTTGGCGGTCCACCGCCATCGCCGCAAGCCGAAGCAGGCCAGCGGGCTCAACCCGGCAGTCTGCGTCGATGACCAACAACACATCAGGTGGCTCGGACGCCAAATGGGCAATGCCATGCGCCAGCGCATAGCCCTTTCCATGCAAGGTCTCGTCCTGTCTTTCCACGACCTCGGCCCCCGCCATTCGGGCCAAACGCGCTGTGTCGTCGTTGCAGTTGTCGGCCACCACCAACAAGGTGTCCTGTGTACGCATGTGTGCCCGCAAAGCACGCACGCTGTCGGCAATCACCAGCGCCTCATTGTGTGCGGGCATCACCACGGCCAACCTGCCCACCTCAGCCTGCACATCCACTTTTGTCTTGCGCCATACCGCCGCGCACACCAAAACTTGTACGCACAACAACCCGACCCACGTCAGCAAAATTGCCCCACCACCGGCCAGCGGCAACCACCACCCAATGGACGTCATGCCGCCCCCTTAAACAAAGACACCAGCTTGCGTGCTTCGGTGTCCACGTCGTGTCGCAGCAAGACCCGCTCGCGTCCTGCGCGGCCCATTTCGGACAGGCGGCTCGCAGGCGTGCGCAGCACCTCCAGCATGGCGTGCACCAACGCATCCACATCGCCCGCGGGCACCAGCCACCCGTGTTCGCGGTGTTCGACCAGCTCGGGAATGCCCGCGATGGCGGTGGTCAACACAGGGCGTGCAAGCGCCATCGCTTCCATGAGCACCACGGGCAAACCTTCGGCAAAACTGGGCAACACCATGGCACGCGCCGACAACAATTCCTGCCGAACCTGTGCGCTGCTGATCCAGCCCGTGATGCGGACAAACCGATGCAGCCCATGCTGCTCAATGAACCGATCTACCTGGGGTCGCATCTCGCCATCGCCTGCCAACACCAGCTCGCACGCCACGCCATGTGCGAGCACATCGCGCAAGGCTTGCAGCAGCAACAATTGCCCCTTCTGTTCGCACAGCCGGCCCACACACACCATGCGGGGCACGTCGGGCACAGGGGTCACACGTTGATCGTGGAACGACGACTCGACACCACAATGCACCACCTTGACCTTGGGCCAGTGGGAACTGCTGATCCAGCGAAACAATTGACTTCGGCCAAAAGAACTGATCGCCACCACAAACCGGCTGCTTTCAATCTTCTTGGACAGGTGCAAACCCTGTGGCTTGTCAAATTCTTCTGGGCCGTGCACGGTGAACGAATAACTTGGCCCTCCCAGCAACCGGGTCAGCATCACCACCTCGGCCGAATTGGTACCAAAGTGCGCGTGCAGGTGGTCGACGCCTTTGCCTCGCAAAAGCGCAAGCACTTTACAAGCCTCCGCCAAATAAATCCAGTGGTAAGGCAAAGGCCGATCCGACATGCGGGCCATGCGCGTGGCAGCCAGCCACGCACTGAAAAAACGCAAAGGGTTGCGCAGCATCTGCCCCAAAACAGCAGCCAACAAACCGCTCAAACCGCCTTTCAGCACATAGTGCGTCAGCCGCTGCTCAGACTGATCTTCGGCGTCCACCACGAGGTCATTCCAGCCACGCAATGCCATGCGTGTGACTTCGACCCCCTGACGCTCCAACGCCAGGATTTCACGTCGGATGAAGCTGTGGCTGACCTTGGGGTATTGGTTGATGAAGTAAGCGACCTTCATTAGATGGCCAGATTGGGAACAAACACTGCAAAATCCGGCATCGATTCAATCCAATCAAAAGAAGCAAAATTTATTCTGCAACCAAAGAAATTGAAAGCATTTATGCCTCCATATAACAAATTCATAAAAATTGACCTCCCTCAAGTTCAATCACAAAACAGCATTTTCACATAAACCACCTTATCCCATACAAGTTAACCACCAAAACCAAAATCAAAATCAATCACAATCTCAATTTTCAATTAATCGAACGTTAGAAAAACGGCCAGAAAGAGAATACCTATAAACGCTGGGGTTTTTGCCATAGGAATTATCAAAAACCTCCACACGCCTCCCAAGCAGCGCACCGGCAATGTAGATATGCAGTCGATCCGTGCGAACGTGCTCAAAAAAACTGAGGAATTTTACAACAGCATAAGCAGTTTCCCTGCACGCCTCCTCCGACATATTGTTTTCTGACAATATTTGAGACAAGTCCGCATTACACGCCACGCTATCTCTTCCGCAACCTTCTATATCACCACGAAATGCATTCAATGATGAAAAATCGCCTTTTGACCTGAAGGCATACTGTTCAAACCGAATCAATCGCTTCATGGACCGAATATTTAGAGTATCACGCAACTTATAACCCAGACTTTTAGAGCGCGTCAAAATCTGCGCAACCGGCAAGCCCAAGGCCATATCATGACCCATGTAGCAAATCAGTTTTGGATTAACCGCTCGGACATGGGCAAATGATTCCAACTCGCGGCAAAATATTATGCCACTCTCTCCAAACAAAAGCAGCAAAGATTCATTTTCACGAACCGTATGAGGCAAGACGATAACTCGTTTAGCACGAGCATGGCAAGCCGATAAATAGCGATTAGCATTACCATAAAGACCGACCAAATTTCCTCCGCCACCGTATACAATGGTTTCAGACTCGCTCACATCCACTGGTTTATTCGCGTCCGTCACACGAAAATTTAGACCCAACTATCTAAGCAGAAAATATTCAGCCGCAGCAATCAAGCCATCGCCGGCATTCCCTGGATTGGGAACAAAAACCAACGATTCATTTCCCAACTCAGCCAATACTGATTCAACATTCATTTCATCCAAAATACAAACTATCTCAGCAGGTTGCGAATCCTTCTACCCACTGAAAACACCGGCCCCAAAAATGCCATCCGATCAAACCAACGTCTCTCGTGTACATCTGTGGCAGAACTGCGTTGAAACGCCCACTCTGGGCGGGCGATCACAGTAGCCAGTTCTGGGTGATCTTTGCGAAACCAGGAGTAAGCCCCATCCACATGCATCGGCCCTCCCTCAGGCGAACCCGCAGGGCGTTTCAACATGGCCTCGAAGTAGGCTATTAATTGCGACACAACTCCTCCAGCCACAGCAACGCAATGTGAACCCATCAGGCCAGCCGATGCATTGACCAACTCCAAATCAGAGCAGAGCGGTTGGGCTTCGAATGTGTTTAACGCGCCACCATAAAACAATGCCCAGTCGAACTGTTGAAGTGCCGCCATAAGCAGAGGTGTTTGCTCTTTGGCATGCTTGCTGAAATCACAGTCGTCTTCTAGGATCAGAATATTGTTCATGCCATGTGTCTGCGCCATGCGCAGCACGCCAAGATGGCTCATGAAACACCCGTGGGCACCAATGGAGGGAAAGGCACCGGCGGCATTGGGACGCACAGCGGGAAACAACACGACACGTTCATCAAGAAGGGACAAACCCAGCCGGCGCAACTGATGATCGATTTCTTTTCGTCGATCAGCACGCGATGGCAAATTGATCACAAAAATCTTGTCAAAATAATCAAGCCTCACGCATTACCTCACTTGTACTCAATTAGCACGCTGCGGATACGACGTATCCGGCTCAATGCCCACTGCATGACGCCAAAAAACTCGGGGAATTTGCCCAGAACAAGAAAAAATGCCGAAATCCATCCGCCAGGCATTTTTCTCATGCGCACCATTTGAACGGGATAGGCCAGCAACAAAACCAAACCAAAGAGTTGTCCGCTTGACAAGGCCAACAATACAGCCATTGGAAGCAAGCCGCCCCAACCGATAGCACGCGCAGCCTCTCTGACCCAATGGCGCTCTGGTGGCGCGCCGTGCAGCCATGCACCTTCAGCAAACGCGTGCCCCGCCCGCTTGCTGCGAGACCACCATTGGCCAAAGCGGAGCATGGTCGCGTCATGCAATGTCATCTCAGCGTCCGCCCTGTGAATGAGCCAACCCGCCTGGCGCAAACGCACACAAAGCTCGGGCTCCTCGCCAGCGATCAGGTCATCGCGGTACCCACCTGTTTGTTGCAGCGCGTCCACCCTCATCAACGCATCCCCGCCGCAGCTTTTGGCGTCGCCCACAGGCGTGTCCCATTCGATGTCACACAAACGGTTGTAGATGGACCGCTCTGGATACTTCTCACGGCGACGACCACACACCACCGCATGCGTTGGGTTCTGCCGCAGAAACCCGTGGGCCGTCAGCCACCAGCCATCAACCACCACACAATCGCCATCGGCGAACTGCACGAATTCCAAGTTCGGTGCAAGTTCCAACAAGGCCCGCCAACCCACATTGCGCGCTCGGGCTGCGGTGAAAGGCACGGACATGTCCAATTGGATGACATGCACGCCCATGGTCTGCGCCATCTGCACCGAGCCATCGGTGGAGCCAGAGTCCACATAAACGATATGCGACAAGCGCCCCACCACCGAACTGAGACAAGCTCGCAGTCGTTCGCCCTCGTTGCGACCGATGGCCACCAAACCGACGCGATCAAGCGTTGCCTCGCTCATCGCCCGCCCTCTTGCACCACGGCCGGAACGCCGATGGCTACTCCGTGCGGGGGAACGTCGATCAGAACAACAGCATTGGCACCGATGCGTGCGTGTTCACCCACTGCAATGCCTCCCAACAACTTGGCGCCGGCGCCCACATCCACATGCCCAGCCAGCACAGGTGCCCCACCATGACCGCGCGTGCCCAAGGTCACCTGTTGAAAGATGAGGCAATTCGGTCCAATTCGCGCTGCCGGGTGAATCACCACACCATTCGGGTGTGGCAGCAACAGGCCGCCTTCGATCTGGCAATTGAGCGGAATATCTGCCCCACTGACGACCGACCAAAAGCGATGACGCAACACAGCCCAACGCTTGTGTATCCCAGCCAGCCAGCCTGATTGACCCCGATACCGCTGATAGTCACGAATGGCGCACAGCAGACTTTTGCCAGGATTCCATTCACCTAGGCGCTTGTGCTCGCGAGTCCAGTCTGCTGCCGTGCTGCTGACTTCTGCGCTCATGATTTGGCTTTCCTGGGCTTCACCACTGCCGGTACACCGTAGGCCACATGGTCATCAGGCACATCACACAACACCACGGCGTTGGCACCAATCGCCACGTTGTTGCCTATCCGAATGTTGCCCAAAAGTTTTGCGCCAGCGCCGATGTCCACGTTGTTGCCCAGCTGTGGCGCACACGGCTCGTCGACACGGCGCAGGCCCACCACCACACCATTGCGAATGCGGCAGTTGTCGCCAAAACTTGCGTAACCGCTCACAACGATGCCACCAAAGTGATCAATCACAAATCCCTTCCCCATCCGAACCTCACAAGGTAACTCAATACCGGTGATGATTTGCGCCAACTTGTAAAGCACCTTATAAATAAGCGACAAGAATTTGCGCAATAACACGGGGCGCACACCATAACGCCAACGGCCAAAGCGGTATACGACCAATGCCCAAAACCCCTGAGCACCCCAATGCCCACCGTGAGCAGACAGATCAGAACGGATGTGATCGAACATGTTCAACGGGTGGGCTTCGTGGCCCACCGGGTATGAACGCACAGCCGCAAAGTCAAGGCAAGTTGCTCGCCACGCTGGCGAACCGCAACCCAGCCGCGGCGCTTGAGCACATCCTTCAACATGAGATACGCCGCACCGATGGTCGTCAAACAGACATGTTGAATCAAGCTTGCCCACCCCCCATGTTTTCGGAAGTAAAGCAATTCGCTCTCCACTTGCAGGGCCGACAGTTGGCGGCCACTGTTCGAGAGTTTTCCGACTGACTTGGCGCTTTCACCCCCCACGTGCACCACCGTGGTGTCGGGGAAATAGACCACTTGCCACCCGGCTGCTTTGACGCGACGGCAATGGTCCACTTCTTCGTAGTAAAGAAAAAATCGCGGGTCAAACAAACCCACTTGGTCCAACACCGCACGGCGCACCAAGTAATAACAACCAGGCACCCAGTCGCATTCGCGAACGGAGGCGTGGTTCCATGCCATGTCGTCCACCATCCGCGTGCCGGGGAATAAACGCCCCAATCCAGTCCGAGAAAGAAACACATTCCACGGCGTCGGAAAGTAGCGACAACTCGGCTGCAAATCGCCGTCGCGCCCCACAAGCTTCACCCCCAGCACGCCACAGGCAGGGTTGGCTTGTATGTAAGCCAACGTGCGCTGCAAGGTATCGGGCGATACAAACGCGTCTGTGTTCAACAGCAACACATAGTCGCCCTGCAGATGACGTAACAATTGGTTGTTGGCCCGACCAAACCCTACGTTCTGTGAGTTCACCTCCAGTCCAACCCGCATAAATTCACTGCGCAGCAACGCCACCGAGTCGTCCTGAGAAGCGTTGTCCACCACCCAATATCGCACTTGGAGACCTTTGGCAGCCTGTTCACAGGCCTCAAACATTGGCCGCAACAAATGGGCCGTGTTGTAGTTGACGATCAAGACATCGAGCACGACGAACCTTACCCATTCACCTTGTTGGCAGCGTGAGTTGCTTTCCCGGCAATTTCGCCTAAGTCAGCCCGCTTGATCGCTCGGCGTAAGGCGCGCTCAAACAGTTGACACGAAGGTTCCCATGTCGCATCACGCACGGTCGCAAAGGCTCGATCCGACATAACTCGCCATTCGCTGTCTATCAGCGCCAGCACCTTGTGTGCGGCCTGCGCGGCCGCCGCAGCATCGTCGATGTCTACCAAATAACCGTTCACACCGTCCCGAACCGCCTCGGCCGGCCAGCCGGTGCGGGTCGAAACCACTGGTGTTCGACATGCCATGGCTTCCATTGCCATCAGATTGAAGCCTTCGCTGCGGCTCGTGGTCAGCCACACGTCACAGCTTGCGTACAAGCCACGAAGCGCCTCTTGCCGAGGATTCACATGGAGCTCAACATAACTGGGCAAAACATAAACGCCAGAAGGCTCATCACTTCCAAAAGCAACCACTCTCAAATCAGGCCATTGACATTTCAGTTTTTCAAGCGTGCCCAAAACCACATCAAAGCCTTTGAAACCAGCCTCGTGATACAAAACACCTACGGTCGGCGAAGCTTGCTTGGAACGAACAGGCGCAAAAAACAAATCGTGATCTACGCCATTGGTCACCAAATCAGATTCACAATCATCGTACAAATTCTCCATTAAATATTTCAACCATTTTGCAACCACGATCTTATGCAAGGGCAACCTGTATGTTGCCTCGCATCGCTCACGATGGACACTCTCAAAAACCTCGTGATGCTGAATGAGATACGCTTTTGCCCCAAGGTGATCCGGCAATCCCATCAACCATTCGGCGGTCTCCCACCATGTTGCAACAACCACATCTGAGGCTTTGACGTCGTCGGTCGTCAGCGGCCTATGTGTGTCAAGCACCAAATGATTCAAACCTCTTCCATCAACATGACTTCCCACAATGCGCTGGTATTTTGGCCAACCTCGGCCTGTGAACCATCTTTTTACAGCACGTTTGAGAGAGACGCGCTGCGGTGGTGGTGAAATGAGGGTTACGTTGTGCCCGCGTTTTGTCAACCACTCGGCATAAATCGCCACCACTCGGATTCCACCCGAAAATCCGACCGTGGGCAAAAGAAAGGTTATCCTCATCGGAATGCATACGATTTATGAAGTGCAGTAACTTTGACATATTCCATGCACATCATTTTCAAGATCAAGATTTAATCTTGTCCTTTTTAATACAATTATTTTCAAAAAGTTCACCTCGAACAATCTACCATCTTCATTTTTCAAAAAAGAACCGGGTGGCAACACCACCACACATCTTCAGAATGAAGAAATTGGCGAATTATCGATTGATCCACGCTCAGATTGCCGACCATTCCCCCAACGAAGCTGCCCGGCAAAAATCTCGTAAATTGCGTCACACTTCTCCAGGGTACTGAGGCGGTGCGCGATCATCAAAATGATTACATTTGGGTTCAAATGGTAGATGGCGTCCATAACACGCGATTCAGTGGCACCGTCTAACGCACTGGTAGCTTCATCAAGAATCAGTACGTCGGCTTGTTTGTAGAGGGCGCGGGCCAAGCCAATGCGTTGGCGCTGACCACCTGAGAGCTGGACGCCTCGCTCTCCCACCCGTGTGGCCAAGCCCTGTGGAAGCCGATCCACGAACTCTGTCATCTGCGCCGCAGCCATCACGCGACGGAGTCGGCTGGTGTCAATGTGTTGCGGTGGCACGCCCAACGCCACGTTTTCTCCAATGCTGGAGTCGGTTAAGAAAATGCTTTGTGGCACGTGGGCGATTCGTTTTTGCCAACGACGCAAATTGGTGGCATCCAAAGCTTCACCTTCGATCCAAATCTGTCCAGAGCTGGGGGGCAGCAACCCCAAAATCAGATCGATCAACGTGCTTTTACCGCTGCCAGTGATACCGGTTGTTGATTTCCACCGAATTCTGACCCACCGTTTCCATCCAATATTGACCCACCCTGGATAGAGCCCTGAGGGGCTCACGG
>NZ_JBHTBZ010000008.1:0-90960 GCF_042665235.1 Hydrogenophaga defluvii | reverse complement strand
CAGCAGTTCTACAGTCTGGCAATCTGAGGTCGACGCCATCCACTGATTCAGCACGCCCCTCCTCGGCTAATGCGACACAACCTCAGGTCGCCGTCGCCCGAGGCCACGTCCTGCATGGCCTTTTCCAGTCGGCCCAGGCCGGCCACGGCGGTGGCCACCACCGCAGCGGCCACCAGCACGCTGATGACCGCCACCACCACGCCGCCCAGCAAGGCATTCACCAGCAACTGCCGAAGCCCGGCCAGCGCCTCACCCCGGTGCAGCGCCACCACCAGCACCCAGTCGGTGCCCGCAATGGGCGTGGCCAGCAACAGGCTGTCGGTGCCCTGGATGTCCATGCGCGTGAGCTGCCGGCTGTCCACCATGGCGCCCACACCCGCCGCGTTCAGGCCGGGTGCCAGGGCGGTGGCATCCTTGAGCACCAGGTCAAGCGTCTCGTGCACCAGCACCTTGCCGCCGCGCGAGACGATGAAGGCGTTGCTCGACGGTGTGGGGTGGATGGCCGTGACACTGCTGGCCACCACGTCCATGAACACATCGCCTGCCGCCACGGCGGCGGTCTGTGCCCCGTTTTTCACCGCCAGCGCAAAGGTCATCACCAGCTTCTTGCTGCCGGCGTCCACATAAGGCTCGGTCAGCGCCACCCCTTGTGTGGCCGACGCCTGTGTGTACCAAGGCCGTGCGGTCGGGTCCCAGTCGGGCGGCAGGTTCTGTGGGCTGGAGAAGGTGGCCTTCTTGCTCGCGTAGCCGATGTAGGTGGTGTCAAACCCGCCACTGCGCACGCCCTGGGTGAGCGCCGGCAGCGGGTCTTCCACCGCCGTGGCCGGCGCCAGCGCCGCCACCACCGCCGCCCGGGTCTTGACCCATTCGGCGATGCCCGCCGCTCGCGCTTCTGCCAGCGCCTGGGTGCTCTGTGTCAGCGTGGCCATGGCCGAGCTGCGCACCGTGAAGAAGTTGAAGGCCGAGACGACCGCGACACTGAGCACCACCAGCACCGCGGTGGTCACGATCAGACGCAACTTCAACGACAGCTTGGCGAAGGCGTTCATGGCGGGCCTTTCTGTGGCTAGGATAGAAACATTATGTCAATCATTGTCAAATTTCAACACACTCCCCGACAAACTTTGATCGGGGTTTCAACGCGGGCACCACGATGACCCGCCCCACCCGCTGGCGTGGCGCCTGGCCCCAGGCACTGGTGGCGGTGATGGGCGTTGTGATCAGCCTGGTGGTGGCTGCCTCGGTGGCCAGCTACAACCGGCAGCAGTCGCAGGAGCGGTTCGAGCGCCATGCCGAGCGCATCGACAAGGAGGTACGCCAGCGCTTCCGGCTGCCCTTGTTCGCGCTGCAAGGCGCCGCTGGCCTGCACGCGGGCAGCGGTGAGCTGCGGCTGTCGGAGTTCCGCGCCTTCATCGCGGCGCTCAATCTTGAGCAGTCGTTTGCCGGCATCCGGGGGCTGGGCCTGATCGAGCGTGTGCCCCTGGCCGACGTGACCGGGTACGAGGCCCGCGTGAGCGCGCAGGACGGCCCCGGTTTTACCGTCCACGAACTCGCGCCCAGCGCCTTGCCAGAGCGCTACGTCATCCGCTACGTGGAGCCGCTGCGCGACAACCTCTCTGCCCGGGGGCTGGACGTGGGCAGCGAGGCACTGCGTCGCGAAGCCATCGAGCGCGCGATCGACAGCGGCCAGCCCACCCTGACCCAGCCCGTGGTGCTGGTGCAGGACGGCCGCCGCAGCCCGGGCTTTCTGATGTACCACCCGGTCTACCGCCCGGTCAACGGCAAAGCCCCCGACAGCCCCGCCGAAAGGCGGGCCCAGCTGGACGGTGTGTTCTACGCGCCCATCATCGCGTCCGAACTGCTGGGCGACGTGGCCGCCCTGGCCGACGGGCTGGTGGACTTCGAGCTGTTTGCAGGGCAGCGCACGGACGACCTGCAACGCCTGGTGTACGACAGCGACCACCACCTCAGCAACCCGGACGCTGCGCCCGCCGGCGGGCGGGCCTTTCACCTCACCCGTCCACTGAACCTGCTGGGCCAGCCCTACCTGCTGCAGGTCAGCAGCACGGCCGCGTTCGACGCCACATCAGGCGGCGCGGTGGCACCGCTGGCGCTCGCGGCCGGTCTGCTCATCAGCGCCTTGTTGACCTACCTGGTGCGCGTGGTCACGCTGGGGCGCGAACGGGCCGAACAACTGGCCGCACGCATGACGCTGGACCTGGACCGGCTGGCCAAGGTGGCGCAGCGCACCTCCAACGCCGTGGTGATCACCGACGTGGCGCGGCGCATCGTGTGGGTCAACGAAGGTTTTGAGCGCCTCACCGGCCACAGCGCGCAGGATGCCCTGGGCCACCTGCCCGGCGAGCTGCTGCAACTCGACCACAGCGACCCCGGCCTGCTGCGGCGCATGCGCACGGCCCTGACGGATGCGCAGTCTTTCCAGGGCGATCTGCTGACCCTGCGCGATGGCAACAAGCACTGGCTGCAGGTGGAGATACAGCCCTTGCGCCAACCCGACGGCAGCCTCAACGGTTTCATGGCGATCGCCGCCGACATCACGGCCCAGAAGCAGGCGGAACAGGCCTTGCGTGACTTCAACGAACGCATGGCGCTGGCCGCCGACAGCGCCGGCCTGGGGGTGTGGGAAATCGACATGGTCAGCGGCCAGCGCATTTGGGACACGCAGATGTACCGCATGTTTGGTGTGGCGCCCGACAGCCCGCAGGCCGAACCCCTGAGCATCTGGCGCCGCTGCCTGCACCCTGAAGACCGCGAGCGCGTCAATCGCTCGCTGGTCAACGCCCTGGCCGGCGGGGCGCCCTTTCAGGCCGAATTCCGCATCGTGCGCGACGACCACAGCGTGCGCCACCTGCGCGGGGCCGCCCACGTGGTGCGCGATGCCGACGGCCGCGCGCTGCGCATGATCGGTCTCAACCACGATGTGACCGAACAACGCCAACTGGAGCAGGAACTGCGCGACCAGAACGCGCTGATGCGCAACATCCTGGAAGCCCTGCCCTGTGGCATGAGCGTGTTCAACCACAAGCTCGATCTGGTCGCATCCAACGCCGAGTACAAGCGGCTGCTGGGCTTTCCCGACACCTTGTTCGAACGCCAGCCGCCGCGTTTTGAAGACTTCATCCGCTACAACGCCGAACGCGGCGAGTACGGCAACGGCGACGTGGAGGCAACGGTGGCCGACATCGTGGCGCGTGCGCGCGGCGAAGCGCGCCCGCACCGGTTCGAGCGTGTGCGCCCCGGCGGCATCCCGCTGGAAATCCAGGGTGCGCCCATGCCCGGCGGCGGTTTTGTCACCACCTACGTGGACATCACCGAACGCAAACAGGCCGAGTTGGCCATCGCACAGAAAGAGGCCTTGCTGCGCGGCGCCATCGACACCGTCAACGAAGCTTTTGTGTTGTACGACCCCGACGACCGGCTGGTGTTCTGCAACGAAAAATACCGCGACCTGTACGCCGCCTCGGCCGACCTGATCGTGCCCGGCGCACGCTTTGAAGACATCATCCGCAAGGGTGCCGAACGCGGCCAGTACGCCCAGGCCATGGGCCGCATCGACGACTGGGTGGCCGAACGCTTGGCACACCACCGTGCCGCCAACACCTCACTGGTGCAGCACCTTGACGACGGGCGGGTGGTGCGCGTCATCGAACGCCGCATGGCCGACGGCCACACGGTGGGCTTTCGCATCGACATCACCGACCTGGTGCGCGCCACCGAGGCGGCCGAGGCGGCCTCGCGTTCCAAGAGCCAGTTCCTGGCCAACATGAGCCACGAAATCCGCACCCCCATGAACGCGGTGCTGGGCATGTTGGCGCTGTTGCGGCGCAGCGCCCTCAACGCGCGCCAAGCCGACCACGCAGCCAAGGCCGAAGGGGCGGCGCGCTCGCTGCTCAACCTGCTCAATGACATCCTGGACTTCTCCAAGGTGGAGGCCGGCAAGATGACGCTGGAAGCCCAGCCGTTCGAGGTCGAAACCCTGCTGCGCGACCTGGGTTTGGTGCTGGCCATGAACGCCGCCGGCAAACCGGTGACGGTGCTCTACGACATCGACCCGGCCCTGCCGCCCGTGCTGGTGGGCGACGCGCTGCGCCTGCAGCAGGTGCTGGTGAACCTGGGGGGCAACGCGGTGAAATTCACGCTCCACGGCGAGGTGGTGATTTCGATGCGACTGGCCGCCATTCACCAGGGCGTGGCCCAGGTGGACGTGGCCGTTCGCGACACCGGCATCGGCATCGCGCCTGAAAACCAGCGCAAGATCTTCAGCGGCTTCACCCAGGCCGAAGCGGACACCACGCGCCGCTTCGGTGGCACCGGGCTGGGCCTGGCCATCAGCCAGCGGCTGGTGGCCCTGCTGGGCGGTGAATTGTGTCTGGACAGCACGCCGGGCCAAGGCAGCCGCTTTCACTTCCAGCTGGCGCTGGCCCTGCCCACCGAAGCGGCGCCGCCGGTGGCGGCTCGGCGGCCACTCTCAGGCCGGGTGCTGGTGATCGACAGCCATCCCGTGGCACGCGAGCTGCTGGCGCACATGCTGTCGGGCCTCGGCGCCCAGGCCGAGACGGTGGGCCACGGTCAGGGCGCGCTGGACCGGCTGGCCCAGGGCGAGCGATTTGAGGCCTTGCTGGTGTCGGCCACACTGCCCGACATGGACGCCACCGCCCTGTGCCACGCTGTGCGGCAACATGGCCCCGCGCCGGGGCCACGCTGTTGGGTGTTCACCGACCACGGGCACGAGCCGCCAGCGGGCGAGGACGGTGCCATTGCCGGCTGGTTGACCCAACCCGTGACACCCGGCACCTTGTGCGAGGCCCTGCGGGCGACCCGAACGCCCTGGCTGGCACACAGCCACGCCACCTCTCGGTTGCAGGGGCTGCGGCTGCTGCTGGCAGAGGACAACCCCATCAACCAGCAGGTGGCACGCGAACTGCTGGAAAGCGAAGGCGCGCTGGTGACGGTGGTGGACAACGGCGCACTGGCGGTGCAGGCCGTGGGCCAGCCCGGCACCCGTTGGGACGCGGTGCTGATGGACCTGCAAATGCCGGTGATGGATGGGCTGAGCGCCACCCGCCAGATCCGCCAAACCCATGCGGCGCACGCGCTGCCGGTGGTGGCCATGACGGCCAATGCCACCTCGGCCGACCGCCAGGCCTGCCTGGACGCGGGCATGAACGAACACGTCGGCAAGCCTTTCGTGCTCGACCAGTTGGTGTCCGTGTTGCTGGCCGTCACCGGCGGCGACAGGGTGGCCGCAGCGCCGCCGCCCGCCGCTGCGCCACCGGCCACCCACCAGGCGCCGGCCCACATCGACGCCGATGCCGCAATCGCCCGGCTGGGCGGCCGCGCGGATGTGTACCAACGCATGTTGCAGGCTTTTGTGGCCGACAGCCCGGCCAGCATCGCGGCATTGCAAGCCGCCTGGGAAGCCGGTGACGCGCCCGCGATGCAGCGTCAATTGCACACACTCAAGGGACTCGCGGCCACGCTGGGGCTGAACACCTTGGCGCACACAGCGGCCGCAGCAGAGCGCGAACCCAACACCACGGCCGACGTGTTGACAGCGTGGCGCGAGACACAAGCCCAAGCCGACGCGGCGGCGCGTGGTCTGGCTTTGCCAGCGCCAGCCCCCATGGCGGCAGCGTCAGACAGCGCGGCCTGGCGCGACGCGTTGCGGCACCTGTTGACGCTGTTGCGCAGTTCGGACATGGGTGCCACCGACGCCGTCGAACGCCTGGCGGCACAGATGCCCGTCCAGCACAGGGCCGCTTTGGCCGAGCTGCAAGCGGCGGTGGCGGCGCTGGATTTCGAGCGCGCGCAAGGCCTGTGTCAGGCCTTGCTCGATTGAGGTTCGGCGCGGCCCAACGCACGCCCACGCCCGCCGTGTTTGGCACGGTACAGGGCGGCGTCGGCGTCTTGCACCAGCGACTGCTCGCCGTCTTCCAGCGGCGGTGTGGCGGTACCCACCCCCACACTGACGGTGACCACCTGGGCGGCACCCGAAAACGCGTGTGGCAGCGCCAGCTCGCGCACACACAGCTCCAGCCGGTCGGCCAGCATCAGGGCCGCGTTGTGGTCGGTTTCGGGCAGCAGGCAGGCGAACTCCTCACCGCCGTAACGCGCCACCGTGTCGCCCGGACGTTGCAGGTGGCGGGTGAGCGCCCGCACCACCTCACGCAGGGCCTGGTCGCCCGCCGGGTGCCCATAGTGGTCGTTGTAGGCCTTGAAGTGGTCCACGTCGATCATCAGCAAAGACAGCGGTGCGCCACTGCGGCGCGCACGCGACCACTCCATGGCCAGGCGCTGGTCAAAGTAGCGCCGGTTGTAGCTGTTGGTCAGCGGGTCCACAAACACCATGTCGCGCAGCAGGTCCGACTGGAATTTGAGCATCAGGTGCGTCTTGACCCGCGAGCGCACCACACGCGGGTTGATGGGCTTGGAGATGTAGTCCACGCCGCCGGCTTCCAGGCAGCGCGATTCGACGTCGTCGCTGGTGTGGCCGGTGACAAAAATCACGGGCAACTCGCGCGTCACCGGATCGGCCTTGAGCTGCTGCAACACCGCGAAGCCGTCCATGCCGGGCATTTCCACGTCCAGCAACACCAAATCGGGCAAACGTTCGTGGCACAGGCGCAGCGCGGCCTCGCCGCTGGTGGCCATCAGCACCTGGCAGTCGGGCGCCAGGGCGCGGTACAGCACCTGGATCTGGATGGCCTGGTCGTCCACCACCAGCAGGCGAGGCTGGCGAGGCAAACCGGCCAGAAAGTCGCTTGTCTCCGGTTTCATGGCGGTGCGTGTGGGGTGTTTTATTGAATGCAACGGGGCGAGGACAACCCCAGACCCGCATTGTGCACGCCTGCGCTCAGCCGGGCGGCAGCACGCGGATCAGGCGCCCTTCGCGCTCGTCGGTGAGCAGGTACAACAGGCCGTCCGGCCCCTCCTTCACGTCGCGCACCCGTTGGCCCAGGTCAGACAACAGCCTGTGTTCGCGCAACACCCGGGGTTGTGGACCGGCCATGTCCAGCTCCAGCCGGGCCAGATAGCGGAACTTGAGCGAGGCGACAAACAACTGGCCCTGCCAGTCGCTGCCGTAGCGCTTGCTGCGCAGAAAAACCATGCCGGCCGGCGCAATCGACGGCGTCCACTGGTGCAGCGGCTGCTCCATGCCGGCTTGGTGGGTGAGGCCTTCGCCGATCTTGCCGCCGCCGTAGTTCTCGCCGTAGGTGATGACGGGCCAGCCGTAGTTTTTGCCCGCCTCGGGGCGGTTGATTTCGTCGCCACCCTGTGGGCCGTGTTCACCCACCCACAGGCGGTTGTCCGGCCCCCAGGTCGCACCTTGTGGGTTGCGGTGGCCCCAGCTCCAAATTTCGGGCAAGGCGCCGGCACGCCCCATCAGCGGGTTGCCCGGCGCGGCGCCGCCCTGCTTGCGCAGGCGCACCACCTTGCCGTGGTGGTTGTCCAGCGTCTGGGCATCGGCCATGCGGTGGAAGCGATCGCCCAAGGCCAAAAACAGAAAACCGTCGGGCGACTCGACGATGCGGCAACCAAAGTGCAAGCGGCTGGCCACCTTGGGGCGCTGGCTGAACAACACCTGCCATTGCTCCAGCCGGCGCCCATCGTCGGACAGCCGCGCGCTGCCCAGCGCGGTGGAATTGCCGCTGCCATCGGCCGCGGGCTCGGCGTAGCACAGGTACACGCGGCGGTTTTGGGCAAAGGCGCTGTCGGCCACCACGTCGAGCAAGCCCCCCTGCCCGCCCGCTTCGATGGCGGGCAGACCGGCGATGGGTGCCCCCACCTCGCCCGTGGGTGACACCCAGCGCAGCCGTCCGGGGCGTTCGGTCACCAGCACACCGCCGTCCACAAAGGCCATGCCCCAGGGGTTTTGCAGCCCGGTGGCCACCACCTCGGGGCGCACCGCCTGGGCCTGCGCGGCCCACGCCAAGGCCCACCCCAACACGATTCCCATGAGTTGCCGCTTGCTGTTCCACATGGCCATCTCCTGACGCAAAAAACCATTGTGAACGATGGCCCTCATCGCCATCGGCGATGGGCCCACACCCGCTGGGAGCAAGAGGCCTGTGCTAGTCTCAAACGCTGCTTTTGTTGTACTGCGGCCCGCCACGCGAGCCCGCTCTGTTCGTGACCCCTTCGTGACCTCTTCGCGCTCCCTCACCACCGGCTTGCTGCTCGCCAGCGCGGGCTCCATTGCCTTCAGCGGCAAAGCCATCATCGTCAAGCTCGCCTACCGGCACGGCGTGGACGCGGTCACGCTCATCATGTACCGCATGTTGTTCGCGCTGCCGCTGTTTGTGGCCATGGCCTGGTGGGCCAGCCGCGGGCAACCGGCGCTGAGCACACGCGACCGCTGGGGCATCCTGGGCCTGGGCTTCAGCGGCTACTACCTGGCCAGCTTCCTCGATTTCTGGGGCCTGCAGTACATCAGCGCCAGCCTGGAGCGGCTCATCCTTTACCTCAACCCCACGCTGGTGTTGGTGCTGGGCTGGCTCATGTACGGGCGGCGCATCACGCTGCGCCAAGGCACGGCCATGGCCATGAGCTACGCTGGCGTGGTGCTGGTGCTGGGGCACGAGGTGCAGTTTCAGGGCGGCTGGGGGGCCTTGGGCGCGTTGCTGGTGTTTGGCAGTGCGCTGAGCTATGCCGTGTACCTCGTCTACAGCGGCGAGATGGTCAAGCGCCTGGGTTCGCTGCGTCTGGTGGGCCTGGCCTCCACCGTCGCGTGCGTGTTGTGCATCCTGCAATTCGTGTTGCTGCGCCCGCTGGACGCGGCGCTGGTCGCGCCCCCCGTGATCTGGCTGTCGGTGCTCAACGCGGTGGCCTGCACCGTCACACCGGTGCTGCTGGTGATGATGGCCATCGAACGCATCGGCGCGGGCCTGACCGCCCAGACTGGCATGATCGGCCCGCTGTCCACCATCGCCATGGGCGTGGTCTTGCTGGACGAACCTTTCAATGCGTGGATCATCGCCGGCACGGTGCTGGTGATGGGCGGTGTGGTGCTGGTCACCCGCGCGCGCTGACCTTTTCAACTTTCAGGAGTAGCACACATGGACTTGGGCATTGCAGGCAAATGGGCGCTGGTGGGCGGTGCGAGCAAAGGTTTGGGCTGGGGCTGTGCCGCCGCCCTGGTGCAAGAGGGCGTGAACGTGGTGATGGTGGCACGCGGGGCGGATGCCTTGAACGCCGCCGCCGCAGGGCTGCGCGCGCAGGCCACGCGCCCCGGCCAGCAGGTGCTGGCGGTGGCCGCCGACATCACCAAGCCCGAGGGTCGTGAGGCCGCCTTCACCGTGGCCGGTGGCCCGGGGCGCGACTTCGACATCGTGGTGACCAACGCCGGTGGCCCGCCGCCCGGTGACTTCCGCAGCTGGGAACGCGAGGCCTGGATCGCCGCGCTGGACGCCAACATGCTCACCCCCATCGAACTCATCAAGGCCACGGTGGACGGCATGGCTGCGCGCGGCTTCGGTCGTATCGTCAACATCACGTCCAGCGCGGTCAAGGCGCCCATCGACATCCTGGGCCTGAGCAACGGCGCGCGCACCGGCCTCACCGGTTTTGTGGCCGGTCTCTCGCGCAGCGGCATCGCCGCACAAGGCGTGACCATCAACAACCTGCTGCCCGGCGCCTTCGACACCGACCGCCTCAAGGGCACCATGAAAGGCGCGGCCGACAAAACCGGCCAACCCATCGAAGCCATCATGGACGCGCGCCGCAAAACCATCCCCGCCAAACGTTTCGGCAACGCCGAGGAATTTGGCGCCATCTGCGCCTTTCTGTGCAGCCAGCAGGCCGGCTACATCACGGGGCAGAACGTGCTGGCCGACGGTGGTGCCTACCCCGGCACCTTCTGACGCCGGAGGCCCGCATGGACGACCACCAATTTCAGTATGTCGAAGGTCAGGCCCGGCCGGGTTTTCCTGCGCTGCTCGCGCAGTTCCAGGCCCACAGCGATGGCGCTGCCGCGCAAGCCACGGCCGAACTCGACCTGCCCTATGGCCCACACCCGCGCCAGCGTTTTGATTTTTTCCCTGCGCCCGCCGCCCCCCAGGGCGTGATGCTGTACCTGCATGCGGGCTACTGGCAGTCGCGCGACAAGTCGCTGTTCCGCTTTCTGGCTCCGGCCTTCCAGGCCCGGGGTTTCCACGTCGCACTGGCCAACTACCCGCTGTGTCCCGATGTGACACTCGATGAACTCGTGAAAGCGGTGGCGCCCAGCGTCGCGGCGGTGGCCGCGCATGCGCGCCAGCGCGGCGGCGCTGACCTGCCCCTGGTCGTCGCTGGCCATTCAGCGGGCGCCCACCTGGCCAGCGTGCTGGGACTGGCACAAGGCGACCTGCCCCGCCACGACCCAGCCAAGGTCGATGGGGTGTGGGCCATCAGCGGCATTTACGACCTCGCGCCCCTCGTCGGCACCACCCTGAACCAAAAGCTGCGCCTGGACGCCGAAACGTCGCATCGCCTGTCGCCATTGCTGACGCCGACCGCCGCGCCCGTGCCCGCCGTGTGGCTGGTGGGCGGGGCGGAAACACCGGCCTTCCTGGCGCAGAACGCCGACATGCACCAACGCTGGCAAGGCCAAGGTGGCAGCGCAGGCGCCTGGAGCGCCTGCGTCCAAGCACCCGATGCCGATCACTTCACGGTGCTGCAAGACTGGGCCGCGCTGCGCGGTCCGCTGGCCGACACCTTCGAGCGTTGGTGGGCGCAGGTGCAAGACCAGGCACGCTGAAACCTCACGTGTTGTTTCGCTCGCGGCGCAAGGCCTTGGCCTCTTGCTCAAAGCCATCCTTGAGCCGTTGGGTCGGCAAGGTCAGCGGCGCATCGGTGCGGCAAAACAGGTGGATGGTGGTCTGGGGCAAGGCATCCGCGATGGGCAAAGCCACCAAGCCGTTGCGGGGTCCGTGGCTGTCAAAAAATCGCTTGGGCATCAGCGCCACGGCGTCCATGCCCGGCAACACCGCGAGCAAGGTGGAGAAGGACTCGCACTCCAACATCACACGCGGCGGTGACAGGCCCAGGGCCTCCAGCCCCAAATGCACCGGGTCGCCCGGCCCGTGCAGCGGCCCCGTCAGCACCCAGCTCGCGCTCTCCAGATCGACCAGCCGGCGGCTCTTGGCCAGGGGGTGCCCAGCGCGGGCGGCGATCACCTCCGGGCTGTCGGTCAGGGGCAACACCGCCAGATCGGGCCCCAGACCTGTGGCCGGCAACGGGCCCAGCGCCAGGTCCAGCTCACCCGAGCGCAATTGCAACAAGGCCTTGGGATAGAGCGCGTCCACCAGGCGCACGCGCACCTGCGGCCAGCGGCTCTGAAAACGCGCCACCACACGCGGCGCCAGCATCAGCGCGGCAGCGGGTGACACGCCCACCGTGACCGTGGCCTGGGCGTGTTGGGTGTGCCAGGTCACCTCCTCGCGGGCACGTTCGATTTCGCGCACCACGGTGGCCGCGCGGGCGGCCAGCAGCTCGCCGGCCGGTGCCAGGTGCACGCCCTTGGGCGTGCGCACCACCAGCGCCGTGCCGAACTCCTCTTCCAGCTGCTTGAGCGCCTTGGTGAGCGCCGGCTGGGTGACGTTGAGCGTTTGCGCCGAGGCCCGCAGGCTGCCGGTCTGGGCCAGGGTCAGGAGCAGGTGCAGGTGTTGCAGTCGCATCGTTGGAGGGTTCGTCGGGGTGATAACCCATGGTAATCGACCTGAGAAAAAACGATTGGATGGACGGAACAACGCGGCCTAGCATGACCCCATCAAAAGGCCATCCATCCCGAGGAACCCGGCATGAAGTCCCCCGTCAAGAACATCCTCTTCATCATGTGCGATCAGCTGCGCGCCGATCACCTGTCCTGCTTCGGCCACCCGCGCCTGCACACGCCCCACCTGGACCGCCTGGCCGCGCGCGGTGTGATCTTCGACCGCGCTTACGTCAACTCGCCCGTGTGTGGCCCTTCGCGCATGAGCTACTACACCGGCCGCTACGTGCACTCGCACGGTGCGAGCTGGAACTTCGTGCCACTCAAGGCCGGCGAGATGACGATTGGCGACCACCTGCGCCCGCTGGGCGTGCAATCGGTCCTGGTGGGCAAAACCCACATGCGGGCCGACCTGGCCGGCATGTCGCGCCTGGGCATCGACCCGCAGTCGCAGATCGGCGTGCGCATTGCCGAATGTGGCTTCGACCCTTACGAGCGCGACGACGGCATCCACCCCTACTCCGGCCACGACCCCGACCCCAGCTACAGCGACTACCTGCGGCGCAACGGCTTCGACGGCGACAACCCCTGGGAGACCTGGGCCAACGCCACCGAAGACGAAGACGGCACGCTGCGCTCGGGCTGGTTCCTCAAATACAGCAACCGCCCGGCCCGCATCCCCGACGAACACTCGGAGACGCCCTACATCACGCGCCGGGCGATGGACTTCATCCGCGAGGCCGGCGAGCAGCCCTGGTGCCTGCACCTGTCCTACATCAAGCCACACTGGCCGTACATCGTGCCCGAGCCCTACGCCAGCATGTACACCGCCGACGACGCGCTGCCGGTGGTGCGCAGCGAGGCCGAGCGCGACAACCCGCACCCGGTGTACGCGGCCATGATGGACCACCGCGTGTCGCAAACCTTCTCGCGCGACGGCGTGCGCGAGGCAGTGATGCCCGGCTACATGGGCCTGATCAAGCAGATCGACGACCAGATGGGCGTGTTGTTCCAGTTCCTGGAAGACCAAGGGCTGATGGACAAGACCATGATCGTCTTCACCGCCGACCACGGCGACTACCTGGGCGACCACTGGATGGGCGAGAAGGACCTGTTCCATGAGCCGGTCATCAAGGCGCCGCTGATCGTCTACGACCCCGACCCACGTGCCGACACCACGCGCGGCACGCGTTGCCAGGCGCTGGTAGAGGCGGTGGACATCGCGCCCACCTTCCTGGACGTTTATGGCGGCCCGGCCGTCCCGCACGTCATGGACGGGCGTTCGCTGCGCCCACTGCTGTTTGGGCAAACGCCGGCCGACTGGCGCACCGCAGTGGTGTGCGAGTACGACTTCTCGTTCCAGGATTCACGCATCGCCCTGGCCACCCAACCGCGCGACGCCTGGATGCGCATGGTGCGCGACGAGCGCTGGAAGTACGTGTTGTTCGAGAACTTCCGGCCCATGCTGTTTGACCTCGTGAACGATCCCAACGAATTCCACGACCTGGGCGCCTCCACCGCACCCGAGCACGTGGCAGCAAAAGAGCGATTGCACGAGGCCCTGTTCCGCTGGGCCCGCCAGCCACGCCAGCGCGTGACTGTGCCCGACGGCGCCATCGAGTCCATCGAGGTGCAGGCCCGCATCACCGAAGGCGGCATCCTGATCGGCTACTGGGACGAGGACGACCTGGCACAAGCCCGCCAGCAGTTCAAGCCCCGTTTTGCCTCGCACAACCCCCTGGTCAAGCCCACGCTGGACCGCCTGACGCACCCGGAAACACGACCCTCAACACCGCCCGCCACACAGCCCGAAGGAACCACCCAAGATGCGTGAAACGCCCGACATCACCCGCAAGAACCAGAGCCTGGACAGCGTGTCCTGGAACATCCTGGGCCAGGTCTACACGCCCAAGCAGATGACCGACGACAGCTTCTCATGGCACGCCACCTTCCCCGAGGAGACCTTTGTGCCGCCACACGTGCACCCGCACCAGGACGAGTACATCTACGTGCTCGAAGGCCGCATCGACCTGATCCTGGACGGCAAGACCACCTCGGCCTCGGCCGGCGATCTGGTGCGCATGCCACGCGGCATCCCACACGCCTTCTTCAACAACTCCGGCGAGCCAGCCCAGGCGCTGTTCTGGGCCGCCCCGGCGGGCAAGCTGGTGGATCTTTACCGCCGCATCCACAACATGTCCAGCCCGGCCGAGGTGGTGAAGGTGGCGCGTGAATACGATGTCGTCTTCATGCCACCCATCTCGTCGGCCGCCGACACTCCCGTCCCCGCTCACATTTGAGGATGCCACCATGATCCAACGCAGACATCTGATGGGGGCACTGGCCGCGTCACCTTGGTGGGGTGCCCTGCCCGCTTCGGCTCAGACCTACCCCGACCGGCCGATCAAGATCATCGTGCCGCTGCCGCCGGGCAGCCCGCCCGATGTGCTCGCCCGGCTGGTAGCCGATGGGCTGTCCAAACTCTGGAAACAGGCGGTGGTGGTGGACAACCGGCCAGGCGCCACGGGCATGATCGGCATGCAGGCACTGGCCCGCTCCGCGCCCGATGGCTACACCATGGGCATCCTCTTTCTCACCCACACCGTGTTGCCCGAACTAATGGGCCCGTTGCCCTACGACACGGCCAACGACCTGGCACCTGTGGCCAACCTCGTGTGGCTCTACAACGTGCTGGTCGTGCCCTCGGCTTCGTCCATTCAGTCGCTCAAGGACCTCACCGACCGCGCACGCACCCAGCCCGGCGCCGTCACTTTCGCTTCGGGCGGCAACGGCTCGCCGGCGCACCTGGTGGGCGAATCGTTTGGACAGGCCAGCAAACTGAAGATGTTGCACGTACCCTTCAAAGGGCCGGCCGAAGCGGTGACCGCCCTGCTCGGCGACCAGGTGTCCACCATGTTCGCCACCACCTCGGTGGCCGCACCCTTGGTGCGGGCGGGCAAACTGCGTGCCATCGCGGTCACCAGCCCACAGCGGCTGGCGGCCTTGCCGGGCGTACCCACGCTGGCCGAAAGTGGATTGGGCGACATCGAACTGCGCGAATGGGAGGGCCTGGTGGCCCCCGCCGGCACACCCCGCCCCATCATCGAGCAATGGAACCAGGCGCTGTTTCAGGTGCTGGCCGATCCCGCGCTGCGCAACAAGCTGGCCGATCTGGGCATGTCGGTGGCCCAGGCCAACCGGCCCGAAGAATTTTCGCAACTGGTGCGCCAAGAGCTGGTGCACTGGGGCAAGTTCGTGAAGGCCACCGGGCTGAAGCCGGGCTGAAAGCCCCCACCCCTCAACGCCGGGACGACACCACAATCCCCGCCACGATGAGTGCGAACGCCAGCGCGTGGTACGGCTTGGGCAATTCGCCCAGCACGAACGCTGACATGACGGCCGCAAACAGCGGCGCGAGGTTGCTGAAAAACGCCGCCATGGCCGGGCCGGCGCGCTGCACACCGGCACCCCAGCAGCGGTAGGCCAGCAGGGACGGCCCCACGGCCACATAAACCAGTGCGGCCACCAGCGGCCAGCCCCAATCGATGTGCGCAGGTGTGTTGCTGGGCAGCAGCCACTCACCCGCCGTGGCCACACCCGACCACACCAGGCCAAAACCGATCTGCGCCATCAGGAACGCGGCCCAGTCGCCCCGAATGGCCTCGGGCTCCTTGCGTTCGGTCAACATCCAGCTGTAGACAGCCCAGATGGCGGTGGCCAGCAACATCCAGGCATCGCCGGCCACCAGCCGGATGCGCAGCAGCTGCGCCACATCGCCCCGCGACAAGACCACCAGCACACCCGCCAGCGACAGCGCCGCGCCCAGCACCGCAGGCCGCGTGATGGGCGCCGCAAAACCGATGCGCCCCACCACCAGCATGAACAGCGGCATGCTGGCCACCACCAGCGTCACGTTGATGGGCGTGGAGGTTTGCAAGGCCAGGTACTGCAACGCGTTGTAGCAACCAACCCCCAGCAGGCCCAGCACGGCAAAACGCTTCCAGTGCGGCCACAGGCCACTGTCACGCCGCCACACCCAGTGCGCCAGCGGCAACAGCAACACAAAGGCCAGCACCCAGCGCAAAAAGTTCAGCGTGATGGGCGGCACCAGATCGTTGACCAAACGCCCCACCACCGCGTTTCCCGCCCACAGCAGGGGCGGCAGGGTCAGCAACAAGACTGTGACAGGAGAGAGGCGGGTGGCGGACATGCGGAGACTGTACCAAGCCACCCTCCTGACGATTTGATTACGGCGCCGCTTTGCACACGCCCCTTCACACAGCACGCGATTGCCCCCTTGGCAGCATGCCCACCTGCTTCAGAGAGCAAACCGTTCGACAAGTCACACAAGACTCTGTCAATCCACACTGTAAAAATGGGGGCTCTTACGTCGATCCAACTTGATTGATTGATTTACAATTTTTCCAATATCCGGTAGATCAATATTTACAAGTATCGCATCCCTCAATAGCTTATCCCGAATCTCAATCCTGTACCCATTGCACACCAGCGCCAGCACCTCACAACTATCGAAATACGCTCGAAAGCTTCCTAGATAATTGACACTTCCAGGCCGCAGGTCAACTACAGTCGTGGGAAATGTTAGAGTTTTTTTTGAAACAAAAAAATCCTTTTCCCGCCCCACATCAACCATGGCAGGCGTCGCAAGTGCATCGATCCCAGTTCCGTCACGCTGCTGTACATTGATGCTCGATATTTTATACTTCCCAGGAGGCATCTTAACCGACAAAAACGATCGTCCATACTCCTCCGAACCATATATTGAGAATTGCAAAGACACATCTCGATTTCTATAAATTCTAGTGGGCACCGCAAATGCAAATTGACCCATTTTATTATTCCCAACTGGGTCAACGGGAGCCATCTGCAAACCCCACAACACAAATCTCGACATGCTTATATCTGAAGTTTGACTCAATAATATTGTTGCCGCATCAGGATGGTCATAGACATAACGTTTTGGCGCTGCACAGCCGACCAAGAGAAAACCAAGAAAAATTACCAATATTTTCATATTAATCAAACAAACTTATAACAGAATAAGAATAGGTCAACTTTATTTTTCCTGCAATCTCCAACAATATATATTAAAACTTTGCACGAAAAAACTATTGCCTCAATAGGAAATTAGATTTAAAAAAAAATCGGACAGCTTCGATCCGATATTTTCAATCCATATTCGTAGCACGCACAACTAAACAACTGCAAAATAAAGAAAAAGCCATCAAACACGAGAGAATGTCAAACGGTCGAATCAATTGGCAAAAATAGGAAGCCGCCGCAAGCCGCGCTGTGCCAATGCAGTCACGGGCATACCCCGCCGGGTCAGCAAGGCCAATTCGTTCGTGGCAACATCCAGGGCTTTACCCCCCACCGGAGACACCCGACATGAGCCAGAGCAGCCGCGCCGTCCGCATCCACCGCACCGGCGGCCCCGAAGAGATGGTCATTGACACCGTGGCCGTGGGCGAACCGGGCCCCGGCCAGGTGCGCATTCGCCACCACGCCATCGGCCTGAACTTCATCGACGTGTACCAGCGCACCGGTCTCTACAACAACCCGCTGCCGCTGCAACTGGGCATGGAAGGCGCTGGTGTGGTGGAGGCCGTGGGCGAAGGTGTGACGCACCTGAAAGCCGGCGACCGCGCAGCCTACGCCGCCAACCCACCGGGCAGTTACTGCGACGTGCGCGTGATGCCGGCCATGAACGTGTGCAAGCTGCCCGACGCCATCGACTTCGAAACCGGCGCGGCCATGATGCTCAAGGGCCTGACCGCGCAGTACCTGCTGAAAAAAACACGCCCGGTGGAAGGCCTGGAGCCGGGCGACTTTGTGCTCTTCCACGCTGCCGCCGGTGGCGTAGGCCTGATTGCCTGCCAGTGGGCCAAGGCCCTGGGCCTGCAGCTGATCGGCACGGCCGGCAGCGACGACAAATGTGCGCTGGCGCTGGCACACGGCGCCGCCCACGCCATCAACTACCGCACCGAGAACTTCGTCGAACGTGTCAAGGCCATCACCGCCGGCAAGGGCGTGAAGGTGGTGTACGACAGCGTGGGCAAAGACACCTGGGAAGGCTCGCTGGACTGCCTGCGCCCCTTCGGCCTGATGGCCAGCTTCGGCAACGCTTCGGGGCCGGTGGCGCCGTTCGCGCCTGGCATCCTGGGTGCCAAAGGTTCGCTCTACGTCACGCGCCAGACGCTGTTCACCCACATCAGCAGCCGCGCCGCCACGCAGGCCATGGCCGACGACCTGTTTGCCGTGGTGACCAGCGGCCAGGTCAAGATCCGCATTGACCAGCGTTTTGCGCTGACCGACGTGCAGGCCGCGCACCGCAGCCTGGAAGCCCGCGCCACCACCGGCTGCACCATTCTGCTGCCGTGATCTATCAGCGCCCGCCGCTGCGCCCACGGCAGGCGCTGGCTTTTGAGGGCCAGCCCATTGGCTCGGTGGAAGTCGCGGTGGCGCAGCACTTTCAAGCCCACGGCCTGCTGGCCACCGATGGCGCGGGCTGGCGGGTGGCTGCACCCTTTGACGCGCTGGCCCATGCGCTGCGCGAGGCCAGCCTGCTGGGCGCCTGGCGCAACGAGTTGCTGCCGGTGCTGGCCGATAGTGGCCAGCGGGTGGGCCACATCGAGCGCGCCGCCGTGCGGGCCCTGGGCCTGGCCACCGCCGCCGTGCACCTGACGGCACAGGCGCCCGATGGCAACACGTGGGTGCAGCAACGCGCCTTCAACAAGCCCAACGACCCCGGCCTGTGGGACACGCTGATGGGTGGCATGGTCAGCGCGGCCGACACGCTGGCGCAGGCGCTGGAACGTGAGACCTGGGAGGAGGCCGGCCTTCGATTGGACCAATTGCACGGACTGACCCACGCCGGTCACCTGATCATCCAACGCCCCAGCGGCGGTGCCGACGACGTGGGCTACACAGTGGAGCGCATCGACTGGTTCAGCGCCACCTTGCCCGAAGGTGTGGTGCCCGAGAACCAGGACGGCGAGGTCGAGCGCTTCGACTGCGTGGACCTTGGGCAACTGCGCGCCGACATCGTGGCCGGACGCTACACGTTGGAGGCCGCGCTCATCCTCGCGCCCGACCTCATCGACGGGCTCACTGCCCCTTGACCTGTTCGCGCAGGCGACTCGGCGCCAGTGCACCAGCCGAGTCGAGGATGGGGTAAGCGATGGAGCAGATGTGTGAGTTGATGCGCTTGAGGTCGCTGATCAGGTCGATGTGCAGCGAGCTGCTCTCCATGCTGCCCAGGGTCTTGTCGGACAGGCGGGCCAGGTGGGAGGTGGCGTATTCGCGCTCCAGATCGCGGAAGCGCGCTTTTTCTTCCAGCAGCTTTTGCGCATCGCGCACGCTGCCATTCAAAAACACGCTCATGCCTAAGCGCAGGTTGTCGATCAGACGGGCGTGCAGTTCACAAATCTCGGCCAGACCGGCCTCTGAAAAATCGCGACCCTTGCGGATTTTTTTGTCTTCGATGTCGATCAGGACGCGCTCGACGATGTCGCCCACCTGCTCCATGTTGATGGTGAAGCTGATGATATCGGTCCAGCGTCGGCCCTCTTCCTCGCTGAGCTGCTGGCGCGAGAGCTTGGTGAGGTAGTACTTGATGGCCGAGTACAGGCTGTCCACCGTGTCGTCGAGCTTGCGCAGGTCTTCCGACAGCTTGAGGTCGTTGGTGCGAATCACCGTGAGCACGCCGCGCAACATGGTCTCCACCACGTCGGCCTGGTGCATGGCCTCGCGCGCCGCGCACGAAATGGCCAGCGAGGGCGTGGTCAGCGCAGAAGGGTCGAGGTGGTTGGGTCGGCCCAAGGGTGTGGCCGTGCTTTGCGGCAGCAAGCGCTCGACCCAGCCGGCCACCGTCTGCGTGAGGCCAATAAAAATGGCTGCCACCATGAGGTTGAAGCTCAGGTGGAACAACACGGTCAGCGCCGCCGGGTCTTGCACATAGGGTTGGACAAAACGCAGCCACACCGGAATGAGGAACACACCCACCCCCACCGCCAGCAACTTGAACACCAGGTTGCCCAAAGGCACCTGGCGCGTGGCCACGTTGGCGCGCAAGGTGGTCAACACCGCCAGCAGGCCACTTCCCAGGTTGGCGCCCAGCACCAGGCCCAGGGCCACGTCGACCGAGATCACGTACAGCGACAGCGTGGCCGTGAGCAGCACCACCGCCAGGCTGGAGTAGGACAGCACCACCAGCACCGCACCCAGCAGGATCTCCAGCATGCGGTCGCTGGCGAGTTGCTCCAGCATCAACTGCACCGCCGGGTTGCGGGTGAGCACGGTGGTGGCCTGCGACACCAGTTGCAAGGCCAGCAACATCAAGCCCAGCCCAATCAGCACCCGCCCCACATCGCCCACGGTGTGGCCCTGGCGCGCGATGAACAGGGTGACGCCCAGGAAAATGCACAACGGCGAGAGCCAGGACAGATCAAGCGAGAACACCACCGCCATCAAGGCGGTGCCCACGTCGGCGCCCAGCATGACGGCAAGTGCCGCCGGCAAGGCGATCAGGCCCTGGCCCACAAACGAAGCCGTGATGAGTGCGGTGGCGGTGCTGGACTGCACCAGGGCCGTGACGCCCAAACCCGACAGCATGGCGCTGAAGCGGTTGCCCATGCTGACCGCCAGCATCTGCCGCAAGTTGCTGCCAAACACACGCAGCACACCCGTGCGCACCAGATGGGTTCCCCACACCAGCAGCGCGATGGCTGCGAGAAGATTCAACAAATGTTTCATAGGACAGTGACCCGACTATAAGCCGGCGATGCACCGTCCGTGCCAGCGAGCTTACCTGCTGCGCCGCACCCTCAGAATCTCGTCCAGGATCATGCAGATCGCGCCCAGGCTGATGGCCGCATCAGCCAGGTTGAACGCCGGGAAATGCCCGCCCGGGAACACGGGCGAAAGAAAGCGCCAGTGGAAGTCCAGCATGTCCACCACATAGCCGTGGATGAGGCGGTCGATCACGTTGCCCAGGGCGCCACCCAGGATGCAGGACAGCGCGAACGCGAACAGCTTCTGCCCGCTGTGGTTGCGCAACATCCAGACGATGAAGACGGCCGCCCCCAAGCCGATGGCCGTGAAAAACCAACGCTGCCAGCCGCCGGCCCCGGCCAAAAAAGAGAAGGCCGCTCCGGGGTTGTGTACCCGCACGATGTTGAAAAACGAGGTGATGTAGGTGCTGTCACCCAGGCGGTAGTAGCCCAGAATGAGCACCTTGGTGAACTGGTCGATCAGGAAGATGGCAAAGGCCAGCCCCAGCCAGTGCAGCATGCCCGGGCCGCCGCGCCCGCCCCTGGCCGCCATCAGGCGTGGGCGCGGGTTTCACCCGCACCGGCGATGTTGCTCACGCAGCGGCCACACAGCGTGGGGTGTTCGGTGTGCTGGCCGACGTCGTCGGTGTAGTGCCAGCAGCGCTCGCACTTGGTGGCGCTGCTGGGCGTCACCGCCACGGCCAACGATTCACCGTCCACCACCGTCACCGCCGAGGTGATGGTGACGAACTTGAGGTCGGCCCCCAGCGAGCACAGCAGGGCCGCGTCGTCAGCGCCGGCGGTGATGGTCAGCGTGGCCTGCAGCGAGGCACCGACCTGGCCGGCGGTGCGCACGTCTTCGATGGCCTTGTTGGCCAGGTCGCGGATGGCGCGGATGCGCGCCCATTTGGCCAGCAGGCCTTCGTTGGGCGTGGGCAGCGGCAGGAAGGTTTCGAAAAAGATCGAGCCCTGGTTCTTCGCTCCGGCGAAATGCGTCCAGGCTTCCTCGGCGGTGAAGCTCAGGAAAGGCGCCATCCAGCGCAGCATGGCGTGGGTGATCTGGTGCAGCGCGGTCTGGGCGCTACGCCGCGCCAGGCTCTTGGGCGCGGTGGTGTAGAGGCGGTCCTTGAGCACGTCGAGGTAGAAGGCGCCCAAATCCTCGGAGCAATACACCTGCAGCTTGCTCACCACCGGGTGGAATTCGTAGACGTCGAAGTGGCGCAGGATGTCGGCCTGCAGCTCGCTGGCGCGGGCCAGCGCGTAGCGGTCGATTTCCAGCATCTGCTCCAGCGGCACGGCGTCTGTGGCGGGGTCGAAATCGACCGTGTTGGCCATCAAGAAGCGCAGGGTGTTGCGGATGCGGCGGTAGGCATCGACCACACGGGCCAGGATCTTGTCGTCGATGTTGAGGTCGCCCGAATAGTCGGTGCTGGCCACCCACAGGCGCACGATTTCGGCGCCGAGCTTGCTGGTCACCGATTGCGGCTCCACCGTGTTGCCCAGGCTCTTGCTCATCTTGCGGCCCTGGCCGTCGGTGGCGAAGCCGTGGGTCAGCAGGCCCTTGTAGGGCGCGCGGTCGTACAGGGCGCAACCCAGCAACAGCGAGCTGTGGAACCAGCCGCGGTGTTGGTCGTGGCCTTCGAGGTAGAGGTCGGCCTCGGGGCCTTGCGCGTGGCTGGCGCCGTTGGGGTAGGCGTGGGCGTGCGAACCACGCAGCACGTGCCAGAAGGTGGAGCCGGAGTCGAACCAGACCTCCAGGATGTCGGTGCTCTTGGTGTAGTGCGCTGCGTCTTCAGCGCCCAGGATGTCCTCGGCCGTGACGCGGCTCCAGGCCTCGATGCCGCCTTTTTCGACGATGTCGGCGGCCTGGTCCATGATGTCCATCGTGCGCGGGTGCAACTCGCCCGAATCCTTGTGCAGGAAGAAGGGCACGGGCACACCCCAGCTGCGCTGGCGCGAGATGCACCAGTCGGGCCGGTTCGCGATCATGTCGCGCAGGCGGGTCTTGCCGTTCTCGGGGTAGAAGCTGGTGTGGTCGATGGCGTCCAGCGCGAGCTGGCGCAGGGTCTTGGGCGCCTTGTCTTTTGTGAACACGCCCTCGCCTTCGTCCATGCGCACAAACCACTGGGCGGCGGCACGGTAGATCACCGGCGTTTTGTGGCGCCAGCAGTGCGGGTAGCTGTGGGTGATGCGCACGGTGGCCAGCAGTCGGCCGGCGTTTTTGAGCGCGTCCAGGATGACGGGCACTGCCTTCCAGATGTGCAGGCCACCGAACAGCGGGAAATCGGCGGCGTAGGTGCCGTTGCCCTGCACCGGGTTGAGGATGTCGTCGTAGGCCAGGCCGTTGGCCACGCAACTGTTGAAGTCGTCCAGGCCGTAGGCGGGCGACGAGTGCACGATGCCGGTGCCGTCGCCGTCGCTCACGTACTCGGCCAAGTAGACCGGGGACAGGCGGCGGTAGCCAGCGTCCACATCAAACAGCGGGTGGCGGAAGTTGAGGCCGCCCAGCGCCGCGCCCTGTGCGGTGGCCAGCACCTGGCCGCTCAGGCCGAAGCGCTCCAGGCACTTCTCGACCAGGCTCTCGGCCAGCACCAGACAGCCCTGGGGCGTGTCCACCAGGGCATAGGTCAGCTCGGGGTGGGCGTTGAGGGCCTGGTTGGCGGGGATGGTCCAGGCGGTGGTGGTCCAGATGACGGCGAACGCGGTTTTGCCCGCCGGCAACGCGCCCAGGCCGAACGCGGCCGCCAGCTTGCCCGCATCGTCGGTCTCGAAGGCCACGTCCAGTGTGTCGCTCTGTTTGTCGGCGTATTCGATTTCGAATTCGGCCAACGAGGAACCACAGTCGAAACACCAGTACACGGGCTTGAGACCGCGGTAGACGAAGCCACGTTCGATCACGCGTTTGAACGCGCGGATTTCACCGGCCTCGTTGGCCGGATCCATGGTGCGGTAGGGGCGTTCCCAGTCGCCCAGCACGCCCAGGCGCTTGAAGTCCTCGCGCTGCTGGTCGATTTGTTCGGTGGCAAAGGCGCGGCTCTTGGCCTGCATGTCGTCGCGGCCCAGGTTGCGGCCGTGCAGCTTTTCGATGGCGTTTTCGATCGGCAGGCCGTGGCAGTCCCAGCCGGGGATGTACTGCGCGTCAAAGCCGGCCAGTTGGCGGCTTTTCACGATCATGTCCTTGAGCACCTTGTTCAGCGCATGGCCGATGTGCAGCTTGCCGTTGGCGTAGGGCGGGCCGTCGTGCAGCACAAACAAGGGCGCGCCCTGGCGGGCGTCGCGCAGGCGCTTGTAAAGGCCGCCTTCATTCCACTCCTTCACCCAACCCGGCTCGCGCTTGGGCAGGTCGCCGCGCATGGGGAAAGCGGTGTCGGGCATGTTCAGGGTGGCGCGGTAGGCGCCGCCCGAGGATTCAGCCTTGGCGTCGGCTTTGGCGGGTGTGTTCTGGTCGGACATGTCGGGACTCTGTGAGGGAGAAGCGGTGAAGCGGGAAACCGTTCGCCCTGAGCCAAACGAAGGGCGGCGACCGGCGGGGCTGTGTGTGTCAGCCCTGAATTCGGTCGCGCGTGGTCTGGCGGTGTGTCTGGGTGTGCAGCGAGGCAAAAAACGCACGTGCGTCGTCGCAGTCCTTGGCGATGCCCGTGGTCAGGGCGTCCAGACTGTCGTATTTGAGCTCGTCGTGCAGTTTGTGCAGCAGTTCCACGCGGATGATTTTACCGTAGGCCTCACCGTCGATCAGGTTGGCCTTGAGCGCGTCCGGCCAGTCCAGGCAATGGGTTTCCAGCAAAACCCGCCCGCCGTTGACGTCGTTGGGGTCCAGCGAGGGCCGCACGCCGAGGTTGGCCACCCCGGGCAACGGCACCCCCACGCTCGGCACTGACGTGTCCTCGCTGCCCCCCGAGGGGGCGCTCGCCGCCTTGGGGCGGCCCGGCGGCGGCTCGGACTCGGTCAGGCCGTGAACGTGCACCGCAAAAATACCGCTGGCGGCCGGCTTCCAGTGAGAGAAGCGCAGGTTGAGGGTGCGGAAGCCGTCGCCACGCCCGGGCGCACTCTCGGCCAGCTGGCGACCCAGCTTGCGCCCATGCACCACGTGGCCGCTGATGCTGTAGGGCCGGCCCAGCAAAGCGGCCACATCGTTCATGCGGCCTGCGCCCAGGGCCTCACGCACGGCCGAGCTGGAGACGCGCAAGCCATGCACCTCGTAGCTTTGCATGCGGGCCACGTCAAAGCCCTGGCGAGTCCCTGCGGTGTCCAGCATCGCGTAGTCGCCCTGGCGCTTGGCGCCAAAACGGAAGTCGTCGCCCACCAGCACGTAGCGCGCGCCCAGGGCGCCCACCAGCACGTCGTCGATGAAGGCCTCGGCCGGCTGGCTGGCCAGGCGCTCGTTGAAGGGCAGCACCACGCAGCGATCCACGCCACAGCGGCGCAGCTCGGCCAGTTTGTCGCGCAAGGTGGCGATGCGCGCGGGTGCCAGCTCGGGTTTGTGGTGCAGGCCGGCAAAGTAGTCGCGCGGGTGTGGCTCGAAGGTCATGACACAACTGGGCACGCCCCGGTGGCGCGCCTCGTTGTTCAACAAGGCCAACATGGCCTGGTGGCCACGGTGCACACCGTCGAAATTGCCGATGGTGAGGGCGCAACCACGCTGCGCCTCGTCCTTGAGCGCGTGTTGCAGGTTCCAGAGTCCGCGGATGATCTTCATGAGAGCGGGCGCCCGAGCGCCGGGGAATTCGGTGCGTGTGCCGGATTTGTCACACAGTCGCTGTATATTGACATATCAAGAAGCGGCATCTGAGAACGTTCCAAGGCCGCATCGAGACGATTTTCCCGTAGCCAAATATTTTGGAGGTGGGTCTTGAAGGTCTTGAAGTTGTCCGCGCAAGGTTTGCCACAGTCGTGGATCAGCCTGGAAGAAGCCGTGTTGCACTACGCGGCGGATGAAGTGCGCTGGGAAATGGGCGCCGAGGTGGCGGTGTTCCACGGCGGACACAACGCCATCACCGGGCGGCAGTCGATCATCGCGGTCAACTCCATCATTGGCACCAAGGGCGTGCCCAACATCAACCCCTTTGAGCTGCGGCCCTCGCTGACCAACAGCAAACTCTTCGCCCGCGACCGCAACCTGTGCGCCTACTGTGGTCACCCTTTCCATGAAGTCGAGCTGACACGCGAACACATCGTGCCCATGGCACAAAAAGGCCGCGACCACTGGATGAACGTGGTGACCGCCTGCAAGTCCTGCAACCACCGCAAGGGCAACCGCACGCCCGAGCAAGCCCACATGCCGCTGATGTACGCGCCTTACGTGCCCAGCCTGTGGGAAGACTTCATTCTGCGCAACCGCCGCATCCTGGCCGATCAGATGGAGTTTTTGATGGCCCACCTGCCCAAAACCTCCCGCTTGCACGCTTGAATTGAATCAATTGATAGCGGTGATTGTCAAAATCTTTCACTTGCTGGTGGAAACCCTGTCCACATTCGCCAAAGTTTTCATTCATGCTTATATTTTCCTCAACAATCGGAGACAAGCATGAGCGCAGAAAAATCCCCCGCCAAAGGCCGCCGCAACCTGCTCAAGGGCGTGGCTGCTGCTGCCGGCGCCATGACCGCCCCCATGGTGGCCACCGCGCAGACGGCCACCGCCCTGCGCTTCCAAAGCACTTGGCCGGCAAAGGACATCTTTCACGAATACGCCAATGATTTCGCCAAGAAGGTGAACGACATGGCCAGTGGCAAGCTCAAGATCGAAGTCTTGCCCGCCGGCGCCGTGGTGCCCGCCTTCCAGTTGCTCGAAGCGGTGGCCAAAGGCACGCTGGACGGGGGCCACGGCGTGGTGGCTTACCACTACGGCAAGAACTCAGCGCTGGCACTGTGGGGTTCGGGCCCTTCGTTCGGCATGGACCCCAACATGCTGCTGGCCTGGCACAACTACGGCGGCGGGAAGGCCTTGCTGGAAGAGGTCTACAAAAGCTTGAACCTTGACGTGGTGTCGTATCTGTACGGCCCCATGCCCACGCAGCCGTTCGGCTGGTTCAAGAAGCCGATCGCCAAGGTCGAAGACATGAAGGGCGTGAAGTTCCGCACCGTGGGCTTGGCGGTGGACATGTACACCGACATGGGTGCGGCCGTGAACCCGCTGCCTGGTGGTGAGATCGTGCCCGCACTGGACCGCGGCCTGATCGACGGCGCCGAGTTCAACAACGCGTCGTCCGACAAGCTGCTGGGCTTCCCCGACGTGGCCAAGAACTGCATGCTGCAGAGCTTTCACCAGAGCGGCGAGCAGTTCGAGATCCTGTTCAACAAGGCCAAGCTGACCGCCCTGCCACCCGAACTCAAGTCCATCATCGACTACGCGGTCCAGGCCGCCAGCGCCGACATGAGCTGGAAGGCCATCGAGCGCAATTCGACCGACTACATCGATCTGAAAAAGCAGGGCATCAAGTTCTACAAAACCCCCGACGCCGTGTTGCGCGCGCAGCTCGCCTCGTGGGACAAGATCATGGCCAAGAAGGGCGCCGAGAACCCGATGTTCAAGAAGATTCTGGACTCGCAAAAGGCCTTTGCCCAGCGCGCCGGCCAGTGGCAGAACGACTACACGGTCGACTTCAAGATGGCCTACAACCATTATTTCGGCCGCAACGCCAAGAAGAGCTGACACACCTCGGATCGACGGGGGGCGCCCTCGGGCGCCCTTTTCTGTTTGTTCGCGAGAGGAAACCCCATGCAATCACTTTTACTGGCGGTGGACCGCCTCTCCACCTGGTTCGGCAAGCTGTGTGCCTGGGCTGTGGTCGCGCTGACACTACTGATCAGCTGGGAGGTTTTTTCACGCTATGTGCTCAACGCCCCACACGCTTGGGTGCTGGACGCGCAGATCATGATGTACGGCCTGCTGTTCATGGCGGCGGGTGCCTACACCCTTTCCAAAAACGGCCATGTGCGCGGCGATGTGTTGTACGGTTTCTTTCAACCGCGCACACAGGCCGCCATCGACCTGACGCTCTACATCCTGTTCTTCCTGCCCGGCATCGTGGCCCTCACCTGGGCCGGCTGGACCTTTGCCAACGAATCACTGGCCATACGTGAGCAGACCTTCAACGCAGACCCGCTACCGGTCTACCCGTTCAAGTTCGTGGTGCCTATCGCGGGCGCCTTCCTGCTGCTGCAGGGTTTGGTCGAAATCATCCGTTGCGTGATGTGCCTGCAAACCGGTGGGTGGCCGGCACGCGAGGGCGACGTGGAAGAGGTGGACGTGGACAAACTCAAGGGCATGGTGCACGTGACCGACAAGGACATCGAGAACCTGGACCGCTACGTGACGCAGAAAGGCGGTCAGTGATGAAGATTCGCAAGGAACTGTGGTTTGGCTTCAGCCTGATGGCGCTGATTCTGGCCGCCGTGCTCATCATGGTGCTCAAGGTCGAGGTCATGACCAATGGCCACTACGGTCTGCTCATGCTCTCGCTGGTGGTGGTGGCCATCATGCTGGGTTTCCCCACCGCGTTCACGCTGATGGGCATGGGCATTTTGTTTGCTTTTTTTGCATACCACTCGGGCGACCAGAGCGCGGCCGGCGCCCTCAAGCAGACGTTGGATCTGATGGTGCAACGCGCCTTCTCGGTGATGAGCAACGACGTGCTGATCTCCATCCCGCTGTTTGTGTTCATGGGTTATCTGGTGGAGCGGGCCAACCTGATCGCCAAGCTGTTCACCAGCCTGCACCTGGCGCTGGCCCGAGTGCCGGGCTCGTTAGCGGTGGCCACGTTGGTAACCTGCGCGGTGTTTGCCACCGCCACCGGTATCGTGGGTGCCGTGGTCACGCTCATGGGTCTGCTGGCCATGCCCCAAATGCTCAAGGCGGGCTACGACGTGCGCCTGACCGCTGGTGTCATCACCGCTGGCGGCTGTCTGGGCATCCTGATCCCACCTTCGGTGCTGCTCATCGTCTACGGCGCCACCGCCGGGGTGTCGGTGGTACAGCTCTACGCCGGCGCGTTTTTCCCCGGCATCATGCTGGCTGGACTCTACATCCTCTACGCCATCCTGGTCGCCAAGATCAAGCCAGCCTGGGCACCACCGCTCACCACCGAGCAACGTTTTGTGCCCCTGCCGTCCGAGCTGCTCAAGCTCGGCGCCACCGGCAGCGCGTCGGCCCTGGCCGGTTTGCTCAAGGCGCTCAAGGGCAAAAACAACCAGGGCGTGGCCACCGGCTACATCCTGCGCCAACTCGGCGTCGCGTTGTTGCCCGCGCTGCTGTTTGTGGCGGTAGCCATCGCCAGCTACCAGAGCGTGACCATGGTCAAAGTGGACGACACGACCGGCCTCACCAGCATGAACGAGATCGGCTCGGATGAAAGCAGCTCGTCTGGCGATCTGGCCGAACCCGGTCACGAAGAAGCCGGCGGATTGAGCGAACCGCCATCGGACACCGTCGACACCCTGGCGGCCCCACCTGGCAGCGAGCCCGACGCCAGCGCGCAAGCCCCTGCGGTGGCCGACAGCGTGGCGCTCCCCCCGGGCGTGGCACCGGCACCGGCCACAGCAGGCGAGACGCCCACCAGCCCGCCCGCGCCCCAAGGCTACTGGGTCGGATTGGGTGTTGGCGCGCTCGCCTTGGCCGTGTTCTACGGCATCCTCAGCTACACAAGGCTGGAGGTGTTCAAGATGCTGCTGTCGAGCTTCTTTCCGCTGCTCATCATGATCCTGGCGGTGCTGGGCTCCATCGTGTTCGGTCTGGCCACGCCCACCGAGGCCGCAGCCATTGGCGCATTGGGCGGTTTTGTGTTAGCTGCGGCTTACCGACAGCTCAGCTTCAACGTCGTCAAGGAGAGCGTGTTCCTCACCGCCAAAACCAGCGCCATGGTGTGTTGGCTGTTTGTCGGCTCGGCCATCTTCTCGGCCGCGTTTGCGTTGTTGGGGGGGCAGGAGCTGGTGGAACAGTGGGTGCTGGGCATGAACCTCAGCAAAACCGAGTTCCTGATCCTGAGCCAGATTTTGATTTTCATCCTGGGCTGGCCGCTGGAGTGGACCGAGATCATCGTGATCTTCATGCCCATCTTCATCCCGCTTCTGGACAACTTCGGTGTCGATCCGCTGTTCTTCGGCCTGCTGGTGGCGCTGAACCTGCAGACCGCCTTCCTGAGCCCGCCGGTGGCCATGAGCGCGTTCTACCTCAAGGGTGTGGCACCCAAACACGTGACGCTGAACCAGATCTTCGCTGGCATGTTGCCCTTCATGGGCATTCAGGTCGTGGCCATCGTGTTGCTCTACATGTTCCCCGGCATCGGCCTGTGGCTGCCCGAGGTCCTTTACAAGTGAGCGTCAGCTCCACAGGTCCAGCGGCGGGTCGTGCACCACGGCGCGCAGGATGTCGGAACGCGAGATGAAGGCGCTCACCATGCCGTCGTCCGCCACCACAGGCAGGCCTGGCAGGCCGAGGTCGAGCAGCAATTGGGCCACACGGCGCAAGTCGGTCTGGGGCTCCACACTGGGCACGGGGGTGACCATCAGCGAGGTGACGGGTTGCATGAGCATGGCGCGCCAGGCCAGCACATGGGTGTCGGGGCCGGGCAAATGCTCAGGCGCCAGCAGTTCACCCCGGGTGATCAGGCCAACCAAGCCACCCTGTGCGTTCACCACCGGCGCCTGCCCCAGGCCCTGATCGGCCAGCGTCTGCCAGGCGTCGAGCACCGAGGCGGTGTCCAACACCGTCAGCACTGATGGGCTCATCACGTCTTGCACGCGGGTCAATGGGTGGCGCTGGGGTTTGGGCGACTGGATGCTGGCGTATTCGTTGATGGCCTGGCGCTGCGGGGCGCCGGCCTGGCGGGCCAAGGTCTCAGGCAGCACCTGAGCCGAGGAGACCTCGGGGTCCACGCTGGGTGACGCGAGCGCAGATACCGCCCGCGCACGCCCTACCCGCAACGTGGGCGCCACCTTCCGCAACTCTTCAAGCGGACCCCTGAACATCTGGCCCGAGGTGCCGTAAATGGCGAACATCACAAACCCTTCACGAGCGGGCGCCTGCCCAACCGGTGCAGTTTAGGACGGCAGGAACAGGCTTTGCAAATCGCTCAAGAAATCGAAACCGCGCTCCGTGGGCCAGGCACGCTGGAGATCACGCTCCAACAGGCCCCGGCGCTCGGCCTCTTGCAGCCCCGCCTGGATGGTGGTCAGCGGCAGGCCGGTGCGTTCGCTGAAGTGGGCCAGCTCAAAGCCGTCCTTCAAACGCAGCGCGTTGAGCATGAACTCGAACGGCAGGTCGCTGGCCGCCACTTCGCTTTCGGTGGTCACGGGGCGTCCTTCCATCGCGTGCTGCATGTACAGGCGCGGCTCGCGCCAACGCACCTGGCGCAACACCCGGTGCGCAAAACTCAGCTTGCTGTGAGCACCCGCCCCCACGCCCAGGTAGTCGCCAAACTGCCAGTAGTTGAGGTTGTGCCAACAGCGATGGCCGGGCCGCGCGTAGGCCGACACCTCATAACGCTCCAGCCCCGCCACGCCTGTGCGCTCGGTGATGAGGTCGAGCATGGCGTAGGCGTCGTCGTCCTCGGGCACGACCGGCGGGAACTTGGCGAAATAGGTGTTGGGTTCAATGGTCAGGTGGTAAATCGACAGGTGCGGCGGCGTGAAGGACAAGGCAGTGTCCACATCGCGCGCGCAGTCGGCCAGCGTCTGCCCCGGCAAGGCGTACATCAGGTCGAGGTTGAAGGTGTCGAAATGCTGGGCGGCTTCGGTCAAAGCCGCGCGCGCCTGGTCGCCGTTGTGCACCCGACCCAGCGCCTTCAGGAACCGGTCATCAAAACTCTGCACGCCCACCGACAGGCGCGTCACACCGGCTTGTCGAAACGCCTTGAAGCGGTCGGTTTCGAAGGTCCCGGGGTTGGCTTCCAGCGTGATTTCCGCATTGGCCTCCAGCTTGAGCAAGGCGCGCACGTCCGAGATCAGCCGCGCGATGGCGTCGGGCGAAAACAGGCTGGGGGTGCCACCACCGATGAACACGCTGTGCACGGTGCGGCCCCAGATCAGGGGCAGCGCAGCGGTGATGTCTTCGCGCACGGCCTGCAGGTAGGCGTCCTCCGGCAGGGCGCCGTTGTTCTCGTGCGAATTGAAGTCGCAGTAGGGGCACTTCTTCAGGCACCACGGCAGGTGGACGTACAGCGCCAAGGGCGGCAGCGCGGTCAGCTGCAGGCTGCCCGGCCGCATCAGTTGCACGATCTGGTTCACGCCTGCCCTTGGAACCAGCGTTCGCGCATGAGCGCCAACATGGCCTGTGCCGCCCGGCCCCGGTGGCTGTTGGCATTTTTCACTTCGGTGGGCAACTGGGCAAAGGTCTGGCCGAACTCGGGCAACCACATCACCGGATCAAAACCGAAACCGTTGCTGCCCACGGGCTCAGGCGCAATCAGCCCCACCACCCGGCCACTGGCCACCAGGGGCTCGGGATCGTCCGCACTGCGCAAGGCCACCAAGGTGCTGACCAGCGCCGAGCGCCGGTTCGTCACGTCCTTCATCTGTTCCAAGAGGGCTCGCACGTTGTTGTTGTCGCCCTTCTCGTACCCAAAACGGGTGGCGTAGTAGGCCGTGTCCACACCGGGCTGGCCACCAAAGGCGTCCACGCACAGGCCGGCGTCGTCGGCCAGCGCGGGCAAGCCGCTCAGTTGCGCGGCATGGCGGGCTTTGGCCAGGGCGTTTTCGATGAAGGTGTGGTGCGGCTCGGCCGCCTCGGGGATGCCCAGCTCGGACTGGCGCACCAGCTCCACCCCCAGCGGGGCGAACATGGCCTGCAGCTCGGCCAGCTTGCCGGGGTTGTTGGAGGCGAGGACCAGCTTCATCGGAACGCGGCGGTTTGCAACTCGACCAGCTCGCCAATGCCCTTTTCGGCCAGCGCCAGCAGTTGGTTCATTTCGTCGCGGCTGAACGCCACACCTTCGGCCGTGCCCTGCACTTCCACGTAATGACCCACGCCGGTCATGACCACGTTCATGTCGGTGTCGCAGGCCGAGTCTTCGGGGTAATCCAGATCGAGCACGGGCACGCCCTGCACGATGCCCACCGACACGGCGGCGACGTGGTTGATGATGGGGGTCTCGGCGATCTTGCCGGCGGCCAGCAAGGTGTTGACCGCGTCTTGTGCGGCCACAAAGGCGCCGGTGATGCTGGCGGTGCGGGTGCCGCCGTCGGCCTGCAGCACGTCGCAGTCCAGAGCGATGGTGCGTTCGCCCAGTTTTTTGAGATCGAACACCGCGCGCAGTGAGCGGCCAATCAAACGCTGGATCTCTTGCGTGCGCCCGCTTTGTTTGCCCTTGGCGGCCTCGCGATCGCTACGGGTGTGGGTGGCGCGCGGCAACATGCCGTATTCGGCCGTGACCCAGCCCTCGCCGCTGCCGCGTTTGTGCGGCGGCACCTTGTCTTCAACGGACGCGGTGCACAGGACACGGGTGTCACCAAACTCGATCAGCACCGAGCCTTCGGCGTGTTTGGTGAAACCGCGCGTGATGCGCACCGGGCGCAACTGGTCGGCGGCCCGGCCGAAGGAACGGGCCAGGGCCGCAGGGGAAGTGGAACTCATGGGTTGGAACCTTTTCGTGCCGAAGAACGGCGGATGGCTTCGTTGATCTCGGCGATGGAGCGCTCGATGGCGGCATCGTCGAAATCGTCGAGCGAGGCGTCGATGTTACCGGCGGCCTGGATGGTGGAGGCGAACACGCCGTCGCTCACGCCTTCGGTGCTGATCATGTGGGTGGGTTCGAAGTCGCCCGGTGTTTCCCAGTCCAGCGCCACCACGGTGACGTTGTCGCCATGGGCGCCGCCACGCTCCAGGGCCTCGTCCACCAGCAGCGGCACGGCATCCTGCACGCGCCCTTGAGCGAGTTGTTCGGCAATGTGCTCATCGCTCAGCTCGGACCACAGGCCATCGGAACACAACAACAGGCGGTCGCCTTCGTGCAGGAAGATGGGGTCGGACACATCGAACAACGGTGCCACCGGTGAACCCAGGCAGGTGAACAGGATGTTGCGGTTCATGGGGTCGGCCTGGCCCCGGATCATGATGTGTTTTTCGGCGTAAGAGTGGTCGCGGCTGCGTTGAAGCAGCTTGCCACGGCGCACCAGGTAGATGCGCGAATCGCCCGAATGAATCCACTGCACGTACCCGTTCTGGATGACCGCCACCACCAGGGTGGTGCGCGGGTTGTCCAACATGGCATGCGCGTTGCCGTGGTCCACGATGGCCTGGTGCGCCGCCATCAGCGCCTCGCTCAGGAATCCGGCCACGTTGCTCAGCGCTGGCTGCGCCTGGCGGTGGAACAGGTCGGAGACCGTTTGCACCGCAAGCTGCGCCGCCACCTCACCCTTGGGATGGCCGCCCATGCCGTCGGCCAAGGCCAGCAGCACCGCTTCGCGGGTGTAGCTGTAGCCCATGCGGTCTTCGTTTTTCTCTCGCCCACCCTGGCGGCTCAGCTGGTGGACCGCAAATTTCATGCTGTTCACAGCTGTGTCACGTCCGCTGACGGACGGCCTTTCTGTTTGTCCGATGACAGGAGGCTGCCAAACTGCTGGCGCACCTTGTCGGCCACGGTGGGTTTGGAATAGCTGCGTTCAACCTCGCGGCCCAACTCCTTTTGCAGCGAGAACACCGACTGTGGGCGGGCCAGCGGGTCCAGCGCCATGCACCACAGCACCACCTCAATGAGGTTGTCGGAATACACCCCACGCAAACGGCCCATGGCCAGGGACAAACGGTCCTTGTCCAGACGCTGGGGCGCATCGTTGGGTGGGTAACCCTGCATGGCGGCATACATACAGGCGCCCACGGCGTAGATGTCGGTCCAAGGGCCCAGCTGGGCGTTGCGCTTGTACATCTCGGGCGCCGCAAACCCGGGCGTGTACATGGGCCGCACGAACTGCCCCTCCTTGTTGAGCACCTCGCGCGCGGCGCCAAAGTCGATCAGCACCGCCTTGTTGTCCTCGGTGATGAAGATGTTGGCCGGTTTGATGTCCAGGTGCAGCATCTTGTGCTGGTGCACGATACGCAAGCCACGCAGCACCTCGTCGAACAGGCTGCGTATGGTGGACTCGCGGAAGACCTTGGGGCGCTTGAGTTCGCGCGCTGTGACGATGAAGTCTTGCAGGGACGCGCCCTCAAGGTAATTCATCACCATGTAGACGGTTTCGTTCTCGCGAAAGAAGTTGAGCACGCTCACCACCGAGGGGTGAGAGATTTGCGCCAAAGCGCGCCCTTCTTCAAAAAAACTCTTGAGACCGAGGCGGTAGAGCGAGAGCTTGTCGGGCGGCACGGTGGGCAGCAGGTGCCCCGGGTCGCGCGAGGCCAGCGAGGCTGGGAGGTATTCCTTGAGCGCCACCTTCTGGCCACTGGCATCGATGGCGAGGTAGACGATGCCAAAACCGCCGGCCGCCAGCTTGCAGATCACGCGGTAGCCACCGATCAGGGTATCGGGCGGCAGCGGAGCGGGTTTGGTCTTTGACATAATGCGGACTCTCGCGGTGCGCGCTCCAGACAGCACCCGCCCTGCGGGCCATCAACGGAAATTCCAATGCCAGTTTACAGCATGACCGGCTACGCCACGGTGCAAGGCGGCGCCTCGAAAAGTGAGGCCGACACACCCGTGGCCCCGGTCGGCCTGCCCAGCGTGGGCCTTGAGTTGCGGTCGGTCAACAGCCGCTTTCTCGACCTCTCCTTCAAACTCTCCGACGAGCTGCGCAACGCCGAACCAGCGCTGCGCGAAAAGATCATGTCGCGTGTCAAACGCGGCAAGGTCGAACTGCGCGCCTGGATAGAAGGCCGTGCCGACGGTGGTGTGCAAGCCCCATCGCCGGTCGATCTGCAACGCCTGGTGGCGGTGCAAGACAACATCCGCGCCTGGCTGCCCAACGCGGCCCCGCTGAGCGTGGCCGAGGTGCTGCAGACCAAGGCCCGCCAGCCGCTGGCCACCACCGGCCTGGCCGACAGCCTGGTCGCCCTGATCGACACCGCGCTCGACGCCTTTATCGCCTCGCGCGAACGCGAAGGCGCCCGCCTGGCCACCAGCCTGCTGGACCGCGTGGCGCAACTGCGCGCCCTGGCCCAGCAGGCCCAGCCGCTGGTGCCGCGCCTGGTGGAGCAACAACGTCAGCGCTTCATCGAACGCTGGAACGAGGCTTTGGGTGCGGTTGAAGGCAGCGCGCCTTCGGACATGGCCCGTGACCGCGCCCTGACCGAAGCCACGGCTTTTGCCATCCGCATCGACGTGGCCGAGGAGCTGACGCGCCCGGCCTCGCATCTGGACGAAATCGAAAGCCTGCTGGCCAAAGGCAAGGACCTGGGCAAACGCCTGGACTTCCTGATCCAGGAACTGCACCGCGAGGCCAACACCCTGGGTTCCAAGTCTTCCAGCCTGGAGCTCACCCGCATCTCGGTGGACATGAAAGTGCTGATCGAGCAAATGCGTGAGCAAGTCCAAAATATAGAGTAAGAACATGCCCCCACGCTCCACCGCTGCGCGGGTCGCTGCCCCCCAAGGGGGCTGTTTCGCCTTGGGGCGGCCCGGCGGCGAAACCCATTGCTGCGAGAACTGAACATGGAATACCCCGGCAACCTTTACGTGGTGGCCGCTCCCAGCGGCACCGGCAAATCCAGCCTGGTGAAGGCGCTGATGGAGCTGGACTCCCACATCACACCCTCCATTTCCCACACCACACGCGCACCACGTGGCCAGGAGGTGGATGGTCGCGAGTACCACTTCGTGGACAACGCCACCTTCGACCGCATGGTGGCCGAAGGCGCGTTTTTGGAGTGGGCGCATGTTCACAACAACCGCTACGGCACCTCACGCGCGGGCATCGAAGCCATGATTGGCCAAGGCAAGGACGTGGTGCTGGAAATCGACTACCAGGGCGCCATCCAGATCAAACAGTTGTTCGCCAATGCGGTGCTGATCTTCATCCTGCCGCCCAGTTGGCAAGAGCTGCGCTCGCGCCTGCAGCGCCGCGCCGAGGACTCGGCCGACACCATCGAACTGCGCCTGCGCAACGCCGCCGAAGAGGTGGCACAGGTGCAGGCATTCGACTTCGTTATAATCAACGATTCGTTTGACCGCGCGCTTTTTGACCTGAAAGCCATTGCCCACGCCCAGCGCCTGAAGTTCGCTGCGCAGAAACGGGCCCGCGCCGAAACCTTTCGCGCGCTCAACATCCTCTAGCTTTTTGCCCCCGGAGAACACCATGGCCCGCATCACCGTCGAAGACTGCCTGGAAAAGATCCCCAACCGCTTTCAGCTGGTGTTGGCCGCCACCTACCGCGCGCGCATGCTGAGCCAGGGCCACGCCCCCAAGATCGAGAGCAAGAACAAGCCGGGCGTGACCGCCTTGCGCGAAATTGCCGAGGGCAAGATTGGCTTGGAAATGCTGAAAAAAGTGCCGATCTGATTTCGGACACACATCAAAAAAAGCACCTTGAAGGTGCTTTTTTTGTATCCGCGCGTGGTCAAGTCCATTCGGACGGGCAAGCCACACGCGCAGCGGCTAAAGTACGGCCATGAGTTCCACCGTTGCCACTGCTTTTGCCCCCGAGAGCGCCAGCTCCACGCCCGCCCAGAGCGCGGCGGCAGCCAGCTTTGCCGGGCTGGTGGACAAGATGGACTACCTCAGCGCGGCCGAAGTGGAGATGGTGCGTCAGGCCTACCGCTTTGCCGATGCCGCCCACCTGGGCCAGATGCGCAAAAACGGCGACCCCTACATCACCCACCCGATTGCGGTGGCGGCCATGTGCACCGAGTGGAAACTCGATGCCCAGGCCCTGATGGCAGCGCTGATGCACGATGTGCTGGAAGACTGTGGCGTCACCAAACAGGAAATGATCGAGCGGTTTGGCGCGCCAGTGGCCGAACTGGTGGACGGCCTGACCAAACTGGACAAACTGGAGTTCGACACCCGCGAGCAGAACCAGGCCGAGTCCTTCCGCAAGATGCTGCTGGCCATGGCACGCGATGTCCGGGTGATCCTCATCAAGCTGGCGGACCGCACCCACAACATGCGCACCATGGGCGACATGCCGCCGTCCAAGTGGGGCCGCATTTCCAGCGAGACCCTGGAAATCTACGCACCCATTGCCCACCGCCTGGGCCTCAACCACACCTACCGTGAACTGCAGGATCTGGCCTTCCGCTTTCTGCACCCCTGGCGTTACGAGGTGCTGGGCAAGGCGTTGAACAAGTCGCGCGGCCGCCGCAAGGACCTGATTTCGCGTGTGCGCCATGAGGTGGAGGCCGCATTCGAAAAACATGGCCTGCAAGTGCGCATCATGGGCCGCGAGAAAACGCTGTACTCGGTCTACCACAAGATGGACCTCAAACACCTGTCGTTCTCGCAGGTGACGGACATCTACGGCTTTCGCATCGTGCTGCCCGAACTGACCGACTGCTACACCGCCCTGGGTCTGCTGCACCAGATCTACAAGCCGCTGCCAGGCAAGTTCCGCGACTACATCGCCATCCCCAAGGTCAACGGCTACCAGTCGCTGCACACCACGTTGGTGGGGCCGTTCGGCACCAACATCGAGTTCCAGCTGCGCACACATCCCATGGACGTGGTGGCCGAGTCGGGCGTGGCGGCCCACTGGCTGTACAAGGCCAGCGAACCGGGCAGTGCCACCAGTCAGAGCCTGGGCACCCAGTGGCTGCAGTCGCTGCTGGACATCCAGCAAGAAACCCACGATGCCGCCGAATTCTGGGACCACGTCAAGATCGACCTCTTCCCGGATGCGGTCTACGTGTTCACGCCCAAGAGCAAGATCATGGCCATGCCACGCGGGGCCACGGTGATGGACTTCGCCTACGCCATCCACAGCGATGTGGGCCACCGCGCCATCGCCGCCAAGATCAACGGCGAGCAGATGCCCTTGCGCAGCGAGCTCAACAACGGTGACGTGGTGGAAGTGGTGACCTCGCCACACGCCCAGCCCAACCCGGCCTGGCTGGGCTTCGTCAAAACCGGCCGCGCGCGCAGCAAGATCCGCCACTACCTCAAGACCGTGGCACACGACGAATCACGCGCCTTGGGCCTGCGCATGCTTTCCCAGGCCTTGCGCGCCGAGGGCATTTCAGAACTGCCGGACGCGGACGGCGAACACAAACCCATCTGGGACAAACTGCTGCGCTTCACCGGCAACCGCAACGCGGACGAACTGCTCGCCGACATCGGCATGGGTCGGCGCATTGCCAGCATGGTGGGCAAAAAAATGGCCGTGCTGCTGACCGAAACCGGCATGAAACCCGATTTGCTGCTCATCAGCACCGAGCGCTATGCGAGTGGCCAGGAGAGCGAGGCCCAGGGTGTGGTCACACTGGATGGCAGCGAAGGCCTGTCGGTGCAGTACGCCAGTTGCTGCCACCCGATTCCGGGTGACCGCATCACCGGCTACCTTGGGCGTGGCGAGGGCTTGGTGGTGCACACGGACGACTGCCCCGTGGGGCGCCGCCTGCTCGACCGCGACCGCGAGCGTTTTCTGGAAGTGGAATGGGCGGACGAGCCGGTGCGCCCCTTCGAATCGGCCGTGGTGGTCACGGTCACCAACGGCAAAGGTGTGCTGGCCCGCGTGGCTGCGGCACTGGCCGCGGCGGAGGCCGACATCACCCACGTGGACATGGGCATGGAGCCCGCGCAGACCGCCACCGATCTCAAGTTCTCGATTGCCGTGCGCGACCGGGTGCACCTGGCCGATGTGCTGCGCAGCCTCAAGCGCACGCCATCGGTGTTGAAAGCCCAACGCCTGCGCCCACGCGGCGCCTGAACAAAAAGCCACCCCGTCGCTGGGTTGGCTCACAGCGCGCGCATCGCGCGGCGGTGGCCTGTGTGAATCAATCGGCCAAAGGTGCCGGGTAACTGACCGCCAACACCTCGATCTGGCGCCAGCCAGTGGGTGTCATCAAACGCACTTCGTCCCCTTCACGCGCCTTAAGCAGGGCCTGTGCCACCGGCGAAACCCAACTGACCTGGCCCTGGCTGTTGTCGGTTTCGTCTATGCCCCGGATGATGACCGTGGTCTCGGTACCCGCCTCGTCGCAGTAGGTGACGGTGGCACCAAAAAACACCTGGTCCTTGCCATGGTGGACGCTGGGGTCCACCACCTCGGCGATCTCAAGGCGTTTGGTGAGAAAGCGGATGCGCCGGTCGATTTCGCGCAGGCGTTTTTTGCCGTAAAGGTAGTCGCCGTTTTCCGAGCGGTCGCCGTTGCTGGCCGCCCAATGCACCACCTCGACGATGCGAGGCCGCTCCTCGTCGATCAGCGCAAACAGTTCGGCGCGCAACCGCTCGTAGCCGGCGCGGGTGATGTAGTTTTTGCCACCGGCCGGCAGCGCAGGCGAAACGCCCTCTTCGTCGCCATCGCTGTCACTGTCGGTTTCGCGTGTGAAGGCCTTGCTCATGGTCCATGGATTATGAGACGCACAAGAAACGAAAAACCCCTCAGATATTGCTATCTGAGGGGGTATCGTTTGGTGCGGCTGGCAGGATTCGAACCCACGACCCCTTGGTTCGTAGCCAAGTACTCTATCCAACTGAGCTACAGCCGCTGAAGCCTTGCATTGTAGCACTGTTTTTTGGCTTTTGACCAGCCCCCTCACATTTCGTGAAAAAACGCGGTGGTACATTGCCGAGCATGCCTCTTGCCTGCCCTGCCCAGTCTTCGTTCAAGCGCCCGTGGGTGCTGTGTCTCTTGGCGGGTATGGCCCTGCAAGGCTGTGCGGTGATTGCGGTGGCCGACGCCGCGGTGACCGTGGTGGCCACGGGCGTGAAGGTGACGGCCAAGGCGGTGGGCGCCGTGGCCGATGCCGTCATTCCCGACAGCGACGACAAACCCAAAGACTGAGGCCCTCAGCAATCGATCTGGGCAGGGGCCAAAAAGGCCTGGGCGTATCGGCGGTACACCTGCTTGTCCACAAACACGTCAAAGAGGTCGGGGTCGATGTGCCCGCCTTCCTTGAAGTTGCGCATGATGGCCAGTGCCTGCGACAAAGGCATGGCCTTTTTGTACGGCCGATCGGCTGCGGTCAGCGCCTCGAAGATGTCGGCAATGCCCATCATGCGGGCCTGCCAGCTCATTTCATCGCGCTTCAAACCCTTGGGGTAGCCCTTGCCGTCCATGCGCTCGTGGTGGCCGCCCGCGTACTCGGGCACACGCACCAGGTGTTTGGGCCAGGGCAGTTGTTCCAGCATGCGGATGGTGGTGCTGATGTGCTGGTTGATGACCTCGCGCTCGGCGGCAGTGAGCGTGCCCGCGCGCACGCAGAGGTTGTCCATCTCGTCGGCACTGAGCAAGGGGCGTTGGGTGCCATTGCCATCGCCCCAGGTGTAGGCCTGTCCGATGTGCCGCACCCGCGCCATGTCATCGTCGCTCATGCGTTCACCGCCCACGTTGGCGCGACGCAAAAACGCGCGGTCCACGTCGCACTGCTCCAGAAACTGGGCCAACTGGGCATCGCCACCGGCGGGTGACTGGCTCGTGGCCACGGCCCGCCAGTGCTTGAGTTCGGCCTCGCGTTTGACCAGTTCGAAGCGCACATCGATCTCGTGGATGCGGTCGTGGATGGTCTGAAGTTTGGTGGCCTTGTCCACCACGTGCACGGGGGTGGTGACCTTGCCGCAGTCGTGCAGCAGGGCGGCGATGCGCAGCTCGTGGAAGTCTTTCTCCGTCATCCGCACCTCGCCCAGCGGGCCGGTGGTGGTGGTGTTCACCGCCTCGGCCAGCATCATGGTGAGCTCGGGCACACGCTGGCAGTGCCCGCCGGTGTAGGGCGATTTTTCGTCGATGGCGGCGTTGATCAGGCCAATGAAGGATTCGAACAGCGCCTCGAGTTGCGCCAGCAACTGCTGGTTGGTGAGCGCCACCGCCGCCTGCGAGGCCAGGGACTCGGCCAGGCGCTGGTCGGCGGGGGTGAAAGCCAGCACCTCGCTCGAGGCGGGATCGAGCGCGTTGAGCAACTGCAACACGCCGATCAGATCGCCCTCGTGGTTTTTCATGGGCACGGTCAGAAACGACCGGGAACGGTAGCCGGTGCTTTCGTCGAATCGGCGCGTGCCCGCAAAGTCGAATCCCTCCGCTTCGTAGGCGTCGGGCACGTTGACGGTGCGTCCCGTGTTGGCGGCGTAGGCGGCCACCATGTGGTGGTTGGGCGCGCCATCTGGCAGGCGCAGCGGCAGATCGTGGAACTTGCCCGAAATGGGCTGGCCACTGGCGCCACCCAGCGCAATGCCCAGCCGGTCGTTGTGCACGATTTCGAAGCGCAAGCTTTGTTCGTCCGGCGTGAGCCGGTACAAGGTGCCACCCTCGGCGCGGGTGATGGTCTTGGCCGCGAGCAGGATACGTTCGAGCAAATGGTCGATGCGCCGCTCCTGCGACAGCGCGGTGCCCACGTCGTTGAGCTGCTCAAAACGCCGCAGCAAGGTGTCTGTGGTTTCCATCACAACGTGCCCCGTCTCTTTTGACCCAGAGAATTCACAATATTTGAAATCCTACGCGACACCGATTCGGCGCATTAACATTGTGTCACCGTTTGAGGAAGCCCCCATGCCCAAACCCAGCCGGCTGACCCCCCTGGCCCTGGCCACTTTCCTGTGCCTGTGCACCACCACAACGTGGGCACAGGACGCCGAAATCCTCCACCTGCAAGGCCCGGGCGACCGCCGCGCCACCGAAACCCAGAACTGGGAGGCAGCGCAAGCCCGCCAGCAAGTGGCACCCGGCGGTTTTGTGCGGACCCGCGAGTCGGCCCGCATGGCGCTGCTGCTGGCAGACCAGACGCAGATACGCCTGAACCAGAACACCGTGCTGCAGGTGAAGTCTGTCGCCAGCCAGGGCGCCGCCACGCGCCTGTCGCTGGGCCAGGGCCGCGCCTGGGCCCAAACGCGCAACGTGGGCGCAGGCGGACCGCTGACGGTGGAAACACCGGCCGCCACCGCCGCCATCCGCGGCACCGACTGGGAGCTTGACGTGGGCTCCGATGGCCGCACCCAACTCACCGTGTTGTCGGGCACCGTCACCTTGTCGAACGCGCTGGGCAGCCTGGACGTGGGCCGCAACGAGGCCGCCATTGCCGAGGTGGGCAAGGCCCCGGTGAGGCTGCAGTTGAGCAACCCGCGCGAGCGCGTGCAGTGGGTGCAGGCGCTGACCGCCCAGCCGCTGCGTCATCTCGATGGCAGCGCCGTGCCCGCACGTCTGCAGAAGGCCTGGCAAGCCCTGCAGCGTGGCGACAGCACAGCCGTACAAGCCGCACTGGGCAGCGACACCGACGCCTGGACCGACGTCTTGCGTGCCGCCGACCACACACAGGCCGGCCGCATGGCCCCAGCCAGCGAAGCCTTGCGCCGTGCGCTGCTCGACCCACAAGCCCCCGCCGCCGCCCACCTGCTGCTGGCCGACCTGCAGCTGGTGAATGGCGAAGCCGACGCCGCCGGCCGCACGTTGGAGGCCGGCCTGGCCCGCCACCCCAGCGATCCCGACCTGCTGGCCATGCTTGCCAGGACACAGTTGCTCGCCGATCAGCTTGACCAAGCCCAGGCCACGCTGCAACGCCCGCGCCGCAGCGACAGCACCAGCCACTGGCTGGCCCAGGGTGATCTGGCCCGCCGCCAAGGCGCGGTGACCGGCACCTTGAGCGCCTTTGAGCGCGCAGCCCAAGCCGCGCCCACCGACCCGCGTGGCTGGCAAGCATTGGGCAGCGCACAAGGCGAACGCGAGGACCTGGCGAAGGCGCGTGCGGCGCTGGCCAAAGCCTTGTCGCTGGACCGGCAAAGCACTGGCGCCGTGGGCGAACTCGCCACGGTGGAGGCCCAGGCCAACCGCATCGCGCCAGCCGAACAACTGTTTCAGGAAGCGCTGCAAGCCAACCCCGGCGACTATGTGGCGCAGACCGGCCTGGGTCTGTTGCGCCTGAAACAAGGGCGCCCGGCGGAGGCCCTGGATGCCCTGCTGCGCGCCGGCGTGATGGAACCCCGCTACAGCCGCGCCGCCAGCTACACGGCGGTGGCCTACTACCAACTCGGGCGCCACACCGATGCCCGCGCCGCCTTGCAACGCGCCGTCGAACTCGATGACAAGGACCCGGTGCCCCACCTGCTGCTGGCGCAGATCCACACCGACTTGTTCGAGGCCGACGCCGCCGTGCAGGCCGCACGCGCCGCCGTGGCCCGCCTGCCCTACCTCAAGTCGCTCAACCAGGTGGCCAACAACCAGCAAGGCAGCGCCAACTTCGGCGCCTCGCTGGCCTTCTTTGGCCTGGAAGACTGGGCAGTGGAGCTGGCCCACCAGAGCGACTACCCCTACTGGGGCGGCAGCCACCTCTTCCTAGCCGACCGCTACGCGGGCGAGTTCAACAAAAACTCACGGCTGTTCCAGGGTTTTCTCACCGACCCGCTGGCCTTTGGCGCCAGCCCGGGTTTCTCCAGCTTGCTGCAACGCGCGGGTGCCTACGGCACCGTGGGCGTCAACGTCGACCACGAGTTCGCCCGACTCCAGTCGCCCTACGCCGCCGCCAACGGCCTGTTCAACGAGCGCTTTCCCATCGCCCTGTTTGGCAAATTACAAACGGTGAAGGGCGACCGCTTCCCGATCGATGTCGGGGTGTCCGGGCTGCCCGCCTTCGTCGATCCCTCCGGCACCGCCGACGTGCGCGCCACGGTGGGCACCCTGGGGCTGGGCCTGCAACCCACCGAACAGCTCAACCTGTTCATCTACGGCAACCGCTTTGACGTGGCCTTGCGCGGCCACAACCAGGTGCTGGACTTCGAGGGCATCAGCAGCGGCTCGGACTTCGACCACCGCTTCGGCCAGGGCGTGCTGGGCGCCTCGTGGAAATGGTCGCCCACGGCACAGAGCTGGCTCAAGCTGGGCCGCAGCAGCGAACGCACCGACCTGCGCAACTACCCTGTCGCGTTCTCCGAGCAGGACTTTTTTGGTGTGCTGGGTTTTTTTGCCAACCCCACCAAACGCCTGAGCGACGTGCAACTGCGCCACACCCTGGAGTGGAGCGAACGCAGCCGCCTGACGCTGGGCCTGGAGACCGGGCGTGAATCGCAACGCAGCGAGGCCTTTGCGCTCGGCCCGGTGTACGCCACTCAGGGCGGCCAAACCACCAGCGATGTACTGGCCTTCGGCGGCACCAACCACATCGAACGCCGGCTGCAGGTGCTGCACGCGGGCTGGCAACACCAGATCGACAGCGCCTGGCGCATGGACGCGGCACTGGCCCACAACCGCCTGCGCGAGCGCACACAAGGCCAGAACAGTGTGGTCCTGTTGGGTAGCAACGTGGTGGGCGGCGACGACGTCAACATCGACCAGACCCGGCGCACCTGGACGCCACGGCTGGGCGTGGCCTGGGTGCCGTCACCCGGCATGAGCCTGCGGATGGCCTACCAGGACTGGCAACGCCCCATCAGCGTGAACACCCTGGCCCCGGTGGAAACCGCCGGGCTGGCGGTGGACGACCGCCTGGTGCAAGCGGGTGGCCGCAGCCGCAGCACCACCGTGCAGCTGGGCTTCAGCCCCGACGAGCGCAGCTTTTTGTTGCTGCGTGCCGACACCCAACGCGTGCACAACCCCGGCACCCTGGGCGTGGACCTGCGCACACCCAGCCTGCCTTTTTTGGATGAGCTGCGCAACCAGCAGCTCGACAACCTCTCGGCCAACGACATCCTCGAAGACGATCCCGACTTCGAACAAGGTCGGTTGCACCGCCTCTCGTTGGGCGCCAGCCGCATGCTGAGCCGCCAGTGGTCGGCCTACGCGCGCTGGGTGCATGCGCTGGGCAGCAGCCGTCTGAGTGACGAAGCGCCGCCTATCCACACATTGCGCATTCCCTACGTGCCACGCAATACCCTGGTGTTGGGCGCCACCTGGAGCGGCGGCCAGCGCATGTACCTCAGCGGCCGCGTGGTGTGGCGTGGCAAGCGTTTCGAGGACGACCGCAACCTCACCACCCTGCCCTCGGGCTGGGGCATGGACCTGATGGGCCTGTGGGAGTCGCCCGACAAACGCTGGCTGGTGGGGGTGGCTGCGCTCAACCTCTTCGCACCCAAATCGGCGCGCACAACCCAACGTTACGTGGTGGATGCGCGCCTTCGTTTCTGAGCTGTCGCGCCGCACGCGCGACCTGGGCCACGCCTTGCTGGTGTGGCTGGCGGCGGCGCTGGCGGCGGTGTGGTGGTGGAGCCCGCTGGGCGAGGCGGCCGACCGTCCCTTTTTCGACGCCTTCACGGTGCTGAGCGCGCCACACCACAACGACCTGCCCATCGTGGTGCTGGCCATCGACGAGCCCAGCTTCCAAGAGCTGCAGCAGACCTGGCCTTTTCCGCGCCAATGGCACGCGGCGCTGATCGACCGGCTGCGCGAAGACGGCGCCCGCGCGGTGGCCTTCGACGTGGTGTTTGCCGAGCCCGGAGACCCCGCACAAGACCAGGCAATGGCCGACGCCATCGCCCGCTGGCGCCAGCCCGGTGGCACGCCCGCTGTGGTGCTGGCGGCCACACGCGAACGGCTGGACACCGGCCAGACCACCTTGTGGACCGAGGTGACGCCACTGCAGCGCCTGCTCGACGCCGGCGCCGTGGCGGGCCAGGCCGGCGTCTCACCCGATGCCGATTTTGTGGTCCGCCGCGCACCGGCCGACCCCGACAGCCTGTCGGCCCGTTTGGCGGCCGCGCAAGGTGCACCCGCCTCAGCGGCCGACTGGATTCGCTACAACGGCCCACGCGGTGGCATCGACACGCGCTCCTACTACCAGACCATCACGCCCGGCCTGCTGCCACCGGGCTTCTTCAAAAACAAGCTGGTGCTCGTGGGCCGATCGCTGCGCACCGCCACCGAGCTGACCGCCAGCCAGGCCGACATGTTCAACTCGCCCTTTGCCTGGCTGGACGGCAGCGACCGCCTCATGCCCGGGGTCGAGCTGCACGCCCACCTGCTGGCCAACCGCCTGTTGGGCAACGGCCTGGTGTCGGCCTCGCCCTGGTGGACGCTGGGTGCGGGTGGACTTTTCAGCCTGCTGCTGGCCGCTTTCGCCCTACGCATGCACCCGGGCCTGGTGGCGGTGGGCACGGCCAGCGCCGCCGCCGCTGGCGTGGGTCTGTCTTACGCAGCGTTTGCACAAGGCGGCCACTGGGCATCGCCCGCGCCGCTGCTGGCCATGCTGGGTGCCGCCTATGGGGTCAGTGCCGTCTGGGGTTTTGTGGCCACGCGGCGGCGCGCCCGCCACATCCGCCAGATGTTTGCGCAGTACGTGCCGCCTGAGGTGGTGAGCGAACTGGTGGCCCACCCCGAGCTGATGCGCCTGGGTGGCGAAACGCGCGAACTCACGGTGATGTTCACCGACCTCGCCAGCTTCACCACCTTGGCCGAACGGCTGGACCCACAACACACGGTGGCCGTGCTGACCGAGTACTTCAACACCATGACCGCCATCGTCCACCGCCACCACGGCACGGTGGACAAGTTCATCGGCGACGCGGTGATGGCCTTCTGGGGCGCCCCCCTGCCGGTGCCCGACCACGCCCGCCACGCGGTGGACGCGGCCATCGAAATGCAGCAGGCCATGGCGGCCATGGTGACGCGGTTGCAAGCCCAAGGGCTGCCCCCGATTGGCATGCGCATCGGCATCCACAGCGGGCCGGCGGTGGTGGGCAACATCGGCTCGGAAACCCGTTTTTCGTACACCGCCATCGGCGACACGGTGAACCTGGCCGCGCGTCTGGAAGGGGCCAACAAAGCCTTTGGCACGGGCATATTGCTGTCGGCCAGCACCGCCGCCCTGCTGGGCCACGACGCCCCGCTGCTCAGGCCACTGGCCGATGTGGTGGTCAAAGGCAAGACGGCAGCCGTGCGTGTCTACACGCCTTGCAACGATGCGGACCTGGTGGCGTCGAGCACGCGGCAGCTGGAGGCCGCAGGCCAGCCGGCACTGGCCCTGGACAAGTTGTAGCAGGCAACGCGGCCAGAAAAACAAAAGGCCAGCGGACAAGGCTGGCCTGGGGGGCGACATCGAAATGGTAGGCCGTGTAGGACTTGAACCTACGACCAAAGGATTATGAGTCCCCAAAAAATAGCATTCTCCACCGTTGATTCACGTTGACAATTCCATTTAAAATCAAATACTTATCAAATATATCCGGATCAGGACGTTGATTTGAATTTGACATAATGGAGAGAAATTGGCTACACAGCGGCTACACAGCGGCTACACAGCGACTGTTCAGCTCTTCACCCGAAACCTCCTTATGTCGCGACCAAAAAAGACTGATCCAGTCAACCTTGCCGAGCGGGTGAACCTGACCAACGGCATCATCGAGCGGTTGACCTGTAGGACTGACGTCAAAGCACAGGCATTCCTCCGTGACAGCGAGGCCCCCGGCCTCCGGGTCCGCGTCACCAACACTGGCGCCAAATCCTTTGTCTTCGAGTCCAAGCTCAACCGGGACACAGTTCGAATCACTATCGGGGACGTCAAGTCCTGGACGATCGACCAGGCACGCAGTGAAGCGCGCCGGTTGGCGGTTATGTTGGATGCTGGCGTTGATCCCCGCGAACAAGTTCGACAACAACTGGCAGACCGCCTCGCCAAAAAAGAAGCTGCCGCGGCACAGGAAGAAGCGGACAAAGTTTCCGCGCTGACCGTTGGCGAGATTTGGTCGGTCTACGTCGAAGTGCGGCGAGCACATTGGGGCGATCTCCACTACAAGGATCACCTGAGGTTGGCCAGACCGGGAGGAGCAAAAGCGATCAGGGGTACACATGGTCGTGGTGTGACCATCGACATGCCGCTATACCCTCTGATGAATAAAACGCTTCGCGATCTTGATGCGTCCACGGTTGAGGCATGGGCTGCAGAACAAGCAAAAACGCGCCCAACGTCTGCTCGGCTTGCTTGGCGATTGCTCAAGGTCTTTCTCAACTGGTGCGCGGAGCAACCTCAATACACCCACCTCATGCCGGCCAGAAATGCTGCGGGTACGCGCAAGTCACGCGAGGCACTGGGGAGAGCCAAGCCCAAGACCGGCGCCCTGCTGCGAGAACAGTTGCCCGCTTGGTTTGCGGCTGTCCGCGGATTGAGGAATCCCACCGTTGCAGCCTACCTTCAAATAATGTTGCTAACGGGCGCAAGACCTACCGAGACCTTGATGATGCGATGGGAGGACATCAATTTCCGCTGGCGCAGCATCACGCTCCGCGACAAGGTCGAAGGTGATCGAGTCATACCACTTACGCCGTTCGTTCACCAACTCATCTCGACCCTTCCACGCCGCAACGGCTGGGTCTTCGCCAGCACAAGATATCTCGCTGCAGACCCGAAAAACATCAAGCGGCGTGAGCGTCGGGCTCTGGCCCAGGGAAAAAATGCGACGGCAGAAATGATCGTGCAAACCAGTGCCTCAGGACACATTACCGATCCAGGCAGTTCTCACGCGCAAGCCTGCCGGACAGCAGGCATCAGCCACCTGAGCCTGCATGATCTACGTCGCTCGTTTAAGAGTCTGACTGAGTGGCTTGAATGCCCTGCCGGCGTGGTAGCACAAATCATGGGGCACAAGCCAACGGCCACTGCCGAAAAACATTACACCGTCCGCCCGCTGGACTTGCTACGCATTCATCACGAACGCATTGAGGCCTGGGTACTGGAGCAAGCCGGGATCAGTTTTGAAAGGCCACATGCAAATGCACAGCCGATCCATACGACAGCCTAAATATCGCAAAAAGGCTATGATGCAACCGTTTGGACGGTTGAACTACACCCTGCGCCTGCCATCGGCCTTCCCGCAGACATGAAGGCTCGATTTCTGCACATCGCCGAGTTGTTGGAGGCGTTTGGCCTGCAGAAGGTGGGGTTGCCTCACGTGCGACCACTTTAGAGCAAGCTATGGGAGATGCGCATGCAGGGACGCGATGGTATTTCCCGTGCGGTGTATGCAGCCGTACAAGGACGAGGCTTGCTGGTCCTGCATGTCTTCGTGAAGCAGACCCAGACAACGCCGCGCCGAGCCATTGACATCGCCCTGAAACGGTTGGAGTTACACCAATGAAAACGCTCGCGACACTGAAAACCGAATTGCTGGCCGATACCAAGACCCGCCAGGCCTACGACGCACTCGCTGACGAGTTTGAAATAGCCCGGCAATTGATTGAAGTCCGCGCGCGGGCAAGGATGACCCAAGGTGAGGTTGCCGAGAAGATGGGTACCACACAGAGCGTGGTTGCTCGATTGGAAAGCGGCAAACGGCCACCGTCCCTGCGTACTGTGCAGCGTTATGCCGAAGCAGTCGGGGGACGCGTCGTGGTTCGGATTGAGCCCGCATCTGATGCGCACCGGCGACTCAGAGCAAGAGCAGCATCGACTTGATAAATGCGCGTCGGCCCCGGCAACCCATGTGTGGCATTCAACGCCTCTATTCATCGCCCCGCACGCTTGTAACTGGTCATCGCCATGTTCCAGGGCACCAAGGTAGCGCTGCTGTTGCTGCATATCCAGCGCTCGATCGCTGCGGCCTGGCTCTCCGCGTCGACATTGGCATCGGCAAGATCTGACAAGGGTTGTCCAAGGCGGCGCAGCGCAATCCCGATCTGCGCACCTGACAGGCACCGAACCTCGTACTCCAAGGCACCACGTTGAGAAAACTCTGTCTCAATTTGGCGCCAGCACTGGCTGTGGAACAGTTGATGCGCGATTTGCTCGCCAGTATCGTGGTCAATTGCCGGCGATTCCCGCCATCGATCACGCATACGGTTCTTGGACATGCCGACATAGCGTATCCGTTGTTCTCGGGCCTCGGCGACCAGGTAAACACATGGCGCACGGTCTGCCCAAAGGGCACTATCGAGGATTCGATACCGGCCCTGAAGCCATGGGCCGTATCGTGGGTCGTCTGGGGATACATTACGGTGCCACCGTTTACCCCCAATCCCGTAGATGTGTAGGACCGGCGAGGCCGCTTGGTAGATCTCAATGGCGAGTTGTTCCGCTCGTTCTTGTGTCGGCGCAGTCATCGATTGGGTTTGACCAAAAAAGGGGCGGATTATGGCGCCCTGTAAGCACTTCTCTGGGCCAGACAGGAAAAACGGCGCCAGGGGCCACGCTCGGACGCCGTTTGGCATAGGGGGTACAAGGTATGCGCCACCCCTCGGACGGGTGGCACATCTAGCACGGGACGCCACGCGTGCGGCGTCCTATCGCTATCAAGCCGTGCAGCCGTATATCAAGTCAACGGTTGCCCCCAGGGCCGCTGCCATCACCTGCGGTTGACTCTGACCTCGCCGCCATCTTCGAGAGCTCTTCCTCCGTTGGTTTCGCCGGCAGGACCACCACTACTGCCTCGCCCGTATCGCCCCGGATGCCGATGCCCCCAGTCTTCATGGCCGAACGGTAGCAATTTGCGGCGAACCGCTCGTTCTCGGTCAGCGCATCATGGCCGAGCACCTGCTCCATGTGGGTCACCGTCTCCCTGGCGAGATCGGTATAGAAGATTTTCAGAGCGTCCAGGCTGGTGATCTCCAGCGCGTCGGCGATGATGGGCAGGGTGCGGAGGGTGGGGTACAGCAGCCCGCTGCGCACCAGGTCCAGGGTCGTGCGACCGGCATAGCCCAGTTTCACGATCATCTCTTCGTCGCGGAGTTGTCTCGCCTCTTGCGCTTGTGCGATCAGCAGGCCCAGGGGCTCGGTCATTTGGGTGTTGGTGGTGGTCATCTGCGTCACTCCTGCATCAGGCGGCCAACACCAGTGCCACGATGGCGTCTTTCTCGAACATCACCGGGGTGATGTCACGCCCCTGGGAGGACTGGCGCAGGCGGTTGATCAGGCGAGCCTCGCCCGGGCTGAGGGCCAGGGGCGACAGGCACTGCTCGATCGCCGTAAGCACAGACGGGTCCATCTCGCGCAGGATGGCGCGCATCACCAGGCCCGGTTCGATGTCCAGCGCGTCAGCGAACGGATTTGCCTTGTTGATGGGCAAGCGCATGCGGCCCTCCTTGATCAAGGTCACCACCGTGCCGCTGGGGTAGCCCATGGCTTCGGCGATGGTGTGATCGGAGGCGCCCAAATCAGCCTGGCGCAGCGCAAGCATCTGGGCGATGGTGGTGGTGGCGGTGATCGACGTGTCGGTCATGGTCATGGTGTCCTTTTGAGGTTTGTGAGCTGCGACGTGCTGCCCGGTCAAATTCATTATTGGGACCAACTCTCGGACCGCGGGAGGCAAGTGGGGAGGCAACTTGGCCCCGCAGCGCCAGTGCAACCCCCATCTTCATATTGGCCAAATGGGCGGCTTTGTGCTGCCTCCCGGCCTATGATCTGCAAGCGCGCGGTCATCCCACCCTCGAGGGCGATGGCATAAGCGGCAACGATGGTGTCCACCAAACAAAATGGCTCTGTCACAAATCTGACTTGATGAGCGGCACTCCGATGGCGTCGAGCAACAGCTGGCGCGGCTTTGCGGCGCCTCCGGTGCAGTCGAATAATCGAAACCACGCCAAGTAGAGCGGCAGGTTCTTGGTGGCCACTCCATGGAAGGGGCGGAGCCCCTCCTTGATGCGGCTGTGGAGGGCGTTGACGTTCTGGATGTGGTACGGCCCCAGCTTGTGCGTACCGCGCGGAATCTGCCGCACCACGACCCCTAGCGCCTTCCCGGCGGTCTTGTAGGCGCTGGCTGAGTCGGGACAGAACACGAGCACTGCGTCCGGCTTCAAGAGAGGACCAAGAGCAGCGCCGATGGTGGCCGCGCTCGGAACCGAGGGAAGCACCGTGATGAAGCTGTTGCGAGACCCGCGAGCGACGGCCGTGAGGATGGCCACCTGTCAAGTGAGGTGCCTCGCGTGCTGGCGCGCATGCCCCGCCGATGGGAGGGCCTGGGTATCCCGCTCTTATGGCCTTTATAAGTAAGCGCGCGGTCACCCCACCCTTGAGGTTGGCGGCATTGGTGTCCACCAAACGAAATAGGTGGACACCATGACTGAAGCCAAGACCAAGACCCGCCGGTAGTACAGCGCCGAACTCAAGCGGCAGATACTGGCCGAGTGTGCCCAGCGCGGTGCCTCGGTGGCCAGTGTGGTTCTTTCGCATGGCATCAACGCCAACGTCGTGCACAAGTGGCGCCGACTGGCCCATGCCCCGAGCACAGATGTGCAAGCCCCGACCTTCGTGCCGGTGGAATTATCTGCACCCAGCTGCGCGCCGGCGCCAGACATCCGCATTGAGTTGCGCCGTGGTGCCACAAGCGTGTCGCTGACCTGGCCGGTCAGCGCAGCCGAGCGCTGTGCAGCCTGGATGCGGGACTTGCTCAAGTGATCCGCATCGACGCCCTGTGGGCGGCCACCGAGCCACTGGTGGACATGCGCGCCCGCACGGAGTCGGCCCTGTCCCGCGTAGTGGCCTGTCTTCGGCGCAGCGCGCCCGCACCAAGCCTACCTATTTGCCAACCGACGCGCCAACCGCCTGAAGGTGCTGGTGCACGATGGCATCGGGGTGTGGCTGGCAGCGCGGCGCCTGAACAGCGGCAAGTTCGTCTGGCCGCGTGAGGGGGCATTGACCGCCTCGCTCAACCGCTCGCAGTTCGATGCCCTGGTGCTGGGCCTGCCCTGGCAGCGCCTGGCCGACGGTGGTGTGATCACCGTGCTTTGAAGCTGAGCGCTGGCCTGCAGCCTGCCAATCGGTGCATGTGCCAATGGCGTGAGCACAGCGGCGCTGGCACAGTCACGTCCATGTTGGTAGAGCCGCAATACCTGGAGAGCCTGAGTGCCGAGCAACTGCGCTCGGCTCTGCTGTCCATGCTGCAGGCCGCTGCCGCCAAGGACCAGGAACTGGCCTTCAAGCAGACCCTGATCGACAAGCTCACGCACGAGAACGCGCTCTTGAAGCGCATGAAGTTTGCGGCTCAGTCAGAGCGCTTCAACCCTGAGCAGAAGAGCCTGCTCGAAGACGAGATCGAAGCGGACCTGGCGGCCGTGGCCAGCGAGATCGACGCGCTGGCGCTGGCGCAGACGCAAACACCGGTCACCCCCGAGAAGAAACAAGCCAAGCGGCTGCCCCTGCCGGCGAACCTGCCGCGCTGCGAGATTCGCCACGAACCCGCGTCCACCACCTGCCGTACGCCCGGTTGCGGCTGCCAGATGAAACGCGTGGGCGAAGACGTGGCCGAGAAGCTGGACTATGTGCCTGGTGTCTTCAGCGTCGAGCGTCACATCCGTGGCAAGTGGGCCTGCGCCCGGTGCGAAACCATTCAACAGGCACCGGTCGAGGCCCACGTCATCGACAAAGGCATCCCCACCACCGGCCTGCTGGCCCAGGTGCTGGTGGCCAAGTACGCCGATCACCTGCCCTTGTACCGGCAGGAGGTGATCTTCGGGCGCGCCGGCCTGGCTATCCCGCGCTCGACGCTGGCGCAGTGGGTGGGCACCTGCGGCGTGCGGCTGCAGCCGCTGGTGGATGCCCTCAAGGTCGAGATACTCAAGCACCGGGTGCTGCATGCGGATGAAACGCCGGTGGCGATGCTCAAGCCCGGCGAGGGCAAGACGCACCGCGCCTACCTCTGGGCCTATGCCCCTGGGGCGTTCGAGAACCTCAAAGCCGTGGTCTACGACTTCTGCGAAAGCCGCTCGGGCGAACATGCCCGGCGCTTCCTGGGCCATGGCACCAACAAGGCCTGGAAGGGCAGCCTGACCTGTGACGATTTCAGTGGCTACAAGGCCCTGATCGCCAGCGGGGTGACCGAGGTGGGCTGTCTGGCCCATGCCAGGCGCAAGTTCTTCGATCTGCATGCAGCGAACCAGAGCCAGATCGCTGAGTTTGCCCTGCAGCAGTTCGCCCGTGTCTATGAGATCGAGCGCGAAGTCAAAGCGCTGGGCACCGAGCAACGGCAAACCGTTCGGCAGCAGCAGACCCGGCCGATCCTGGACGCCTTGCATGACTGGATGACGCGGCAACGGCGCCAGGTGCCCGACGGATCGGCAACCGCCAAGGCGCTGGATTACAGCCTGCGGCGCTGGGATGCGCTGACCCGGTTCGCGGGTGACGGGCAGCTGCCGGTGGACAACAACTGGATCGAGAACCAGATCCGGCCCATTGCCATCGGCCGCAACAACTGGTTGTTTGCCGGCAGCCTGCGCGCGGGCCAGAGGGCAGCGGCCGTCATGAGCCTGATCCAGTCGGCTCGCATGAACGGGCACGACCCCTATGCTTACCTGAAGGATGTGCTGACCCGGCTGCCCACACACAAGGCCAGCCGCATCGACGAGCTCTTGCCGCACCGCTGGCGACCCTCTGAAATCTGATCATCAGACGGGGCTGTCGGCAGCGGTCAACATGGATTCGCCGTGCGCTTACTGATCAAGGCTCGAAGCTCTTCTTCTCCAAACGGTACTAGGGTAGCTCTATCAACGCGCAGCATGAGTTGGTACTTCAGGTAGTTTCGGGACTATTTGGTCCCATTAAGATCAAGGGTGGCGAGGATAGCTCCCCCTACTGGGGCGAAAACGGCCTGCAAGCCGCCCATCGACCAATAGAAAGTACCTGGTTGCCAAGTTCTTCCCTTCAAGCAACTCTCCTGTTGTCATTCCCCTCAAGTCACAAACTACCTTGAAAACCCGCTTGAACCTCACCCGCTTGGCAGAACTGGACCGCCAGTTCTGCGAGTTCGCCAAACTGCGGCTCCACGCCACACCTCGGTGCGGTTGGGCCAAGACCGTCCGGTTGGCGTTGGGCATGAGTTCGAAAGCTCTTGGTGACCGCCTGGGCATGACCGCGCAGGGCGTACGCAAGCTGGAACAGGCAGAGGCGGATGCTTCGATCACCCTGAAAACCCTCATGCGCCTCGCTGACGGGATGGATTGCGAGGTGCACTATGTGCTACTGCCTCGGACAAGCTTATTGGAGCAGGTGGTCAAGCGCGCGCACGAGGTGGCTGGCGGCCTCCATGAAGTGTCACCTCGAACTAGGCAACTATCGACAGAACCCGAGACACTGGAAATGCTCGGAACCCTATTTGCGCAAGCGAGTCGGAGGGGCTTTTGGTAGGTAGGGCCTTGGTGCTCTGGCTCGGAGAGCAAGGGGCGGCGTCAAACCGCGCCGCCGTGTTTGAGTGCAATCAGAATCTCTTTGACTCGCTCCGTACCGTACGCGGACTTTGCCCAATCAAGCGGGGCTTTGCCTTCCAGCATTGGGTGTCCACAGCTCAGCCATGCAGAGGCAGCTTCGGGTTTTTCAAAGATGTCTTCTGCCATGCATTGAAGCGCCAACAACCGCAGTCCGTGGCGCGCTGCTGACTCAACGGCCATCGTGGGTTACCTCAACCGAAGTGCATTGCCAATGACAGATGCTGAGCTCAAGCTCATGGCGAGTGCCGCAATCAAGGGCGACAGAAGCCAGCCGGTGAACGGAAACAAAATGCCTGCCGCCACGGGTATGCCGAGTGCGTTGTAGAGAAAGGCGAAGACGAGGTTTTGTTTCATGTTGCCCACGGTAGCCTCGGAAAGTGAGCGGGCGGTCGAGATACCCCGAAGGTCACCTTTGACCAAGGTCACCTGCGCACTGTTCATGGCCACGTCCGTGCCCGTGCCCATCGCGATGCCGACATCTGCCTTCGCCAGGGCCGGAGCATCGTTGATGCCATCACCGGCCATGGCGACGACCCGACCTTCGGCTTGCAGCTTTTCGACGAGTCGCAGTTTATCGGCGGGCTTGACCTCTCCATGCACCTCGTCAATTTGAAGGCGGGCGCCAACGGCCTTGGCGGTTGTGACCCCGTCGCCGGTGGCCATGACGATACGAATGCCTGAAGCCCTGAGCGTCGCCAACGCCTCTGGTGTGCTGGCCTTTATGGGGTCGGACACTGCCAAAAGGCCACTCAAGGCGGCATTCACTGCCAAGTACATGACACTGGCGCCCTCCTGGCGCAGCGCCTCGGCCTGAGGAATCAGCGGCTTCACATCAACGCCCAATTGCTCCATGAGGGCGGTATTGCCCAAGGCCACGGACGCGCCGGCCACGACACCCCGTACCCCGATACCAGTGCCCGACTCGAATTGCTCGGGCTTCTCCAGGGGGTAGCCGCGTTCCCGCGCAGCCGACACGATGGCCTCAGCCAAGGGGTGCTCACTGCCTTGGTCCAGGCTCGCGGCCGTGCGAATGACAAACTCTTCTGTGACCCCGGGCGCTGCGACGGCCCGGTCAAATGCCGGACGACCCTCTGTGAGCGTGCCGGTTTTGTCGATGATGAGAGTATCGACCTTTCTTAAGTTTTCGATGGCGGCCGCGTCTCTGAACAGCACGCCTTGGGTGGCGCCCTTGCCAGTGGCCACCATGATGGACATCGGTGTGGCCAGGCCCAGCGCGCAAGGGCAGGCAATGATGAGCACCGAGACCGCATTGATAAGCCCGAACACCCATCGGGGTTCCGGCCCAAAGAGGCCCCATCCAAAGAAAGTGAGCAGTGCGATGGCCACAACCGTGACCACAAAGTAGCCTGCCACCACATCAGCCATGCGCTGCATGGGCGCGCGAGAACGCTGCGCCTGGGCCACCATCTGGACAATCTGGGACAGCATCGTGGCAGAGCCAACGCGCTCTGACCGAATGACCAGGGCGCCGTTGGTGTTCATGGTTGCCCCGATGACCTTGTCGCCAACGCGTTTGGTCACAGGTACAGGCTCGCCGGTGAGCATGGACTCATCGACAGCGCTGACCCCTTCGGTGACCACGCCATCGACGGGCACTTTTTCGCCGGGTCTCACGCGGAGCACATCGCCCACATGGACGTGGGTCAGTGGCACGTCCTCTTCGGTGCCATCGTCTCGAATCCGCCGGGCAGTCTTTGGAGCCAGTCCCAGGAGTGATTTGATGGCCGCAGACGTTTGCGACCTGGCCTTGAGTTCAAGGACCTGGCCTAGCAACGTTAGGGAGATGATGACGGCCGCAGCTTCGAAATACACCCCAATGCGGCCCATGGAGATGAAGGATTCGGGAAACACCTGCGGTGCCACGGTTGCCACGACGCTGTAGAGAAATGCCGCGCCGGTGCCCAAACCAATCAGGGTCCACATGTTTGGGCTGCGATTGACGATGGATTGCCAGCCTCGTGCAAAAAATGGCCATCCGGCCCAGAGCACGATGGGCAGTGACAAGACCAGCTCAACCCAGGTCTGGGTGCCCACATCGAACCACCCCAGTTGGTGTCCGAACATGGCCAGGGTGGTCACGACCACGGTCAGGGGCAAGGTCCACCAGAAACGACGCTGGAAGTCGACCAGCTCCGGATTCTCCGAGTCGTCGAGTTCGGGGATGACCGGCTCCAGGGTCATACCGCACTTTGGACAGTTTCCGGGATGGTCTTGCCGGACCTCCGGATGCATTGGGCAAGTGTATTCCGTGCCGGTGGCGGCACCTTGGTTCGGGGCCGAGGGGGCCGTCTGTGGCGGAATAGGCGACCGTTGCACGTGAGCGGGCTGGACATGTCCAGCCGAGTGAGCGCTGTGGTCATGGCCCTCATGATGGGCGTGTGCCGGCGGTGGGTGCCCATGACTTGAGACCTCTCCCTGCGGCTTGAGCGTCATGCCACATTTTGGGCAACTGCCAGGATGGTTTTGTTGAACCTCGGGGTGCATCGGGCAGGTGTAAATCAGGTCACTCTCGCCATGAACGTGGGCGTGGGGGTGGACGTGCTCAGCACTGCTCATGGCGTGTCCTCCTTTTTGCGCTCACCGGTAGGTGCTGTAGGGTCGGTGCCATGGTGGCCTCCGTGACCTCCGTGACCACCATGCCCATGAAAGAGGTGCATCAAAGGGCAGGCGAGCAGGAACAAATAAGTCCACCAACCGGACAGGTGTGTCCAGTGTTCACGAATCAGGTAGAAGGCGGCGATGGCGCCCACCATCGCGAGTGCCGTGGTGCCTGGAGACCATCTACCTTTGCCGCTTTGGTTTCCGTCTTGTCCGTGCTCGTGTTCGGTGCCCATGGCAGCCTCCTGAAATCGCGAATGTTGAGTAATTTGGAATGACGCGGCGGTGGTGCCTGCGCCATCCATGAACCGTCAGGCCACCCTGAAATTGACCATCATTCCCTTGTCTTCATGCTCTAGGTTGTGGCAATGGAACATGAACGTCTGCGCGCCAGCATGAGGGTGATTGAAGTCAATGGCCACTCGGACCGTCTCCCCAGGCCAAACAAGGACTGTGTCTTTCCAGCCAAGGTCGCTCGCAGAGCGACCCGTGCGGTCAACGGCCAGCTCGCCTTGCTGCTTCGGACTGTCTTGTCGGCTCACCACCTGAAAAACAAAGCCATGGATGTGCATCGGGTGAGGCATGCCTTGGCTCTCGTTTTGCAACTCCCAAATCTCCACGTCATTGCGGCGGACGGTGGCTGCCACCTCGCTCATCTGGAAGGTCTTGCCGTTCAACAGCCAGTCCTTGCCATTCCACCCCAGCTTCCAGGGCCGAATCTTGGCGTTGGACACCTTGATGTCGTCGAAACGGGAGAGCACATTGGGGAGTGGCGCCGGCGTGGAGACCGCAGCGCCGTCCACAGCGATTTTCAGCAGGGGTATCTCCGCGCCATCGGGCCAGTTGATGGCCGCACCGCTGCCCCCGTGGCCCGCATGACCACCCTCCTGGTGCATGGGGTCGAAGGCCAAGCTCTTGAGCATGACGAACTGGCCCGCAGGAACCTGGGCCAGGTTCACCAGCACATCCAGCCGCTCGCCGGGTGACAGGAATGCCCGTTTGGCCGTCTGTGCCCGCCGAAGCAGCCCAGAGTCCGTGCCGATGACATCAAACGGAAGGTCGCGCTCACCGTGGAAGAAGGCCAGATTAAAAATCCGAGCGGTCGACCCATTGAGCATGCGCAGCCGGTACCAACGCGGGGTGGCTTTCAGCAGAGGGGCAACGGTCAAGTTGACCAACACTTCGTTGCCCAGATAGCCGCCCTTCCATTCTTCGTCGGTCGGGCGGTAGACGAGCTGGCCGTCAGCATCGATGCGCTTGTCCTGAATGACAAGCGGAAGGTCGTTGTCCCCGAGCTCGAGCCCGAGCTTCTCTCGGACCGCCTGTTCCTCATCGTCGTCGACAAAGAAGAGACCCGCCAGGCCCGAGTAGGCCTGACGCGCCGCTGTGGCGTGGGGATGGGGGTGGTACCAGTACATGCCCGCGCGGTTGCGAACCTCGAAGCGGTAACGGTATTCCCCGCCCTGAGGAATTGACAGTTGCGGGCCGCCATCGGTTTTGCCATCGACCAGCAAGCCATGCCAGTGGATGATGGTGGGCTCCGGCATCCCGTTGTTGAGCGCGACCTCCACGACCTGCCCCTTCTTTGTCAACAGGGTGGGATTGGCTCGTTGGACACCACCTTGTTCGCTGCCATAGACCAACAGATTGGCTAGGGACTTGCCCGGGACCACTGGCTGCTTGGCGCCGCCCACGGTAAAACGCAGTGGAGCCTGTACTGCCATGACCCCTAGCAGGCCACTGTTGCCAGGCACGAACAGCGGGTTGGTGAACGCATCAGCTGTGCGAATGACCGGCGATGGAAACGCCACCTGGGTCACCGCAGGTGTGGGGACGTGCCCCGCATGGCTGGTGTGGTCTTGGCTTTGGGCCCACGCGGTGCGCAAAGGCGAACTCAGCAGAGTCCAACCAGCGACGCCACCAAGGTGTAGGAAGGCTCTTCTGGAGGTCATGGGCCGGGTCTCACTGCATGCGGTCCATCATCATGCGCATCATAGATTCCATCATTTCCATGCGCTTCTCCATCATCTGATGGCGTTGGTGCATGCCCTCCATCATGGGCATCATGCCGCCCTGCCCCGCAGGCATCCCCGGAGCCATGGCATTGGGCTGGGCTGGCGCGCCAGCAGTGGCCGGGGCACCCATCATGCCCATGCCACCCATGCCACCAGCGGTCTTCATCGTGTCCATCATGGCCATGCCATCCTGCATAGTCTTCATGTGCTCGGCCATCACCGCGCGGCGCTCTTCAGGGGTCTTGGCTGCAGCGAGTTTTTCCCGCATCGCCTTCATGGCTTGCATTTGCTTCTCCATCGACGCCATCCGGTCGCTCGCAGCTGAAGCCGCAGCAGCCGGTGCTGCAGGCGCCGGAGTCGGGGTTTGAGCAGCCGCTGCGGGCGAGGAGCCCGCAGGATGGTGTTGGGTGTGGTCAGCCGGGGTGGTTTGGGCGATGGCGGTCATCGACCCCAAAGAGAACAAAGCGGCGGCGACTACAGTGGACAGCTTGAACATGGCATTCTCCTGATGACAAAGGGGCGCTGCCGAAGCAGCCGTGACAGGTACAAGTTGCGAAACTGGTGATATCAGGTTCGCAAATTGACAAGGGGCTGTCACTGCCAATGACTGTAGGAGGCCGAGCTGTCTCGTTAGATGACCTGAAGATTACGAAATTGTCATAATTGGCCGTCGAACTTGACCTAGGTCAAAACCCCGGCAAGAACCGTTTCTCGATATCCATCCTGCGTAGGTTCAAATTGCCACAGTGTTCATCGAGAATTACCGACAACGCCGCAGGTGGCTACATCGGCAATCGCCGTGACCCTTGCGTTGCAGTGCCGAATGACCATGGGAAATGTTGCGCTTACGACCGAATTGGCGACGGACTTTAGGCTCCAGTGTCAAAAGGTGGCGCCACATTTGTTGCGTTCGGTAGTGCGCATGGAATGACACCATCGGCAACGTGGCGTTTTTTTTGCATGGCGGCTGCACGGAACTGCGGCAAGTTCGCGAAGTAATCGGTAAAAACTCTGTTTCAGGAGATCGCCATGGGCAGGTCTATTGATCCTCAAGCTACTCGCCCGTTCGATGAGGCGACCTTTGCGCACCTGGTACATGGGGCAAAGACCGCTGATTCCACGGCGCGTGCTTGGTTGTACCTTGAGGCCGCTCATGTGGTCGGGCAGCTTCAAATCAAACCGCATTTTCTGACTCACGCGCTTATGTTGGGACTGTCGCTGCGCACCCGAGACTGGTCCGAAGCGGCAGGCCAGGTACTCAGGCTGGCCTTGGTGCCTTTGGGCCACCTGAGTGGACGGCTGCCACTGGGCAATCCGGGCCGGGCCACGGTGAGTGCGTTCGAGCCGCTGCCGGTGCGTCCCGAACTGGCCGTCCTGATCGCCCGTGCGCGAGAACATTAAACAGCCAGTCCACTAAAATCGGCGGCATGCGCGCCCTTCTCGTCATGTTGATGCTCACGCTCCTGCCGCTGCAGTTTTCTGCAGCAGCGCAGGTAAGCTGCTGTGACCACATGGCGGCGCCTCAAGGGACACACGCCCCACACCTTCTACAGCGCCACATGTCGTCAGCTGAAGGCATTGATAACGCGGTTGCGACTGCGGGGGGTTTTGATCTGGAATGCGGCGCTTGCCACGCCAATTGCGTGGCCACCATCACTGCAACAGATGGGCCCTGGATGGAACCCACTGGCGCCGAACAGATAGCCCCTCTCGACCCACGTGCCATGCCCACCTGGGATGAGCAACCCTACCGCCCCCAGTGGCACGCTCCGACCGGTTCGGGGCAGCCCACATCTGCATGATGCGCTGAGCGGCGCGCGACTTCCCCGATCCACTGAGTTTGCTGGCCGCTGTCTTTGACGGCGGCCTCCCTGGATCGTTTTGGAAGGACTTCACATGACTGTTCGCTGGACCCAGCGACACCCGCGATGGACCTGGCTCGCCGCCGTCGCGCTCCTCTTGATCTTGGACCAGGCGACCAAGTCATTTTTCTCAAACACTCTGGCACTCGGAGAATCGGTCACGGTGACCGAGTGGTTCAACTTCGTGCATGTGCTCAACACCGGGGCGGCCTTCTCGTTCCTCGCGGATGCGGGTGGTTGGCAACGCTGGTTCTTTATCGGCGTGTCAGTGCTGGTGGTTGGAGCCGTCTCGGCGATGTGTCTGTCCCGGCAAGTCGAACCGCTGGACAGGTGGGTAGGCGCCTTCGTGGCGGGTGGCGGCAGCGGCAACCTCGTGGACCGCATCCAGATCGGTGCCGTGATGGACTTTCTCGATTTTCACTGGCGTGCCGTTCACTGGCCTGCCTTCAACCTTGCCGATATCTTCATCGTGTGCGCTGCGCTGGTCTGGTGCATCGCATCGTTGAAAGCACCGCCGCGCCAACCGAAGTCCAAAGCACCCGAGGAGTTGCACTGATGAAAAAGGGTTGGATGTGGATAGTGGCCGCTTGGGTAATCGCTCTGATCGCGACAGCCAGCGCGCTTTTTTTAGGCGAGGTCATGGGCATGACGCCCTGCCTGCTCTGCTGGTATCAACGCATTTTCATGTTTCCGTTGGCGCTCATCCTGGGCATGGCGGCGTTCGCGGATGACCGTCGGGGCGCCGTCTACGCGCTGCCGCTGGCACTGGGCGGCGCAGCCATGGCCGCCTACCACGCGGCCTTGGTGGCCGGGTGGGTGCCCAAGTGGTGGGTACCGTGCGGCGCAGGCCCCTCGTGCAGCGAACAGCGGCTTGAAATTTTGGGCGGCATCCCTATCCCCTGGTTGTCTCTTGCTGCCTTCATCACCATCACCATTCTGCTTTTTGTTTACCTGAGAAAGACCCGCGCATGAACGCCAAAAAATTCACTGTCATCGGTCTGATGGCCATCGTTGCCCTGTTCTTCTACCTCGGCATGAACGCCTACCAGAAGCGTGTGCAGAACGCCCAGGAAGTCCAGGTGAAGGCAGAACAAACCCGCCTGGTTCGCATGCACTCGCCGGTGTTTGGCCCACAAGCTGCACCCGTCACCATCGTCGAGTTTTTTGATCCAGCCTGCGAGACATGCCGCGCGTTCTATCCCCTCGTCAAGGACCTGATGGCCAAGTACCCCCAGGACGTGAAACTCGTGATCCGATATGCGCCCTTCCACCAGGGCTCGGATCAGGTGGTCAAGCTTCTGGAGTCGGCCAAGAGCCAGGGCAAATACCAAACGGTGCTTGAAGCGGTGCTGGCCGCACAGCCAGCATGGGCCGACCACGGCCAGCCCAACATTGAAAACGCCTTCAAGGTGGCCGAGCAAGCCGGTCTGGACCTTGAGCAGGCAAGAAAGGACATTGAGAAGCCGAGCATGCAATCCTTGTTGCAGCAAGACATCGAAGACCTCACCGCACTGCAGGTCACCAAGACGCCGACTTTTTTTGTCAATGGCCGCAACCTGCCGAGTTTTGGCCCCGACCAGCTCACGGCACTGGTGGCAGAAGAAGTGGCCAAGGCGAAGAAATGAAACCACCCATTTCTTTCAACCATTTGACCCGCCGCAGCGCGCTGGCATGTACCGCTACGTGGCTTGCAGCGGGCACAGTGCTGGTCGGATGTTCACCCCAGGCCCCCTCTTTCAAGAGCACCGACATCACGGGTGCCTCTTTTGCGCAAGGTCTGAAACTGACCGACCACACCGGCCGCTTGCGCACACTGGCGGATTTCCGGGGGAAAGTGGTCGTGGTGTTTTTTGGCTTCACGCAGTGTCCTGATGTGTGCCCGACCTCCATGACAACCCTGGCTGAAGTCAAGCGCCTGATGGGTGACCAAGGGCAGCACTTGCAGGTGCTGTTCATCACCGTGGACCCAGAGCGAGATACGCCGCCACTGCTGAACGCGTACATGGCGAACTTTGATCCGACGTTTCTCGCATTGCGCCCCGAGCCGCAAGAACTCAAAGCCGTGGCGGAGAGTTTCAAAATTCACTACAACAAGGTGGAAGGCCCCACGCCCACCTCTTACACCATGGACCACTCAGCGGGAAAATACGTGTTCGACACCAGCGGCGCAGTGCGACTGTTCTCACAATACGGGACAGAGCCCAGCGTGATCGCAGGGGACTTGCTGACCCTGTTGAAATCCATGAAGGGTTAACAGCCTGTCGCTGGAATGAAGACACTGCTGCTCTACCTCGCCACAGCCATCGCCGAAATCGTCGGTTGCTATTTGCCGCTGCTGTGGCTGCGCGGTCAAGGCTCGGGATGGCTTCTCTTGCCTGCTGCTGCGTTGAGCCTGGCGACATTCGCATGGCTGCTGACCCTGCACGCGGCGCCGTCTGGGCGAGTCTATGCCGCCTATGGCGGGGTCTATGTGGCGGTCGCTCTCGCTTGGCTCTGGTCGGTTGATGGCATACGCCCGTCCACCTCGGACTGGTTGGGCGTGGCACTCACGCTTCTGGGCATGGCCGTCATCGCTTTCCAACCCAAAGCGTAGTCGTCCAGTGATTGCATTCGGGTACGTCCCCAAACAGGGATGAACGTTCCTCGTGGCTCGTCAACGATGGGATACAGAAGATGCCTCTACGCGTGCCTCACGAAGTAGCCGCAAGCCGTTAGCAACCACCAACAGGCTCGCGCCCATGTCAGCAAACACCGCCATCCACATGGTTGCAGTGCCAAACACAGCCAGCACCAGAAACACGCTCTTGATTCCAAGTGCCAGAGTGATGTTCTGCCAGAGCACGGCGTAGGTACGCCTCGACAACTTCACAGTCTCTGCAACGCGCTGCAAATTGTCATTCATGATGACAACGTCAGCAGCTTCCATGGCTGTGTCGGTTCCAGCGCCGCCCATGGCGAAGCCAATGTCGGCTTGAGCCAAGGCTGGGGCATCATTGATACCGTCGCCTGCCATGCCGGTGGCGCCATAGCGCTTTTGCATTTCCTTGATCGCGTCAAGCTTGGCCTCGGGCAACAAGTCACCGCGCGCATCTTCGATGCCGGCTTGCGCGGCGATTGCCCTGGCCGTGGCGGTGTTGTCCCCGGTCAGCATCACTGGGGTGACGCCCAGTACCTTGAGATCGGCAACCGCCTGCCGCGAGGACTCACGGATCGTGTCAGCAACAGCAAACAGCGCAAGAACGCGGGAATCATCAGCCAAAAGCGTCACCGTTCGGCCTTGCTTTTCGTGGATGGAAAGCTCCACCTCCAGGTCGGGAGTGCACAGTCCCTGCTCATGGATCAGACGGTGATTGCCTAGCAACAGTCGCACGCCATTGACCACGCCTTCGACACCACGCCCAGGCAGGGCCTTGAAGTTCTGGACCTCGGGCCCTTGAGTCGGGATACCGTTGGCAATCGCCCTGGAGACCGGGTGATCGGAGCGCATGGCCAAACTGGTTGCCATTGTCTGCGCGGTTGCCTCATCGCCGCCACCCCAAACGCGCCATTGCACCAGTTTGGGTTTGCCCTCGGTGATGGTGCCCGTCTTGTCCAACGCCACGGCTTTCAAGAGTCGGGCTTCCTCCAGGTAGGTCCCACCTTTGATCAATATTCCGCGGCGAGCGCCGGCCGCAAGTCCGCTGACCACAGTGACGGGTGTGGAAATGACCAAGGCGCAAGGGCAGGCGATCACGAGCAGGACCAACGCCTTGTACAGCGCCTCCAGCCAAGTCAACCCCAGCAGAAAAGGCGTGAGAAGCGCCACCGCCACTGCGATGGCGAAGACGGCAGGCGTGTAGATGGCAGCGAACCGATCAACGAACCGCTGGGTCGGCGCTCTCGTGCCTTGCGCCTGCTCCACGGCTTGAATGATTCTTGCCAACGTGGTGTTGCTGGACAAGGCAGTGACCTCAAACTCCAGCTCCCCCGTCTCATTGATGGTGCCGGCGAAGACCTGATCCCCTGGGCCTTTGTCCACAGGGATGCTTTCTCCAGTCACCGGAGCCTGGTTGATCGCTCCATTCCCCTTGGTCACCGTGCCGTCGAGCGGAACCCGCTCACCGGGCTTGATGCGCACGGTTGCCCCGATGGCCACCGCAGCGACCGGGACCAAGCTCCAGTCCCCGCTGGAGCCCAACACCAAAGCCTCTTCAGGTGCAAGCTCCAGCAATCCCTTGATCGCATTGCGGGCGCGGTCAACGGCCTTGGCTTCAATCAGCTCGGCAATGGCATAGAGAGCCATCACCATGGCCGCCTCAGGCCACTGGCCGATGAGGAACGCGCCTGTGACGGCCACCGCCATCAGTGCATTGATGTTGAGCTTGCCGCGCAGCAATGCCGCGACTCCCTTTTTGTAGGTCTCGAGCCCTGCAAGCCAGATAGCCAGCCCGGCAATCACCAGGCCAGCTACCTTCCAAGGGGTTTGATCGGGCGCAAAAAAGGAGAGCAACTCCGCCCCCGTGGCACACACAAGAGCAACCACCAGACGAGAAATCCCGCCAGAGAAGCCATGCGCATGTTCGTCGCCTTCTGCATGACCGCCTGCCGGCGCCCCAGGGGAACCTGCCGTCGCAGTCACGGGCTTTGGGTCAAAGCCCGCATTGCGAATAGCAGCCAGTGCCAAGGGATACACGCTCTCAATGGCATCAATGCTCAGCGTGCGAGCGCCCAGTTGAAAACCCAGGGAGCGAATGCCATCCAGAGGCTCAAGTGCCCGGCGAATCTCCGCTTCCTCGGCGCTGCAGTCCATCGTTGCGATTCGGAACACCTTCCCCCGGCCCCCGCCGTTGGCCGGGGGACTGGCCGAGGGGGCACGGCCAGAGCAGCCAGTTGAGCAGCATGCGTTGGCATCATCGACGTCTGGAGAGGTGTTGAATTCTTGTTTCATGGCCGAATTGGAAACCTTGTGGTGACTTCAATGTCAAGTGGCAAAGCCCCAACGCTCTCACTGCTGACGGACTGCCGTTGATGCGGTCGCTGCGTGTTATTTGATGCTGAATCGCACAGTCGACGCCTTCCCTGCGACGGAAACCACGGCAACGGCCTTGGTGCCTGCCCCGACTTTAAAACTGCCCGTTGCTTCGAGCTTGTCACCGGCGGGCTTGAGCTCAACCTCCTGCTTCTCAGTGCCACTCAACAACGTCACCTTTGCGGTCGCCTTTGACACGTCTGCTGGTTTGCCATGGTCGCGCAGGTGCAACTGAATGACGGTCGGCTTGGCGACCAGCTCATAGTCGATGTCCTTGATTTCGACCACTACACCGCCGTGCAGCGGCTTGTGCTCGTGGGCATGGTCGTGCTTATCGCCGGCCGCAAAGGCCGTGCTGGCCAAGGTCAAGGCGAGGGAGGCGAGAAGGGCTTGTGTCTTCATGAGAATCCTTTCGGTATGGGTGATGCGCGTGGGTAAAAGATCAAAGTGCCTCGGCGTCCTTGTCGTTCATCAGCGTTTCGGCGGGCTTGCGTCCGAACAGCCAGAACATCGCAGGCGTGAGGAAGGTGTCGAGCAGCGTCGAGCTGATGAGACCAGAGAAAATCACCACAGCCACCGGGTGCAGCACCTCGGTGCCAGGCTGTTCTGCTTCGAAGAGCAGCGGCGCCAATGCGAATGCCGTCACCAGTGCCGTCATGAGCACGGGGCTCAACCGTTCCAGGGAGCCACGCATGATCATCTGCTGGTCGAAGGACTCGCCCTCGAAGCGCATGAGGTTGATGTAGTGGCTGACCTTCAGGATGCCGTTGCGCACCGAAATGCCGGCCAGCGTGATGAAACCAACCAAGGCTGCCACACTCAAGGGCTGACCCGACAACCACAGACCGATCACCGCGCCGACCAGCGCGAGCGGGATGTTCACCATGATCAACGCGGACAGCGCTGCCGACTTGTAGCGGCTGTACAGGACAACGAACATCAAGGTCAGCGACACGATGGACAGCAGGCCGACCAGGCGCGAAGCTTCCTCCTGCGCCTGGAACTGGCCACCCAGGGTGATGAAGTAGCCTTCTGGCAACTTGGTCTCTGCCACGATCTTGCGGATGTCGGCCACGATTTCCGACAGCGCGCGCCCCGACGCATTCGCCGACAACACGATGCGACGCTTGCCATCGTCGCGACTGATCTGGTTGGGGCCGTCACCATCCTCGATGGTGGCGATCTTGGACAGCGGGATGCGGCCGTTCGGCGTTTCGATCAGGATTTGGCCAAGTCCCTCCACGGAGCGCGCCGATTCCGGCAGCTTCACCACCAGCGCGAAGCGTCGGCTGCCCTCAACGATCTGCGTGACCTTCTCGCCCTCGACCAATGCCTGTAGCGCTGAGAGCACCTGAGGCGCTGGAACGCCGTACTGCGCGGCGGCTGCGTAGTCGATGCGGACCTTGATCTGCGGTGCCAACACCTGCTTTTCGATTTGCAGATCGGCGATGCCCGGGATGGTCGCCAGCTTCGCGCGCAACGCGTCAGCCTGCCCTCGCAGGGCATCGAGATCCTCGCCGAAAATCTTGATGGCAATTTGTGAGCGCACTCCTGAGAGCATGTGATCGATCCGGTGCGAGATGGGCTGACCGATCTCCAGCGCAGCGGGCAGGTTCACCAGCCGGGCGCGGATGTCGGCCTTGATCTCGTCCATGCTGCGGGTCAACTCGCCGGTGGGTTTGAGGCCCACATCCAGTTCGCTGACGTGCACACCTTCGGCATGCTCGTCCAATTCGGCCCGGCCACTGCGACGCCCGACGTGGGTCACTTCTGGCACCTGGCTAACCAGCACCTCGGCCTGACGTGCCAGGGCCGTCGACTCCGTGAGCGTGACGCCCGGGTTCAGCCGAAGGCCGATGAGCAGCGTGCCCTCGTTGAAAGGCGGCAGGAAGGTCGTGGGGAAAAACGGCACCGATGCTGCAGCCATCAATACGGTCACACCGGCGACCGCAATGGCCGCCTTGGGCCGATCCAGCACACCCTGTAGGCTGCTGCGATAGCGTGCCTTCAACCAGGCCAGGACTTTGGTGTCCCCATGTTCCAGGTTCTTCATGCGTGGCAGCAGGTAGAAGCTGAGCACAGGGGTCACCGTCACTGACACGATCAGCGAGGCCAGCGTCGAGACGATGAAGGCGATCCCCAGTGGCACAAACAGCTTGCCTTCCAGCCCAGGCAGCGCAAACAGTGGAATGAAGACCAGGACGATGATGACAGTCGCATAGAGGATGGCCGACCGCACTTCCATCGTGGCGTGCGCCACCAGCTCAATCGGGTGCAATCGGCTGTGAGGATGGTTGGCTCTGTCGGTCTTCAGCCGCCGAAGCACGTTCTCCACGCCAACCACGGCATCGTCAACCAGGCCGCCAATCGCGATGGCCAAGCCCCCGAGCGTCATGGTGTTGATCGACAGTCCAAAATACTTGAAGACCAACGCGGTGATGAAGATCGACACAGGTATCGCTGTCAACGCGATGATGGTCGGGCGCAAGGTGCCCAGGAAGAAGAACAGGATCAACGCGACGAAAACCGATGCGCCAATTAGCTTGCCCTGCAAGGTGGTGATGGAGGCCTCAATGAAGCTGGCCTGGCGGAAGGTCACACGTGGCGCTTCCATACCGGCTGGCAACGACGTTTTCAACCCCACCAGCGCGTCTTCGATGGACTTCGTGAGGGCGATGGTGTCTGCCGTGGGCTGCTTCTGGACGCCGAGAATCACGGCCGGCTTGCCTTCAAAGCCCGCATCGCCACGCTTGAACGCCGCCGCAAACGTGACCTCGGCAATTTGGCGCAGCAGGATGGGCTGCCCGTCCTTGGCGGTCAATGCCAGGTTGCTCAGATCATCCAGGCGTGACGTGCGGCCCAGATTGCGGATCAGATACTCGCGCCCATTGAGCTCCAAAAAGCCGCCGGAGGTGTTGCTCGAATAGCCCTTCAGCGCCCCTTCCAGTTGCTCATGTGTGATTCCCAGCTCCGCCATGCGTCTGGTGTTGGGCTGCACCTGGAACTGCCTGACCTCACCGCCGATCGGGATGACCTGCGCCACACCGGGGACGGAAAGCAGCCGAGGCCTCAACACCCAGTCAGCGTACTCGCGCACCGCCATTGAACTGATCTTGCTCGGATCGACGGGGATGGCAATCTGCATGATTTCGCCCATGATCGAGCTGATGGGCCCCATGCGCGGAATCACCCCTTCGGCGAGGCCTTCTTCCATCGACGACAACCGCTCCGACACAAGCTGCCGGGCTCGAAAGATGTCGGTGCTCCAGTTGAAGGTGACGTAGAGGAAGGACAGGCCGGCTGATGAAGTGGAGCGCACCGATTCCACACCTGGTAGACCATTCATGGTCGTTTCAAGCGGGAAGGTGATGAGCTGCTCCACCTCTTCGGCGGCCATCCCGCCGGCCTCGGTCATGATGGTGACGGTCGGCTTGTTGAGGTCGGGAAACACGTCCACCGGGGTGGTGGACAGCGTGAACGCGCCATAGGCCATGAGGACCACACTGGCGATGATCACCAGAAGGCGGTTGGTCAGGCTGTTATCGAGTAGCCACTTGAACATGTCAGCGCACCTGGTTGATCAAGGTGGCACCTTGCGTCGCGACACGGTCGCCGGAGGTCAGGCCCGAGGTGACCGCGACATTCACGCCGTCCAGCGGCTCGGTGGTGACAGTGCGAGGTTCAAAGCGCTCTGGGGCGGTCTTGACCCAGACAACCGTCTGGTTGGCTGGGTTCTTCATCAGTGCGACCACTGGCACTGCGATGCCCTTGACCTTCGCCTTGGTCTGCACGTACACACGCACCGGCTGGCCGACGGCCAACTGATCCAGTGAGGCGCCCTGGGCTCGGAAAGTCAAAGGAAGCGCCTGCTCACGCAAGCTGCGCGAGGCGCCGATGAAGGTGAGCGGCACGCGCTGGTCTCCAGCGGCCATGGAGGCACCGCCGATGTTGGATGCGATGGTGGCATCGAAAGCCAATGCTTCGATGCGCAGACGCGAGGGGTCCACGACCTCGAAAACCAACTCACGCGCATCGACCACCTGACCAGCCACCACGTTGGCCGAAGCAATCACACCAGACACGGGGGCAAGCAACGCCTCGCGACTGGACAAACCACCGCCAACGGCTGCGATGCGAGCGGACAGGCTGGCCGCTTCGCTTTCGGTTGCTTCAATCTCCTTGCGTGGTACCGTGTCGGCCAGTTCTTGCAGTCGTGCCAGGCGCTTGTCGGCCAGCGTCTTGGCGGCGCGCAGCTCGGCCAGCTGTGCGGCCTGGTTGGAGCGTTCAATGGGTGCCGCTGACGATGCAACGTAGGCCAGCACCTCGCCCTTGCGCACGGCTTGCCCGGGGTTGGGCAGGCCACGCGGTCCTGGCTCGATCCGACCGGCGTTCAGCGCCTGCACCTTGCCGCCCGCATTGGGGTCCATCATCACTTTGGCACTCAACTCCAGCGTGCGCGGCAGTTCGGTTGCTTCGGTGACAACGGTGCGCACTCCAAGCTGGCGTTGCGCAGGTTTGGGCAGAAAAACACTGCCATCGGGCTGGCGCTGTGGTCCGTTTGCGCTGGGCGTGGCAGGCCCACCGCCGTGGTCATGGCCTTCGCCCGCATGAACCGACGTGAGACTGGCCAACGCGATGAGCAGCCCTGCACTGGTGGCGATCAAAGTGCGCTTCATGCTGCACCTCCAACGCGAACGCTGCGTGCACCGATCACACGGCGCATACCCCAGAGAAGCAAGGCCAACGCGGCCACGCCACCAGATGCCCAGCCGACGTATTTCGTCCACGAATGCGCTTTAACAGCGTCCTCGGCGTGCGCTTCCTCGTGGATATCGAGCTCTCCAGCCAGAAGGTCGGCCTCATTGCCAGCGGTCACCGTGGCAGTGATTGGCAGAACGCCGGGCTTGGGCGCTTCGGGCAAGATGACCTCGTACTCGTCTTCGCCTTGTTTCTCCGCCTTGAACTTGGTGCTGCCGATCTCGATTTCGATCTGCGCGTCACGCACCGGACGGTTGTCACCGAAGCGGTCAAGGTAAAGCGTGATCTGCTTTCCGCTGAGAACGCCCACAAGCTCATAGGTCTCGGACACTGCGGCAAAACGTGGGAGCGCCTGGCCAACGGTCGCGGGAGCGGCGTCACCATGGTCATGGCCTTCGCCGGACCAGGCGGGCCATGCTGAGAAGAGGGCCGCACACAAAAGTGCAACCGGAATTTTTGAGTGTTTCATGGAGGGTTTCGTAAGTGAATGGAATGACGGCACGGCAGGCGCATCCAGGACGGGTTACTGGGGCAGAAGACCGAGGGACTGGCGCCAGGCGGAGATTGCTGCCGCGAGCTCGATGCGGTTGCGAGCCGCCTGCCGCTCAGCCTCGGCGGCCTCCGCCTCGATGCGCAGCCGCGTTGGCAAGTCGGTCTCGCCCAGCCGGAAAGACTTGTCGAAAAAGCCGCGCGACTCGCGAGCCAACACGACGCGTCGCTCGGCCGCAGCAAGCTGGCTACGAGACGCATCCACCCGCACCCTGGCGGCTTCACGCTCTGCGGCCAGACGGCCACGTTCCAGGCTCAACTGGGCTTGGATTTCAGTGGTGTCTGCGAGCGCGTTGGCTGTGCGAACATCGTGTCGTGGGCCACCGCCAAAGGGGATGCGCACACCAACCGCGAGAGTCTGCTGGGAGGTTTCGCCGAAACCACCTCGGTCACGTGTGGTCGTTAGCGTCAGCTCCGGGTTGACGCGAGTTTGGACAGCGGTCAGTGCCGCTGTCCGCTCAGCGACTGTGGCTTTGGCTTTCAGTTCTTGCAGAGCGGCATTCGCTTCAACGTCGGCCGTGGCCGCGCTGGCGTCCGGCTCTGAAACGGCGTCAGTGGCCTCATTCGCGAGAGGGGCTGCGCCCGCAAGTGCATGCAGTTGCTGTCTGGCTGCTGCGAGGTTGACCTCCGCTTGCGCCATGTTGGCTTCCGCGCTGGCCACGGCGCCGTCAGCCTGGTGTTGGTCGGCTCGCGCCAAATCGCCAGCCCGTACTCGCCTGATCACGTCAGCAGCGAGGCGTCGGCTGTTGTCCAGTTGATCGCGGGCAATATCGACATCGATGCGTGCACGCTGCCACTGCCACCAGGTTTCGCGGACAGTGGCGGCGATACGCAGTTGCGCGGCTGTGGCTCGGCTCTCAACGGCCGCGCCCTCTGCCTCAGCCAGTGCAGCACTGCGGCTGCGCTCGCCAGGCAGCCACAGCGGCACAGAGACGCCCACCTCAAGCTCTCGTGCGCCCTGGTTGCGGTTGAAGCGGTCGGTCTTGTATGCGAGCTCCAGGGCAGCAGATTCAGGCGTCCAAGCCTGAGCGGCATTTTGTTGCGCGCGTGCTGCATCACGTCGCGCCTGCAAGGCCATTGCCTCGGGTTGGCGTGCCCAGGCGGCTTCAAAAACCTGCCTCAGATTCAGAGGCGCCACCGCAGGTGCGGGCGTTGCAATCGCCAGGGGCACCTGTGCTTGCGCGGCCACGCTGCTGAAAACCGCTGCTGCCAATACGCTGGCACGCAGTCGCCAAATAGTCGTTCGATATCCCAATGTCATCCGATACTCCAGTGTTGAAAACAAACCCCGGGAGATCGGCAAGCAGCGACCAGAGGGTCGCGTCGAACCTGGTGACACCGCATTCTGCGACGCACACCCAGGCGCGAACGGGCTTCAGAGAAGGAAGAGACCCGTCTCGCCGATCAGGCGAGTGGCGACCACTGAGGGCGCTCGGGTTGGGTTGGCGCGCGGGTAGCGCCCCCTTCGGTGAGGGAAGTTTTGGGCCGCCCCGCAGCGAAGACGAGGGGAACACCCGGCGCAGCGGACAACATCGCGCTGCAGTAGCCGTGACAATGCCCACAATCCAGGTCCGTGGCACCAAGTGACTTGTCAGCTTTCGTCACAATCGAAGTGTCACTGGTCCCATCCGATGTGGAAGCCGCATCGGTGTCCAGCCCAGTATCCGCGTCGTGCTGGTGCACATGATGACCAAAGTGTCCAGCACCCACCTGCGTCTCATGGTCGCAGTACGACGCCACAGCCGACCAGCTGAACTGGAACGGCAACAAGGCGAGCAGGACGATCACGCAAATACGATGCATACCCAGTAGTCTAGTCGGTGGTGGTGTGGCTCGGCTTCGAGCCTCGACGCTGTGCGGCCGAGTTATGGGGTTTTGCCGTCTCGACAGGCTGTTGTGCCTGATGTTTTAGTGTTAGGCCAACTGATGTCAACCCGCGCTCGGAAGCAGCGAAAACCGTCCCACCATGCATGCGTGCGATGGCCGAGACTATGGCGAGTCCGAGTCCGTGGTTTTGATCTGATCCGGATCGAGCTGAATCGCCTCGATAAAAACGATCAAAAACGTGGGGCAATTGTGTGGGCTCAATGGCTGCCCCACGATTTACCACCGTCAGGCGAGTTTCGTCACCCAGCGCAGCAATGTGTATCTCCACGATTGTTCCGCTATCAGCGTAGCGAGTCGCGTTGCTCACCAAGTTGGATATTGCCCGGTGCAGGAGTCCAACATCAAACTCACCGGCGCCATCACCCAGTATTCGCAGATGGAGATCCGCCTCATCCAGGGAGGCTTCATGGTACTCTGCCACCGCAGCAGCGATTGCTGCAAGACTTTCCACCGGAACTCTGCGTGCCAATGCGCCGCAATCCGCGCGGGACAAGAACAACATGTCCTGAACAATGGTCGCCATGCGTTGCAGGTCTTCAAGATTTGTGCCGAGCACCTCGCGTAGTTCCTCCTGCCCGCGCGGCTTGCGGATGGCTAACTCTGTGCTTGCGATCAAGGTGGTCAAGGGCGTACAAAGTTCGTGCGCCACGTCGGCGTTAAAATTTTCTAGTTGCTCGTAAGCGCGCTCCAGTCGCGTCAACAGTTCGTTGAATTGCATGACCAGCGGCACCAGCTCCGCCGGCTGTGTCGAGCCATCCAATCGATGATGCAAGGTGTCAGCTGCAAGCTTCGCCGTCTGGTCAGCCAAGTGTCGAACTGGCCTCAATCCTGCTCGCACAAGGAAAAACCCCCCGGCACCGATCACGCCAACGCCGCATCCCGCAGCCGCAATCAGGATCAGTCCAACCCGCTGCAACAAGCGTTGTTCATCTCGCGTGTCCAATGTCAGTGTTGCCGCCAACTTCATGTCCGATAGGTCAGACGGCGCGACGTCGAAACGCAATGTTCGCAAGTTCTCTATGGGCAAGTTTTTTGGACGTTTTTCGTAGTAAATACGCCCTTCCCGATCTCGCAAAGTGAGCCAGAGGTTCGCGTGCCCAACCAGGAAGTCGTCAAGCTTGTGTTGCTTCAACGCTGGATTTACATTGGTTGTCGCTTCCGTCAGCAGGTGATGCACCTGCGTCGCCTTTTGTCGCAACATGTCGTCTTGCTGGACTCTGAAGCTGTAGGCCATCGCCCCATAGACGATGACGCAAACCGCAGCCAGTCCCGCAAAACTCAAGACCATGAGCCACCCAGAAAGGCGATACCCGAGTGACACGACAGACTTCACTCGTCGCGCTCCTCAAGCACATAACCCACACCTCGAATGGTGTGCAAAAGCGGCATGGGAAATGGACCATCGAGCTTGTTGCGCAAGCGTCGTATGGCAACGTCGATCACGTTCGTTCCATGGTCAAAGTTGGCATCCCAGACCTGTTCGGCGATTTCTGTCCGGCTCAACACCTCTCCTTTTCTGCGCAGAAGCAGTGCGAGTAGCTTGAATTCTTTGGCTGTGAGGTCCAGGCGCTGACCAGCACGAGTCGCCTTTCTGCGCAACAGATCAACCTCCAGGCCCCCCAAGCAGAGCAGATGGTTCGTTGGAGCGACAACCTGTTGATGGCGCCTGAGCAGCACCTCGATGCGAGCAACCAACTCCGAGAACGCAAAAGGCTTGACCAAGTAGTCATCCGCACCTGCCCTCAGTCCCTGAACCCTGTCTTCCACCCGACCACGTGCTGTCAGCATCAGAACCGGGATGGATCTGGTCTGGCGAAGTGCGGCAAGAAGGCTCAAACCATCCAGCCCTGGCAGCATGCTGTCGAGTATGACCAAGTCAAATTGCCCCTCCATTGCCAAGTGCAGGCCATCTACACCGTTGTGTACGACCTCAACAACGTGACCTTCCTCGGTCAAGCCCTTCTGTAGGTAGGCCGCGAGCCGGACTTCGTCTTCGATCACCAGAATCTTCATAGGCGCCGATTGTAGGAAGCGAAGTGAGGCTGCACACCAAGGTGTCTGGATTGTCATTTTCTTGACCATCCTCTGTCAGAACGGATTTCCTACCATGGCGATGCCTCATGGCAATGCTGCAAATCAGCCACACCTACTCACTCTTCAAAGGACTTTTATGAACGCACTGCGCGTGTTGTCTCTCGTCTCCAGTCTTGCCCTGAGCGTTCCCCTTGTCGCTCAAGCCAGCTCATTCACGCACGATGTTGGCGGTGACGCCGGCGTCACCTTCCACCCAGACCACGTTGCCTCGATAAAAAGTCGCGCCGAGGTAAATGCAGAACTGGAGGCAGCTCGCAAAGATGGCACGTTGACGCTGATGCAGCGTGGGGTTTTCTTGCCGATCAAAGCTGATGGTCCTCCCAAATCGCGCGTCGAAGTGATCGCTGAATTGGAGCGGGCTCGTCAAGTTGGCACCCTGCCGCCCACCGGTGACAAATGATGCGCGTCGGTCTACGCAATGCATCTTGAGACGTGCCATTTATCTGATGCCCGCCGTTGGCTCCCCAGATTAGGCAGATGTGTACTGAATAGGCCCGTAGCCAACGGGCCGGTTACAGCAATCACTTTTTGGAGCGCCCAAGGCAACTCCACTTGCAAAGCTTTTTGATCATGCAATCTCGAAAAATCTTTTTTACCGCTGCTGTTTTGGGTGTGCTTATTCTGGCCGGGTGCGCTGCTTCATCCTACGAAAATGCCGAATCTGCAAGGGTTAACTCATGTCATCAAGCACACGGAGGTAAAGCACCGAATCACCGTGGGCACTGCCCAAGTTTGAAGTGATGCAAAAAACTATTCAATATTCTTCCATTTGAGCTGCTTGGACAATCTGTATCAACAGTGAGCTGAACTCACCGCGAAAATCTGCGCGCCGCTGGAACCAAGTGACGGCGGGTCGAGGTTTACCTCGCCGGCACGTTCTCATCTAATCTGCAAAGCAGGCAAGATTTTCGAAGGTGCGGATCTTTCACCGCTTCGCTACGGCCTGAATTCACAGGCCGAGCATCACGCCGCCTTACTTGGCAGGCTCAATCCCGATCACGAGCATCTGGCCGTTGGCGTTTTCTGCCATGAACTTCACTTTATCGCCCACCTTGAGACCGGTGAGCAGCGCCTTGTCTTTGGCGGTGAAAACCATGGTCATACCTGGCATGTCCATGTGCTTGATTTCACCGTGTTTGAGAGTGACTTTTCCGTTGGCCAAGTCCACCTTGCGGACCTCACCATCGGTCATGGAAGGCATCTTTGCCATGTCCATTTTGCTGTGGTCCATCGTGGCCTGGGCTTGAGCAAGTGTGGGGAGCAAGCTTCCTGATGCGAGTGACAGGAGCATGACCGCTTGAACGATTAACTTTTTCATGGGGTAGTCGGCTTCAAAAGTTGAGGAGAACATTCACGGTATAGGTCAGTGTCAGTTCTTGGCGACCTTGACCATGCCCTTCATGCCGGCTTCGTAGTGGCTTGGCATCAGGCAGGCGAAGTTGACGTTGCCAGCCTTGGAGAACTGCCAGATGATGGTCCCCGATTTGCCTGGCGCGAGAGTGACCTTGTTTGGCTCGTCGTGTTCCATGTCGGGGAACTTCTTCATTTGCTCCAGGTGCTCCAGCAGCTCTTTTTCGGTGCCGAGGCTGAGTTCGTGCTTGACTTTGCCAACATTCTTGACCACGAACCGAATGGTCTCGCCCTGTTTCGCTTGGATCTCCGAGGGCGAGTACGACATCGTGTCACGCATCTCGATGGTGATGGTGCGGGTGACTTTTGACGCAACGCCTGGCTTGCCAATGGCGGTCTCCTCGTCCGCATGTCCATGGCCGCCAGAGTGACTACCTGCTGCAAAGGCAGCTCCAGACATGGCGAGTCCAGCTACCAGGGCGGCACGGGTGAAAGCGCGTGTGTTCAGGCTCATAAATTCTCCAGGTTCTAGTGGGTTGGGCGGGGAAGGTTCAATGCTCGGTGTGACGTGTGGGCTTTCGGGCCTTCACGACGGTTTGCTTCTTAGGCGTCTCGGCCAGAGGCATCGATTGACCACCCTCTGACTTGAAGCGGGCCGGGGCCTGAAGAGGGCCGGTGTATTCATGGGCAACGGTGCCTTCGGGGTGCTTGAACCAGCCTGGGTCTTTGTAATCTCCCGGCTTCTGGTCTTTGCGTACTTTCAGGACACTGAACATGCCACCCATCTCGACCGACCCGAACGGTCCTTGGCCCGTCATCATGGGAGCGGTGTTGTCCGGGAGCGGCATTTCCATTTCCGCCATGTCCGCCATGCCTCGCTCGCCCATCACCATGTAGTCGGGGATGAGGTTGCGAATCTTTTGAGTCATCCCCCGGTGGTCCACGCCAATCAGGGTGGGGACGTCGTGGCCCATGGCATTCATCGTGTGGTGGCTCTTGTGGCAGTGGAATGCCCAGTCCCCCTCTTCATCGGCAAGAAACTCAATCTGGCGCATCTGACCCACGGCAACGTCCGTTGTGACTTCATACAAACGGGTGCTCTTTGGGGTGGGCCCCCCATCTGTGCCGGTGACGAGAAATTCGTGCCCGTGCAGGTGAATCGGGTGGTTGGTCATCGTGAGATTTCCAACGCGGATGCGCACTTTGTCATTGAGCCGCACATTGAGCGAGTCGATACCGGGGAAGATGCGGCTGTTCCAAGACCACAGATTGAAGTCCAGCATCGTCATGATTTTTGGCGTGTAGCTGCCAGGGTCGATGTCGAAGGCATTGAGCAGGAAGCAGAAGTCGCGTTGGACCTCGTCGATGAGCGGGTTCTTGGCCTTGGGGTGCGTGACCCAAAAGCCCATCATCCCCATTGCCATCTGCGTCATTTCATCTGCATGAGGGTGGTACATGAAGGTACCTGGCCGCCGCGCCACGAACTCATACATGAACGTCTTGCCAGGGGAAATGGCTGACTGGTTCAAACCGGCCACGCCGTCCATGCCGTTGGGAAGGCGTTGGCCATGCCAATGAATACTGGTGTGTTCCGGCAGCTTGTTGGTGACGTAAATGCGCACGCGGTCACCCTCGACGACCTCAATGGTGGGGCCAGGGCTTTGGCCGTTGTACCCCCACAAGTGGGCGCTGAAGCCTGGCGCCATTTCGCGCACCACCGGCTCGGCGACCAAATGGAACTCCTTGACCCCCTGGTTCATCCGCCAAGGCAAGGTCCAGCCGTTGAGTGTCACAACTGGGTTGTACGGTCGCCCAAAATTGGGGACCAGTGGTGCGCTGGTTTCGGCCGAGGTCTGTATCACCGGCTCTGGCAGGGCGGCCATGGCGACCTTGCTGACCGAGGCTGCTGCGACCGCACCTCCGGCAATGCCGGCAAACTTGAAAAAATCTCGTCTAGATGTCACTTGAGTGCTCCGAATTTTTTAATGACCTTCGGCACCGCCGCTTTGCGCGGCAGCGGGACTGGCGATGGACAAGCCCGTCGGGCGTCCGACCAAGGACGCTTGGAGGTTGGCGTCTGCCAGCCAGAATTGCTGCTCGGCATCGATGGCCGCCATGACGGTGGACACCTGGTCTCGGGAGTCGGCGAGCAACTCGAAGACGCCGATGAGCATGCCGTTGTATCGAAGCAGGTTTTCGTCGGCGATGGCCTTGCGCAGAGGTACCACTTCATCTCGGTGGTGCCGCGCGATGTCGTAGGCGGTTCGGTAGGCTGAATACGACTCCCTCAGGTGCGAACCTGCGGCACGCGTTACTGCCTCCAGCTGATTTGCCGCTGCCAGCGTCTGGGCTGTCATGGCATCGCGGCGCATACCTCCCCAGTCGAAGATGGGTAGTCGGAGGTCGATTTCGTAGCCACGTGGATTCGATTTGGAGCCGCTGCCGTTGTCGAATACCGTGTCACGGCGCACACCCAGCTCTATGTCGGTGAAGCTGTTGATGGTTTCCAAGCCCTGGGCCTTGGCGCTGACGTTCAGGGCACTCTGTGCGAGCTGAATATCCAGACGGCCATTGCTCGCGACCTTTGCCACTTCGGCTGGCTGAAGGGCCCGCTTTGGCAAGTCAGGTAAGCGGTCTGGGAGCCGCAGCTGTGCGGCCTGTTTGTCATCCAGGCCCAGCAGGCGAATCAGGTCCTCACGGGCAGAAATTTCTTGTTGGTGGGCAGCAGACAGTCGGGTCGCGGCATCTGCGTAGAAGGTCTGTTGGCGTGCACGAGCTAGCTTGTTGAAATTGCCGACCGCTTCAAGACGTCGGGCCAGTTCTGCACCTGCCTCGGCGTTCTCGTAAACCTGTTTGGCATAGGCAAGTGACTGCTTCGCTGCGACCGCACGCACCCAGCTCTGTCTGACCTGGGTGGTCCTATCGACCACCTCAGCGGCCAAGCGGATTTGACTTTGTGCAATCCGCTGGTCGGCTATGCCCTTGCGATACGGCAACGTGATGAGGTCGAGCAAGCCAAAGGTGAGGATTCGCCCGAATTCCAGCTCCTCGCCCGCCCTGACACGCTCAAAACTGAAAACAGGGTTGGAAATGCGGCCGGACTGGGCTGCCAGCGAAGAATCTGCCCAGCTTTGAGCCAACATCGCCTGCATAGACGGGCTATTGAGGAGTGCGAGCTGCACGGCCTCTTTTTGGCCAACGACCGAAGTCAGAAGTTTTGAGGCGGCCTGCAGGCGCTCGTCACGTTGCTGGTCGGTCTGCGAAAGTTTCAATTGGCCAGCAGTGAAATTCCCGGTCTGAGCGTTGGCTTTCTCCAGGGTTTGTTCAAGATTGACGGACGCACATCCGGCCAATATGGCGACGGCTATCAGTGACAGCGCGACTTTGAATCCGGGCACAGTCAAAGGGCTTCTCATTTCTTATCCCCGTGGTGATTGGAGTGCGGGGCGCTGCCGCCCGACGCTGCCGGCGAAGACGGCGACGGCTGGCCTTGCGATGTTTCCCGGGAGTAATTTCGCCATCCACCAATGCGCCCGACGTTGTCGTTAGCTTCTTTCCAGGACTGGATGGACTGGGGTTCGTACCCCTTGTAGTCACCGATGGGCGACACGTACTCCAGCGCAGGTGCTCCCACCTGATTGGTTGTTGTGGCAGCGACGCCAGCCGCAGGTTGCGCGAGAACTCCCGAGACAGTGAGCAGGGCACCTAGGCCCAGCAGGCAACTCGTGCCGGCGACTGCGATTTTTCTTGACACTAGGGTCTCCTTCGACAAATCCGATGAACTTTCGAGGTGCGCAGTGTCTACGGCTTCCCGCTACACAGCGCTGTCGGGAAGATTACATTTCCGTCATGTGGGGCGGAGATACCCGCTCCAGGTGCAAACTCGCCGCTGTAGTGCGATGCGGAGCTGACCTGTGAAAATCCTGATTGTTGAAGACGAGCCCAAGACGGGTGACTACCTGCGCCAAGGCTTGCGTGAGGCGGGATTCACTGTGGACCTCGTGGCCAACGGCTTGGATGGGCTTCACCTGGGCGCGGAGGTCAGCTACGACCTCGTCATCCTGGACGTCATGTTGCCTGGCCTGGACGGCTGGCAGGTGCTCAAGACGTGGCGCACCAACGGGCGACACATGCCGGTGTTGCTGTTGACAGCCAAGGACCAGGTCGAAGACCGGGTCAAAGGGCTTGAACTCGGTGCCGATGACTATCTGGTCAAGCCGTTCTCATTTGCGGAGTTGCTGGCACGTGTGCGCACGGTGCTTCGCCGCGGTCGCCAGGGCCTGGAAGCCACCCAACTCAAGGTCTTGGACTTGGAGCTTGACCTATTGAGGCGCAGAGTGAGCCGGTCGGGAAAGCGGATTGACCTGACTGCCAAGGAGTTCGGACTGCTCGAACTCATGATGCGACGCCAAGGCGAGGTGCTGCCCCGCTCCTTGATTGCATCCCAGGTTTGGGACATGAACTTTGACAGCGACAGCAACGTCATCGAGGTTGCCATGCGCAGGTTGAGGGCGAAAGTCGACGACGGTTTCGACACAAAGCTCATTCAGACAGTCCGGGGCATGGGGTACGTGCTTGAGGCGCCGGAGACCGCCTGATGCCCATGAAGTCAACTTTGACGGTCCGGCTGACCGTGCTGTACACGTTGGTTGCCGCGACCGTGCTTTCCGGGCTGGCGGTACTGGTGTTGATGACAACGCACCAACATTTCGTCGAGCTGGACCAGGCCTTCATGCTGGAGAAGGCGAAGCTCATTCAAGATTCAGCGAAGGGCAAGCAAGGCCTCGAAGAGGTTTCACAGCGCATCCAGGAAATTGCCGAAAGCCACCATGGCATGTACCTGCAGCTCTGGTCTGGAAAGTCACTTGTTCTTGGGCCTGGTGAGTTGGAAGTCCCAAGCCTCCTGAGCACTGCCGAGGAGCGTGCGGGTCAACTGGTCGACTGGGTGGTCAATGGCAAATCGCTCAGGGGTCTGTCACAGGACATTGAACTCAATGGAGACGCTAGCCAGGGGGCCAGAACGGTGGCAGCACGACTGGTTCTGGCGGTCGAGACCCATCACCACACCATGTTTCAGACCTCCCTGGCGAAGACGCTGGCAGTCTTTGTGTTGCTTGCCACGGCGCTCAGCGGCTTCCTTGGCTGGTGGGCTGCCCGAACCGGTCTCAGTCCCTTGCGGGTGATGCGGGAGCGGGCGATGAAGGTGACAGCCAACAAGCTCAATCACCGGATGCCCGTGGATGAGGTACCGGTGGAGATGGCTGATTTGGCGACAAGCCTCAACGAGATGCTGGAACGCTTGGAGGCCGACTTCGTACGACTGCAGGACTTCTCTGGTGACTTGGCTCACGAACTGCGCACGCCACTCAATAACCTGTTGACACAGACCCAGGTGGCGCTGTCCCATCCGCGTGATGCGGCGTCCTATCGCGACACATTGGCTTCCAATGCTGAGGAATACCAACGCCTGGCGCGGATGGTCTCAGACATGTTGTTCCTAGCCAAGGCCGACAGAGGGATTGCATTGCCCAACCCAGAAAAGTTGGAGCTGTCGGAAGAAGTCTCCGCGCTGTTTGAGTTTTATGAGGCCGTGGCAGAGGACCTTCGGATTGAACTCAAGGTTGACGGCCATGGTCAGGTCATCGGTGACCGGCTGATGATTCGTCGGGCCATCAGCAATTTGCTCTCGAATGCTCTGCGCCATGCAGAGACGAACACCAGAATTGAGTTGGTGGTAGCCAAGGGCACCGAGGTGACCTTGTCTGTCTCCAACAAAGGCACTCCCATTGGGCGCGAACACCTGGCCAGACTTTTTGACCGGTTCTATCGTGTGGACAAGGCCCGAACCCGGCCGGAATCCGACGGTGCGGGACTGGGCCTTGCGATTACCAGTGCCATCATGCAGGCTCACCATGGACGCATTGACGTGGCATCAGAGGCTGAGCGTACGACGTTCTCCTTGCATTTTCCATTGCCGGCGCTGGATGCAAGTCACGAACAGCTTCGCTCGATGGGGCGGTAGCGGTACGATGCCTACCCACGCCTTGAAACCTTTCAAAGCTCCGAAATAGACTGGACCGACCCGAGCAAATTCGACATGGCACGACGCGCAACTCAACGGCTGACCATCACCCTCTGGGTGGTGTTTTCGTTGTTGTTTTCGCAGTTGGTGCTGGCGAACTATGTATGTCCACCAACAGCCGATGCCCAGAGCGAAGCGATGGCCTTGTCCATGGCGCGAGGCGAACCTTGCGAGTCCATGGCGATGGACCGGGATGTTGGGCAACCGGTGTTGTGCCATCAGCATTGCCTGAACGCACCCCAATCGTCGGATTCACCGCTGGTCCCAGTCGTCAGCCTGCCTGCGGTGTGGTGGGCGCTTGTTGTCCCGCTGCTGACAGAGGCGATTGAAGACATCGCCATCCTCCGTGCAGAGGTTGGTCAAGCGAGACCGCCTCCAGACCCCATTTTCCTCTCCACTCTCAGACTCCGGGTCTGAAAACTCCGTTGACCAATTGGCGTCACCACGGCTTGGCCGTTGGTGCACAAGTGCTTTGTTGTCATCGGAGTTCCCATGAAATCGCTTTTGTATTCCGCAGCCATCAGCATGGTTGCGATGATGCCGGCCGTTGTCTCGGCCAGCCCTCTCAGTCTGGAGCAGGGACTTGAGCTTGCTGTCCAACGCTCCCAAGCCGTTGTAGCCGCACGCGCCGGTGCTTTGGCTTCGACTCAAACGGCCCGTGCAGCAGGACAGTTGCCCGACCCAATGCTCAGCGTCGGCATAGAAAACTTGCCTGTCACGGGTCCAGACAGGATGCGTACCACTGCAGAGTCCATGACGATGAAGCGGGTGGGCATTAGCCAGGAGTGGGTGTCTGCCGAGAAACGGGCACTGCGACAAGCCTCAGCACTGGCCATGGCAGAACGCGAGTCGGCCTCGGCTTTGGCTGCGGCCGCCGATTCGCGACTTCAAGCTGCGCTGGCCTTCGTGGACGCTTTCTATGCAGGTGAGGTCCTGGTTCTAACGAAGTTGAACGAGCGTTACGCCCTTGAAGACTTTGAAGCTGCCAAGGCCCGCTTTGCATCGGCGGGCGCAAGCGGTCAGGAGGTGCTGCAATTGACTGCCGCCCGTGGTGTCGCGGGCGACGATTCCGCAGAGGTCGAGCAGTTGCACGCATCTGCGCTGGCGGCCCTGCAGCGGTGGGTGGGCGTGCGTCCTGAGGGCTTGGAAAGGCCGACTTTGCCGGCGTCGATGAATGAGCAGGCCTTTGTGTCTGCACATCCCGCCGTTTGGCAATCTCAGCGTGACATCGACCTGGCGCGAGCTGAAGCGGCATCCATGGCATCGAACCGCAGTCCCAACTGGACCTGGCAAGCCGCCTATGGCCAACGCACAGGATATTCGGACCTGGTCTCGGTTGGGGTGAACATCCCGCTGCCTATTGCGCCTGGAGAGCGGCAAGACCAGGAGACCGCTTCAAAACTGGCCCTCGTGGACAAGGCCCTTGCTGCCCATGATGAGTCCACTCGCATGGCGGTGGCCGAGTTTCGGACCCTGACCAGCGATGGACAGCGGTTGTCCCAGCGCATCGTGCAGTACCAAACCGGTGTCATCTCCCCAGTCAAACAACGCGTTCAAGCTGCGCTGGCCGGCTATCGCTCCAATCAGGTGCCACTGATGGCCCTGTTTGAGGCCCGCTACGCCGAGGTGCAAGCCCAGCGAAAGCTCCTAGGCATGCAGCGCGACCTAGCAAAGGTTCAGGCACAGCTTGCATTCAAACCAGTTTCCGGAGGTGTCCAATGAAACACGCATATGTCGCGGCTATTGTTCTCAGCGGCGTACTTCTAGTCGCAGGCGGGTACATGCTGGGCCGCCAGAGCGCGGCGCATCTCGAACCGCCTAACGCACCCTTGGCACAACCCACAAACGCAGCAAGCGCTGCAAGTGAGCGCAAGGTCCTGTATTGGCATGACCCCATGGTGCCTGGACCGAGATTCGACAAACCCGGCAAGTCGCCCTTCATGGACATGCAACTGGTCCCGGTTTTCGCCGACGACCAAGGGGGTGGTGGTGTAAAAGTCAGCCCAGACGTTCAGCAGAACCTGGGGATACGGACGGCAGCGGTGACGCGCACCGAGGTGGCCAACTTGTTGGATGCAGTGGGCACGGTTCAGTTTGATGAACGCCTCTCCGAGGCTGTCCAAACTCGGGTGAATGGCTATGTTGAGCGACTGCTGGTTCGTGCGCCCATGGAGTACGTCCGCCGAGGACAAGCGCTGGCTACCATCTTTGCGCCTGATTGGCTGGGGCCTCAGAACGAATACTTGGCTTTGAAACGTGCAGGCGCTTCTGAGGAACTGGTTGCGGCGGCGCGCGAGCGCATCCGGGCGCTGTCGATTCCGGATGCGCTGCTCCTTCAAAGTGAAGCGAGTGGCGTCGCCCAAGCCCGATTTACTGTTCTTGCGCCGGTCGGCGGGGTGATTGCCGAGCTAGGCGTTCGAGACGGCGTCGCCGTCACGCCGGGCACAACTCTGTTTCGAATCGCCGGCTTGGAGAAAGTGTGGGCCGTTGCCGAGGTGCCGGAAACCCAGGCCATGGGATTACGCCGCGGTCAGAAAGCCAGGGCCACATCGCAGGTGGATGCCTCCCAATCGTTCGAGGGGCAGCTCAAGGAAATTTTGCCTCAGGTCAACGCCAGTACACGCACAGTGCAGGCACGCTTTGATGTCCCCAACCCGGGCGGGCGACTGGTGCCGGGCATGTTGCTGCGGCTGCAAGTCTCGGGCCCCACTTCCACGCGACTGGTCGTGCCGACCGAAGCCGTCATCCGAACCGGAACGCGAGCCGTTGTGATTGCCCAAAAAGACAATGGAGCATTTGAGCCACGTGCGGTTTTCCTGGGCGCGGATTTGGGTGACCAGCTTGAAGTGCTTAGCGGATTGCACGAGGGTGAAAAAGTCGTTGTCAGCGGGCAGTTCCTGGTGGACTCCGAGGCCCGACTGAAATCCGTTCTTGGCAGCATGAGCGCACCGTCTGGTCAGGAGGCCGTGAGTGGTCCAACGAAGGAACCTGAGGCTGTCGGCACGTTCACTGCTCAGGGCAAGGTTGAAGACATCGATGCGGAGGGCGTCACCATTTCGCACGGACCTGTGCCAGCGCTCAAGTGGCCATCGATGACCATGGGATTTGGCAAAACCAAGCCAACGGACTTCCCCGGGCTCAAAACCGGCGACACCATCCAATTCCAGTTCAAGAAGGGTGGCGCGAGGGGCTGGGAGCTGCTTTCCGTTCAACCCACGGGAGCGAAAAAATGACAGCCGCGCTGATTCGATGGTCCATCGGCAACCGCTTCCTGGTGTTGATGGCAACAGCGTTTGTGGTGCTGGCGGGCGTGTGGTCCATGACCCGGATGTCACTGGACGCACTGCCAGACCTGTCCGACACCCAGGTGATTGTGCGAACCCCTTACCCAGGCAAGGCGCCTCAGGTGGTCGAGGACTTGGTCACTTATCCGTTGACGACCACGATGCTGAGTGTTCCGGGGGCAAAGGTTGTCCGGGGCTATTCTTTCTTCGGTGACTCCTTCGTCTACGTCCTGTTTGACGACAAGACGGACCCCTACTGGGCGAGGTCTCGCGTGGTGGAGTACCTGAACCAAGTTCAAAGCCGCCTTCCAGCTGGAGCCAACGCGTCATTGGGGCCTGACGCCACCGGAGTGGGCTGGGTCTACGAATACGCCCTGGTCGACCGCACCGGCAAACAGGACATCTCGCAACTGCGTTCGCTCAATGATTGGTTTCTCAAGTTCGAGCTAAAAACCGTTCCGGATGTGGCGGAGGTGGCCAGCATTGGCGGCATGGTGCGTCAATACCAAGTCGTGTTGGACCCTAACCGCATGCGCACTCTGGGCGTTACCCACAGCATGGTGACGGAGGCACTTCAGAAAGCCAACCAAGCCGCTGGTGGCTCGGTGGTTGAGCTGGCCGAAGCCGAGTACATGGTGCGCTCGCGTGGATTCCTGCAATCGTTGGAGGACTTTAGGTCCATTCTCATCAGTGTGACCGGGTCTACACCTGTGCTCTTGCGCGACATCGCCTTTGTGCAAGTGGGTCCTGAGATGCGTCGTGGCATTGCCGAGTTGGATGGAGAAGGTGAGGTCGCCGGGGGCGTGATTGTCATGCGCTCCGGCAAAAATGCGCGGACCACCATCGAGGCGGTCAAGGCCAAACTGGCAACGTTGAAAACCAGCTTGCCACCCGGTGTGGAAGTGGTGACGACCTACGACCGCTCGCTACTGATTGACCGCGCGGTAGAAAACCTGGGTTGGAAGCTGATGGAGGAGTTTGCGGTCGTTGCGTTGGTGTGCGCCGTTTTCCTCTTCCACCTGCGGTCGGCATTCGTGGCCGTGGTGACCTTACCGATTGGCGTTCTGGCGGCCTTCATCGTCATGCAGTGGCAAGGCGTCAGTGCCAACATCCTCTCACTGGGAGGCATTGCGATTGCACTGGGCGCCATGGTCGATGCGTCCATCGTGCTCATCGAGAACGCACACAAGCACCTTGAGTCGTTCGAGCATGCAAATGGGCGTGGGCCGACCACCACTGAGCGCTGGAAGTTGATTGCGGACGCTTCCATCGAAGTGGGGCCGGCGCTCTTTTTCTCGCTGCTCGTCATTACCCTGTCTTTTGTCCCGGTGTTCACGCTTGAGGCCCAGGAGGGGAGGTTGTTCTCGCCTCTGGCGTTCACCAAGACCTATGCGATGGCGGCCGCAGCCGTGCTCTCTGTCACGCTGGTTCCCGTGTTGATGGGGTATCTGGTCAGAGGCCGAATTCCGCCTGAGGCGTCGAACCCGTTGAACCGGGTTCTGACGGCTGGATATCGACCTGTGCTCGAAGTTGTCCTTCGGTTCCCGAAGGCGACCCTGGTTGTTGCTGCTGCCTTGTTGGTGCTCACGCTTATCCCAATGACCCGCTTGGGCAGCGAGTTTTTACCGCCGCTGGATGAAGGCGACTTGCTGTACATGCCCTCTGCGTTGCCTGGCCTTTCGGCGTCCAAGGCCTCTGCTTTGCTGCAGCAAACCGACCGCCTCATAAAAACAATCCCCGAGGTGGAACGAGTGTTTGGCAAGGCCGGCCGTGCCGATACCGCCACAGACCCAGCTCCACTGGAGATGTTCGAGACCACCATCCAATTCAAACCGCGTGAGCAGTGGCGCGCCGGCATGACACCGGACAAGTTGATTGAGGAGTTGGACCGGGTGGTGAAAGTGCCAGGACTCTCGAATGTGTGGGTGCCTCCCATCCGCAACCGCATCGACATGCTGGCCACAGGCATTAAGAGTCCGGTGGGGGTCAAAATCGCTGGTGCAGACCTCAAGGTTATCGACCAACTTACAGGTCAGGTGGAATCCGCTGTAAGGAAAGTTCCAGGGGTGTCATCCGCGCTCGCCGAGCGCCTCACCGGGGGCCGCTACATCGATGTGGATGTAGACCGTACTGCGGCTGCCAGGTACGGTTTGTCGGTCGCTGATGTCCAGAGCATCGTGTCGACCGCCATCGGCGGGGACAACGTCGGTGAGGTGGTGCAGGGGCGGGAGCGCTATCCCATAAACGTGCGCTATCCCAGGGAGATTCGGGACTCACTGGAGCGGTTGCGCACGCTACCGTTTGTCACCGAAAAAGGCGCCCAACTTCTCCTGCAGGACGTCGCTCGCGTAACTGTCCAGGACGGCCCTCCAATGTTGCGCAGCGAGAACGCACGGCTGTCCGGCTGGGTGTATGTGGACGTGCGGGGCCGAGACTTGCGTTCAGTTGTCACGGACATGCAGGCGGCCGTGTCCAGTGAGGTCAAGCTTCCAGCGGGTTACGCCATATCCTGGTCGGGGCAGTTCGAATACCTGGAGCGCGCAACGCAACGGCTGAAGACGGTTGTGCCTGCCACCCTGGCTGTCATTTTCGTGCTGCTGTATTTGTTGTTCCGCTCCTTCAAGGATGCCGCCCTCGTGATGGCTGCCGTGCCGTTCTCGCTGGTGGGCGGCTTCTGGCTGGTCTGGGCGCTCGGGCACAACGTCTCCGTGGCCACCGCAGTGGGCTTCATTGCATTGGCAGGCGTGGCTGCTGAGTTTGGCATCGTGATGCTGGTGTACCTCAAGAATGCCTATTCCCAGCGGCTTGCGGCCGGGGAGCCAGATACCAATGAAACGCTGCTCAGCGCCATTCGCGAAGGTGCTGTGCTTCGTGTCCGACCCAAGGCCATGACCGTTGCCGTGGTCATGGGCGGTCTGCTTCCTATTCTGTTGGGCACCGGGACAGGCTCAGAGGTCATGACGCGTATTGCGGCCCCGATGGTGGGAGGAATGGTGACAGCGCCCTTGCTCAGCATGCTTGTCATTCCCGCAGCTTGGTACCTGGTTCATCGCCAGAAAAACCTGGGTTCAACCGTGACGTCCTAGGGAGGAGTTTTGCGACTCGCATTGGCGTTGACCGCTGTTGCGATAGCTTCAGCCCGTCAACGCCTGGCCGTAAACATGGATTGCCTAACGTTGACCCAATCGGGAGTGACGAAATCGTAATTCTTGGGTCACCCTGTTGACGGTGTCAGCTTTTTACATTTCAACCGTGGTCACCCCGGCCACGCGCAGTCACCAGGTGATGGTGTTGCGATGAAAACCACAACAGGAGTTGATGTCATGCAAGTTCGTAAACTGACCCTTACCGCTGCCCTCTTGATTGCAGTTGCACCCGCAGCATTCGCAACCAGTGGTACCCGCTGGGTTGGCGGCGACGCGGGTTTTGAGCTCCACCACATGCCCGGCACCAAGAGTCGTGCCGAAGTGAAGGCTGAGTTGGCGGAAGCACAGAAGTCTCCGGAGTGGGACCGCTGGGCTCGCTTTGGCATCCCGTTCAGCCAGAAGTCGGTCGCAACGGCTCGCAGCCGCGAGGAAGTTCGCCTGGAGGCAGTTGAGGCAGTCCGTGCGGGCCAGATTTCAATTGGAGGGATGTGAAGCAAAGGCTGGCCTGCGGCCCCTCGGGTGACTCCAAGACCGAAACCTACAGAACGCCCGGTCTCATCAATTCGTACTTGCTGACACGGGGTGTATGTGCGATTCAGTCAGCACGGATGCGCATTCCACTGATGGCGGACAGTGATTCCATTCCCATCGCGGACAGCGTTCCATGCGATGGCGGACACCGTGCGCGGGG